>JAAZNW010000068.1 GCA_012798065.1 Chloroflexota bacterium
GTCACCGATATTTCGCCGCTGGCTGGGCTGACCAACCTCACCGCCTTGTCGCTGGCTGGTAACCCAGTCGCCGATTTATCTCCACTTGAGGGATTGACCAAGCTTAAGGTGCTGATTCTTTCAGGGAGCAATGCGAAGGATTACAGTGCGCTCTCGAACCTGGTCAATTTACAGGTTCTCTTGCTGGATAACTCGACCATCACCGACCCCACTCCCCTGGCTGGGCTGACCAACCTGCGCCAGCTCTATCTGGCAAACTCCTCCGTTGAGGATCTGTCCCCCCTCGAGACCATCTATCCAAACCTTGAGGTTAAGGATTTCCTCTTTGCTACAACCCTGGCCGAACTCGGATTCAACCTGGACGTCAACAACCACCAGGCCTTCTATGATAGTGAAAATGCTTCCTTCACCATCCACCATGCCGCCTGGGGGCAACCTCAAGAGGAATGGCACACCAATACGATCCGCACTTCAATGTATACGGAGAGCGGTCACAAGGTGTTATTGGGATACTATGGCGATCTCGACGCCTACGTCTTCATGATAAACAAAGAAGGCGAACAACTCGTGAACTACGTCTACGACGCCCCCAGCGGTGACATCAACATCAGTGAAGATGAACGCGCGAGTATCGAACAGGTGGTGCTGGCGGCATTCGAGGTCATGGAAGGCGAGGATCCTTTGCTTGCGCCCATGCGAATTTTTAACGATACCGTCAAAGATACTTTCGGCATGACCGCTGACAGGTTGTACGCGCTGCCCTATGCGCCCCCGACTCTCATGAACTTGGGCTTTTACGCGGATGAGCCCAACGCGGTCTATCTATATGAATATCGCGGCGAAAAAGACGTCAACATGGAAGTCCACCGCCCCGAATGGGGGGAGAAGGAGTTCGACGTTCGCTTTTTCACTCCCATCAGTGATGAATATCGCATTGTTGTCACCTGGCACGCGGTTGAAAGGAAGTTTATCGCCGGCGTGGACGATAACAGCCAGGGCGGTGGTAGCTTTGAGTATTATATTGATACAGGCGAGCATCTCGACATTTGGTGCAGTTACAATGACAAAACCGTGGAGGAATACTTCATCAAAGCCTACAACGACCCTGCGATCGAGGACGTTTATCAACACTCCGTGGACCTGATGGTGCAATACGTAAGAGATACCTTTGGCATGACGATCGAGGAGCTGTATTCTCTGCCGACAGGTGAATAAGGAACCCTGTTAGCAATTGGATATGAAGTTATCCGTTCTTCCTCCCCGTTCGCCCAAACTCGATGGCAGGATCGAACGTGGACGTGCACGCGTTCGAAAGAATTCAATGCATCGATCCCAAGAATGCGCAGGTTGACAAACTAACTTTCGATTTATCAAAATAGAAAAGGATTCAATCCAAATCCATCCTCACCAGGCTCCGGGCTATCTGTCACTTGCTGCGGATGTTATCAAGTACTGCTCTGATGCAGGCTTGAAGAATCCTCATTACTCTAAATGAGAATGGATACTTGCAAAAATATTATTTTTGCTGTAAAATCTGCAAATGTAAGTGCATTTACATATAATCCAATTATGAAAGCCTAACTGACATCTTCACGATTAATTGCGATTGGTTGGACGCACTCTCAATGGCCTAAGGAGCACCCCATGAAACGCATGAAACTAGGCACAAACATACCTGCCGGACAGTCCTTTCCTGTCTTGTTGCGCCGGTTCTTTCGTTGGTTGGCCACTCCGCATGTATTTCTTGCAATCCTCATGCTTATCTTAATGGTCTATCTGATTGTCATTCCGTTGGGCAGAATGGTTGAAACAACGCTGACGGTCGAGAAGAAAGATCTGATGACGTTAGAGGGTGTGGAACAGGGTGATTTTACTCTTTATCACTGGACTCGCATGTTGTTCTCTAAGATCAGTAAGATTATTCTTTACACGCCTTTAAGGAACTCGCTGGTTGTTTCGGCTGGTGCTACGCTGTTCGCCTTTTTCCTGGGTGCAATGATGGCCTGGCTGGTGGTTCGAACCGATATGCCCGGCAGAAACATTATCAACAACCTGGCAATTGTGCCATATATGATGCCCTCGTGGACGATCGCCATGGCTTGGACGGTGCTGTTCAAGAACCGAACCATGGGAGGCACTCCTGGTTTGCTGGAATATCTATTTGGCCAGGGGCCGCCGAATTGGTTGGCTTATGGGCCGGTTCCCATCATCATCAGCAGCGGCTTACACTATTACACATTCTTTTTCCTTTTTGTTTCCACAGCGTTGATTTCGATCGATTCAAACCTTGAGGAAGCAGCTGCAATGATGGGTGCCAGCCGGGCACGAATTCTGCGTCGAATTACCTTTCCGATCATTCTTCCAGCCATTCTTTCCGGTTTCATTATGACATTCTCGCGTGTGATGGGCACCTTTGGCGGCCCTAACGTTCTGGGCGTTCCGGTGCGTTATTATACGCTTTCAACCATGATCCGCTCTACCATAAAAATTGGTGATACCGCAGATGCATTCGTTCTGGCAATCATGCTGATCTTACTTGCAATGATCAGTATTTATGTCAACCAGAGAGCGATTGGCACGAAAAAGAGCTTTGAAACGATCGGAGGCAGGGGCCTCTTCATTCGGAAAACCAATCTTCGCAAGTGGAAAGCCCCCGTCACCGGGTTGGTGGTTCTCATTCAGTTCATCATTGCTGTGCTTCCGCTCGTCCTGCTGTTATTAAATACCTTCATGAAGAATTCAGGTGAATACAGTCTTTCCAACTTCACTTTGCATCATTGGATTGGAACGAGCGACCCGAATTTCAATGACGGTTTGCCAGGCATCTTCCGAAACCCGCAGGTATTTAAGGCTGCCTGGAATTCGATTAGGCTGGCTGTTTCCGCTTCGTTTATCACAGCCATTCTGGGGGTCATCTTGGGCTATTCCATCGTCAAAGGTAAGAATACCTGGTTGGCGAAGGTGATTGAGCAGGTTGCGTTTGTCCCGTATGTCATTCCGGGCATTGCTTTTGGTGCGATTTACATCTCAATGTTCGCAAGACCGGTAGGCATCATTCCAGCATTGTATGGGACCTTTGCCTTGCTTGTGCTGGTTTCGGTCGCGAAAAATCTGCCCTTCTCGAGCCGGACGGGCGTATCTTCCATGTTGCAGGTCGGCCGCGAACTGGAAGAAGCAGCCGCCATCGCAGGTGCAAATGCATGGCGGCGTTTTCACCGGATCATTTTCCCGCTTACCAGCGGCGGATTCATTTCTGGTTTTCTCCTAACCTTCATATCGACGATGCGTGAATTGTCGTTGATCATCCTGCTGGTAACCCCTGCCACACAGGTGCTTTCCAGTCTTACCATGCGTTACACCGAAAATGGCAGCGAGCAACAGGCAGACGCTGTGATTATCCTGTTAATTTCATTGATCATGATAGGAAACTTGTTGGTTGGCCGCTTCAGGAAGGGCACTTTACAAAAAGGCTTAGGGATGTAGAGGTTTATTGGTAACCCCTAATCGTTGAATATCATCGTTTAGCGCATCCAAACCAGGAGGTGAAGATGAAGTCAAAATGAAAACTATTGTTCGAACCGGAGAATTTGCCAAATTTTTTCAAAGAGAAATAAAAGGAGACATGAAATGAAAAAAATGCATTGTTTTGTGGCATTCATCGTGGTACTGATCTTGCTGGCGAGCTGCGCACAACCAACCGCAGCGCCTGCCCCAGCCGAGCCGACCAAAGCTAGCGAACCGGCAACAGAACCGGCAGCTCCCGTAGCCAATACTCCTGAACCGGTGTTAACAGAGCAGGAAGAATGGCTTAAAGCCGCCGGCCTTGGGGATTATACCCCTGACGCTCAGGACTGGGCAAGCATTGAAGCCGCTGCCAAACTTGAGGGTTCAGTTATCGTCTACTCCAACTCCTCACGCGTCGCCTCCGCAGCTGAAGCCTTTGCAGCGCTTTACCCGGAGATCGCGATCGAAGCTCTGGATATGGGTGGCGCAGATGTTATCACCAAGGTGCGGGAAGAGCAAAACGCTGGTGCGTTCACCGGCGATGTGTGGCTCAGCGCTGGCGGTCCAGACATTGAGGGTGATTTTATGCCTGCCAAGTTCCTGTGGAAATTTATCCCGGATGATTTGGCGGATGTTATCCCTTCCGAATCTCAGGAACCGATCGTGACAACCAGCACCGAGATCTTTGGCTGGGTGTATAACACCGAATTGAACGATACATGCCCGATTGACAACTGGTGGGCTCTGACAGACCCGGTCTGGAGCGGCAAGATTTACATCAAAGATCCAATGAACAGCGCGGAAGATCTGGGCATGCTCATCAGCGCCACCACTCATGCGGATGAGTTAGCCGCTGCCTACAAGGATTACTTTGGGACAGATTTAGCCCTGGAAGAGGACACTCCGGATGCTGGGTGGTTGTGGTTAAAGAAGTTCGCTCAGAATTCACCTGTGGGAACGCCCGGCGGCGATGAAACTGTCGAAGCAGTAGCTAGCCTGGGCATGACCGATAGCTACATTGGCTGGTTGCCCCTATCCAAATACCGCGCCGTGTTGAAAGGCGAAGCGGTCTTCGCACCCTGTGAAACGCTAAATCCGGTTGTGGGCGTTCAAAAGCGCAATTACGTTGCCGTCATCAATCAGGCGCCGCACCCGAATGCAGCCAAACTGTTCATCAAGTTCATCCTGAGCGCGGAAGGTTTTGCTCCGTGGAATCAGGTCGGGCAGTACTCCTCCATCCCGACGATCGAACCCATCGCCGATGCCTTGCCGTTTAAGGACCTCAAGGTTTGGAATTTTGAGAACCTGTACGTCTATCAAAACATCACAGCGTTCCGTGATTTCTATGCCCTGAACCTGCTCTCCAAGTAGGATTTAGGCCGGGGATAAGTAACAATTGCCCAGATTAGGATGATTATGCAACTTAAAGCTGTATTCTTCGATGTTGGCGGGACCCTGGAAACCTATCGTTCCAGCCCGGGATTGCGTCTTGAGAACACTTATCATTTCCGCGAATGTCTAACTAAAGCTGGCATTTGCGTGGATGAGAACGATGAACATCTTTGCCAACGCATCACTTCCGGGATTGCCAATTATCAGAAGTGGAACCAGCAATCTTTTATTGAGCTGCCTTCTGATCAAATCTGGGCAAAGTATGTCTTTGCTGACCTGGGTATTTCCGAAGCCGAACTGGCGCCGATCGCCGAAGAGCTCAGCTTCATCCATGAAACCCGCTATTTTCTGCGCGAGATGCGGCCGGAGATACCGTGGGTGTTGTTACAGATCCGCGAGATGGGGCTGCTGACGGGTTGCATCAGCAACACGCACAGTCTCACCCAGGTGCCCTTTAACCTGAGGCGTTACGGTATCAATTCCTATTTATCCCCGGTTGTCCTTTCTTCTGAGTTTGGCGGTCGAAAACCAGACCCTTCGATCTTCTACCACGCTGCCCGCATGCTCAATTTACCTACCGGCAGCATAGTATTTGTGGGTGACAAGATCAACCGTGATATTCTCGGTTCAAAACGGGCTGGTTTTCGGCTGTCCATAAAA
>JAAZNW010000069.1 GCA_012798065.1 Chloroflexota bacterium
AGGGTCACGTGTGTCGTTCGGGTCGCCAGAAGGTGGAAATTCACTCGGCACATCCCATAAAACAGTCGCCGGCGTCCACCCTTTTTCAAAAGCGGCGGCGTAAGTGAGAGGTTTGATGGATGAACCGGGTTGGCGCGGTTGCAGCGCCATATTGATCTGCCCAGCGATGTCTTCGTTGTAAAAATCCGCTGAACCGGTCATGGCAAGTATTTCACCGCTTTCCGGGTCGATCGCCACCAACGCGCCATCTGTCACATGGCGGTCTGCCAGCGCTTCCACCTGTTCTCTAACAATACGATCTGCCTCAAGCTGTAAGTGTGGGTCGAGCGTGGTGAATACCCTGAACCCCGAACGGTAGATCATTTGCGGATCGTACATGGTTTCAAGCAGGTAGCGAATATATGTGACCCAATGCGGGTATACCATTGGGTTTGCCTTCAACTTAAACTCATAATTGTCGATCCAGATATAGGCGTCAGCAGCCTGTTGCGCCTCTATACAGATGCGCTGTGGGCTGTTGCTCACATAGATACAGTCTTTCTCTTTACTGACGTTGTACATGGCGGTAAGAACCTGCTTATTGCGGTTCAAGGTCATGTCGCGATTCGAGAAAATATCATACACACTTGGCGCCTGCGGCAACCCGGCCAAAAAGGCTGCTTGAGCCAGGGTAAGTTCTTTCGCTGTGGTGTTGAAATACGTCTCTGCGGCCGCCTCAATACCGTACGCCAGGTTGCCGTAATTAATCTCGTTCAGGTAAAGTTCAAGGATCTCATCCTTTGTGTAGCGCCTGGTGATTTCTGAAGACAGAATGATTTCTTTCGCCTTGCGCCGGTAGGAGATTTCAACCCGTTCTTCGGGGGTAAAGAATAAGGTTCTCGCCAGTTGTTGGGTGATGGTGGAAGCGCCAGAAACAACCTCTCCGCTGGTGTAATTGGTAACCATCGCCCTGACCAGCGCCAACAGGTCAAAACCAGGGTGATTGTAGAATTCTTTGTCCTCCGTAGCGATGGTTGCCGCCAACACATACGGCGAAATATCTTCAAGCGGAGTGTAGGTTCTACGCCCTGCGTTCGGGTCGATCATTTCATAGAGAACCTGCCCGTTGCGATCAAAAAAGCGCGTGGTTTCAAATTGAGACGCGTGCCCGCGAATATCCTCCACACTGGGAAGAGTGGAAGCGATGGTGTAGTATTGATATACAAAGACAATACCAGCGAAGATGACACCCAGCACAAGCATAAACAACAGAATGACAACCACCTTGACCAGGCAGCCGCCATAATCAAAGCCCGGTTTTTTTTGCTGCCTTGGACGGGCGGGTTTTCTCCTGTTCAGTGTGGGGGTCTTCACTCGGGCAGGCGGCGTGGCAGGCAGTTTACGCGCCGCTTTCTCTGCAGTTCTATTCACCTGGAGCGCGGCAGGGGTGGCAATAGTCGCGGATAAATCCACTTCATCCACCTTGCGCGGCAATCCATCGCGCCCCCCCGCTGGCGGAACGACCTTGCGGGGAGGATAAGCTTCTTCTTTTCTCGTTATTGAGGGTAATGAAACGCCAGGTACTGTCGGCTGGTCCTCGAAATGTTCACTTTCAGCCTTTTCCCCGCTTGTATCGGAAGTTCGCAGTCTCAGGCGATGGGGTTCTGTATCACCGCTTGGTCCCTGAGAGTTCTGTTCATCCTGAGCGGGAGGTGAAAATGGTTCCGTCTTGCTGCCAGCCACTTGTTCCTCGTTGGAAGGCGTCACCGGCACAGTCGCCTGAGAATGACTGCGATCTTGTATGAGTTGCCAGGTGTAGCCCGGCGGTTCTTCAGGATTCGGCAGGTTCTGGAAACGACCAATGTTCGGCAAGGAAGGGTCGATGGGTTTTTGGGGTACCGCGGATTCATCCGCCGGCGTATTTACATCATCTGTCATTTACACCTTTATCCTGTACAGCCATGGCTTGATTCTACTATAATTCCATTGACCTCGTGAGCGTGTACTCATACAATAAGATTTAATGCTACCCTCAGTCATACCACAAGCGATTTGCCGCTTTCTCTGCGTGGATATGCGCTTTGGAAAACCCGGTATTCTGGATGATCAATGCTGGGCGATTGGAACAGAGCTGGCAGAACCAAAGGCGTTATCACTGCTCACAACTTACGGGTTACGCGCCTCGCGCATGCACGTTTTTCCACAATTCTCCATGGAAAACCTGGTGATTCAAGACCCAGCCAGGTTCAGCGCATACCCGGTGGTTTCCTTTTCATCCACTTGTTTGGTTAAATTTACCTTCTCTCCTTTTCCATCCATAGACGTTGAATACCGCGTCTGGGTTCCTCACCCGCAGGTGGTGGTTGGTCAAATGAACTGCCTAAACACGGGGCAAGCTTTGCTCAAAGTAGTGGTTGATTGGCGCGTTCATCTGCAGCCATTGCAAGGCGGCAGCCCCATGAAACACGCGCAGGCAGGCTTGAATACCATCATGCAGGGAGAATGCGCCAACCTTCGCCCGGTTTTCTACCTTACCGGTGGAGCAATGGCCTCTCTGACCGATTTTCCAGGGTTGGGCAATCAAATGCTCCTGATGCCAGGCACCAGCCGCCAGGTCACGTGGGCGTTGGCTTCACTCACCTCTGTTGAATCCTCCACACAACAGGCGCGTCAATTCTCTTCCAGTGCGCTTGAGCTTGAACAAATCAAAATAGAAATGGCCGATAAAGGTTCGAAAGTTCATTGCACCTCTGCCCAAGCTGCGCTTGATGATAAACTGCAGCATGCGCAGGATCGAACTCACCAGTTGCTCATGCCCCCGCTGCAAAAGCACACCCAGATCACCTACGTGGCCAACCGCTCACCAGATCTCGGCTACCACGTTTCTGAAAGTATCCTTGACGCACAGCCAGAGTGGAACGGTCAGACCCTGCCCGAAATCTACCTGCTCGCTCACAATCTCCTGCCAGGCCGCCCTGAAGCGCTCAAAGGGCTGTTGCAAAATTTCCTCAACCTTCAGCAACCCAACGGTCGGATTGATCTCCGCGCCAGCGTGAACCATACGCTTACTGGTCATTCATCATTACCCATGCTGGCCTCGCTCGTATCTGAGCTGCAGCCCTACCTGGATGATTTCACCTGGCTGAGGGGTATCTACCCCCAGCTGCTCGCTTTTTTAAAAACCTGGGTGGTATTAGATGACTCGGGGAGCCTGGTTCTCAGCGCCTTGACCCATCCGCTGCAACTTGGATTTAATGATCATTCACCCGATACTCAGGCAGACCTGGTTGAACTGTGGTTCAGGCTTGCGCATCCTCGCAACCTTTTTCTGGTGTCGCTGCTTTACCGTGAGGTATCTGAGCTACTGCGCATTGGCCGCGTGATAGAAATGAATGATGCGCTTGATTGGCTGGAACAAATCCGCGCCCGGTTGGCAGAAGCAGGAACAGATTTGTTGAAACCCACGGACAGAATGAACCACCCGTCTGCCCCGGGAACCACCAGGCTGGTTCTTGCCAGTTTCCACAATGATGGCTTCCCCCGGTTCAAACAAAATCTACCTCACCCCGGGAAGATTTGCCTGCGGCTCGATTACCAGGGAAGGCTTCCTGCCGAGTTGAACGGTTGTCTAACCGGTTTTGCAGCAGGCACCTACTTAGAGAAGAGAATCACTGCCGCTGATTTTCAGCCAGTCGGTTCATCGTTTTGTTACGTTCCGCGCGAAGAATTTGAATTCATTGAATCGATAAGCGTCAAGAGGCTGCCAGAGGGGGCGCGCGGAGAGATCAGCCTGGTGGACCAAAATTCCCCAAGCGTTTTTGAGCTTATGGCCTGTTATGCTGGTTTTCTCAGTGAAAAAGACTCCCGCAGAATAACCTCGCGCGCCAAAGTCAAATCTTATCTAACAGACCATGGTTTGGCTGTCTTCCCGGTATCAGAGCCAGCGCCTGGTTTGTTGCTCCCATCCTACCTGGCTGCAATGGTAATCGATGGTCTGGTGAGATACGGCAAATTCGACCAGGCTGACCAGTTGTTTCAAAATCATTTTCTCAAAGACCTGGGAAAAGGGCCATCTGACCAGGGCAGCCGTTCTTGCTGTTCAACCTCACGAATAACCGAGCTTGCGCCTACTGCGCTCTTTCTTAGACTGCACGGTCTGATGAAATTATCCAACCGCGAGTTGGTCATCAGGCATTATGATGGAAAACAACCTCCAGTTACGGTACAATATAATCAGTTGGAACTGCTGTTAAAGCATCACCTGACTGAAATTCACCTGCAATCTGGAGAAGTTTTATACCTGAATCAGCCAGGTACCAGCAGGATAACCCTGGAATGAGCGAGGAAGAAGGAGATGGGCGATGAGTGAACAACCCGCATCCACCCCCAACACCATGCTGATGGCGGTAGTCCAGGCGCAGGACGCTGACCTGGTAGAAAATATCCTCAACGATATGAATATATCCCTCATCCGTCTGCCGAGCACCGGCGCTTTTTTAGGTCGGCGCAACGCCACGCTGATAATTGGCATTCCACAAGAACAGCAGCCGCAGATACTAAACGCACTGCATGATAACTGCCGCCAACGTATCGAATACATCGCTGTGCCGCTGGAAAGCGCCCCCCTGCCCCTGCCCGCGCCTACCCCTGTGACTGTGGGCGGCGCCACCGTTTTCGCCCTTGAGATCGAACATTACGAGGAGTTATAGTCATGAAAATGATCATTGCTATCGTAAATGATGATGATTCAGAAATGGTCACGTCCGCCCTGACCCACGGAGACTACCGCGTCACCACCATCGCCTCGACGGGCGGTTTTCTCAGAAGAGGACTTTCGACCCTGCTTTGCGTTGCCGAAGACGAGAAGCTTGAAAACGCACTGGCTTTGATAAGAGCCTGCTTTCCTGAAACCACTGATCCATCACAAAAACGTTGCAGGATTTTCGTATTGAATGTTGTCGAAACACACCACTTCTAGATCACTCTCGAAGTGAGAGAAAAAGAACTTCCTTTATTCATGAAATTCTTCAACGCTGTAGGTTTTTACCTGCAGCGTTTTTCTTTTCCACAGGTCAGCCGGGGAACCCATTTTTACGCAGAGGTGTGAAAGAAAATCATCCACATTCGGGAGCTGCTCCCACACCTGCGGCAAAAAAGTCGCCCGCCTGTACCCATCTTGAAGGATCACCCCGTCAATGCCTGGCCGCAGAATTCGCGGTAAGTCGGATGGTTGTTGGTATTCCAGGTCAAGCGGTGCAGTCAGCCTTGAAATTTCGATGCTGGTCGCGGGTAATTCAGCCTTCGAGAGAGGAGGAAAACGATAATCTTCAAAGGCTGCCTGGCGAGCGTGTTCGCGCACGTCAAAAGCCAGCGCCTGGCGGGCTTCCAGGCTGCCGATACATCCGCGCAGGTTACGCCGGATGGTAAGCGTTACAAAGGACGCCCCAGGTTCCTTGAGCGCTGCAGAGAGCATCCCTAAATCGATTTCAGGTTCTGGCGCCTGTTTTAACGCCTGTTCAATGGTTCGCCGGGCCAGCTGGAGCAGGTAGTGTTTTTCTTCTTCTGTTAGTGGATTGGTCATTACTGTATCCTATGGTACTCCCGGTTAAAGTACACCAACGGCGGCGCGTCTGCGTTTTTCTCCGCGCGCAGCACTTCCGCTACATACAGGGTAGAATGCGGCATTTCGTAAGTGTGGACGACCCGGCACTCCACATGCGCAGAAGCGGCTTTTAATAGGGGTATCTGGGTGAGCCCAGGCGTGGTCTCAACACCCGCGAAGCGATCAGCATGTTCTGGTATTCTGCCGGCGAAAACATCAGAGAGTTCTGCCTGTGTCTCAGGAAGCAAGTTGATGGCAAACAGGCCGGTCCTATCCACAATGCGTTTAGCGCGCGTGGTATTCGCCAGGGTGACTGTTACCATCTCGGGGTCAACAGAGACAGAAGTGAAAGAATTAACGCTCAATCCATGCGTCGTAAGCCCATCTGAAGTTGTAAGGATGGCCACTCCGCTGGGCCAGCGTCTCATTACCTGCCGAAGATCATTTCGAGTGAACATAATCTAATTCTCCTCTCCCTTTTATACTCATGCCGCGGGCCTACGTCAAGCGTCGCGGCGCGGAAAAACCTTCATCTGGCACAAACCTTGCTATAATTTATCCTGGTGATTGGATGAGCGACGATTCATTGTTTGACCATGTTGAGCCGCCCTTTGAACCTCTGCCGGAAGAGGAGGAATCCCTATTGCCAGAGTCGGAAGAGGAAGAACAGGATAGCCATCAACCCTTCCGTATATGGAGCAGCATCCAGTCGATCGTCGTCACCGCTTTTCTATTAGCCTCGCTCTTTACCCTGTTCACACCCAACAATCTTTTTTCTGGCGAGATGTTTGACCGCATCTTCCAGGCGTGGCAGGCAAACCCCCGCATTTCTGCTCCTGTTCAGGTGAACACGCCGGCAACGCCTGCGCTGCCAATTGGTATCGTCTCTGGTCACTATAAAAACGATTCAGGTGCCTTATGCCCGGATGGGCTCACCGAAGAGCAGGTTAACCTGAAAATCGCCTCGTTGGTGCAACAAAAACTCATGGCTGAGGGTTACACAGTCGACCTGCTGGAGGAGTTCGACGACCGGCTTTCACAGTACAAGGCGCTGGCGCTGGTTTCGATTCACGCTGATACCTGTGATTTCATCAGCAATGAAGCCACAGGCTTCAAAGTAGCCGCCGCCATCCATAGCGTGTATCCTGATAAAGCCACCCGCCTTACCCTGTGCATGGCTGACCGGTATGCGCAGACAACTGGGCTCACCTACCATCCCAACGCGGCCTCAGAAGATATGACCTATTATCACGCCTTTGATGAGATCCACTCCACGACCACGGCGGTTATCATCGAGACCGGCTTCCTGAACCTCGACCGGCAAAGCTTAACTGAAAACGCAGACCTGGTCGCCCAGGGAATTGTAAATGGGCTGCTTTGCTTCATTCGCAATGAAAACGTCACCCTCGTCCAGCCCACTCCCGTGCCATGAATAAACAGGATTTTCCCGCTTACAGGCAGGCCATTCTCAACGCCCAGGCGGCTTTGAAAAACCGCGACTTCGCGGAGGTCAGGCAGTGGGCGCACCAGGCTGCCCAGATCGCGCCTGAGCGCGAAGAGCCCTGGTTGCTGCTGGCTGCGGCATCACCACCAGCGGTCAGCCTCCAATACCTGCAAAAGGCGCTCGCGATCAACCCCACCAGCGAGTGGGCCACCAAAGGCATGCGCTGGGCGCTCAACCGTCTCGCTCGAACTTCTCTTGAGGAAACTCCCGCCGCGAAACCTCAGCCCCAAAGTCCGGCGGCAGATGAGACCCAGCCCATCCGCGTTCGCGCCGCGAAACCTGATGGCGCTCAGCCTGCAAGCCCTCGTCCCATAGCGGCTGCTCCCCGTGAAAAGGGCGAGCTACCCGGTCAACCGCAGCCAGCGAAACAGGCTGTTACGCCAGGTACAAGAAAACCCGTGCTGAGAAGAAAAACCCAGCGCAAGTGGCTGATTTTCTTGCTGGTCGCCGTGCTGATCGCGCTGGCAGCTTTCGTGATCTGGGCCATTGTACCCAATTGGATTGCGCTCGCGCGCAGTTCCGCTGCCCCCATCCCCGCGGACGCGCTGGTAAAGCCCAGCCTTACACCCACAGCAACAGCCACCCCAACCGCCACACCAACCGCCACGCCAACCTTTACGCCTACCAGTACCTTCACACCCACCGCCACAAACACTCCCTTGCCCACAGATACCCCCTGGCCAACCTACCCGCCGGCTGCGCAAGAACCGGTTGCCATCCGCACGGACAATGAAGGGCACTGGATCGACATCAATTTGAGCAGTCAAATGCTTTACGCCTTTGATGGTGATGAGATGGTAGCTTCTTTCCTGGTATCTACGGGCACCTGGCTGCACCCAACCGTCACCGGTGATTACCAGATCTATGTGAAATACCGTTACACGGATATGCGGGGAGATGATTACTACCTGCCGGATGTGCCTTACACGATGTATTTCTATAGAGGCTACGGCATTCACGGTACATACTGGCATAACAACTTCGGCACCCCCATGAGCCATGGCTGCGTGAACATGCGCACCAGCGACGCCGCCTGGCTATACGATTTCGCCGACGTTGGTACTTTGGTCAGCGTGCATTATTGACATGGCAGAAGCATTAGACCTGCGCAACATGAGCAGGCGCGAGTTCCTCAAGCTCAGCAGCGCCTCCATCCTTTCCTTGCTGGCCATCCATTCAACGACTTACGCCTACGCGCAAACTCGCAGCCTGCAAGACACGGCTGCCCAGCTTGGCCGCATCACCACCAACAAGGTGGATATGTTCCCCACCCCTTCTGCAGAAGGTAAACCCTTGAAAACCCTGTGGAAAGACCTGGTGCTGCCCATCACCCGCATGGAAGTCAGCTCCTCTGAGCCCAGTCACAACCGCGTGTGGTATCAGCTTGACGGGCAGGGATACGTGCATTCCGGGTCGGTGCAGCCGGTAAAGATCAGTCTGAATGAAACCCGGCAAGACATCCCCGTGAAAGGTTTGCTGGGGGAGGTGACCGTGCCCTTCACCGACGCCATCTGGAACCCGCTGCTAAAAAATATCGTGGCCTATCGGCTGTATTACTCTTCCACGCATTGGATCACCGGCATTCTGCAAGACGCCAGAGGGGATGACTGGTACGAGGTGCAGGAAGACTTTTACCGGTTCAAATATTATGTCAACCCCGCCCACCTGCGTGTTATCGCGCCGGCTGAGGTGGAACCCATATCTCCTGAGGTGAACGCTCAGGATAAGCGCCTGGAAGTGCGCTTGAAAGAACAGATTGTAGTGGCTTACGAAGGAGATGCACCCGTGCAGATGTTACGCTGTTCGAGTGGCACCGAATATCGCAATGGCTACCTCACGCCCACCGGTAGCTTCCGCACGGATTACAAACGTCCCTCAAGGCACATGGTCAACGGCAGCCTGGCTTCTTCATGGGGGTATGACCTGCCAGGTGTACCCTGGATTTGTTACTTCACTGAAGAAGGTGTGGCGTTTCACGGCACTTACTGGCATAACGATTTTGGGCGCCCGCGCAGCCATGGCTGTATCAATCTGTTTTCAGAAGCCGCCAGGTGGCTTTACCGCTGGACCTTGCCCGTTGTGCCTTATGAAGAACAGCTTGCCAGTAAAGTTGGCGGTACTCGGGTCGAAATCAGCATTTAAAAAACTCCTCAGCCGCTCTTCTATTGCTCACCGGTGTTCCACGTCATCACTATGCTTTATAATTAGGGTGGAGATGATGATGGCTGCTGAACCATTGTTCAAAGGATTGATTAGCGATGAATTTGATCACCCCGTCGACACCGCGATTGTAGGGAGCGAGCCTTGCTACGTCATTGATGATGCCGGGTTTAAGCGCCACGTGCCATCCCGACCCATCGACCTGGAAATCCTGCGCTCTTTATTCAAACAGGTCGAAGGCAACGAAGATATCATCGCTGCGCAGGCAGCGAAAATGACCGGGCAGGATGACATTTTTTCTCACGCCATCCTTGAAGCATCTTTAAAGAATATCGACAAGCAATACGAATTCTTGTTGGATCACGGCATCCCTGAAGAAACCAGGGCATACCTGGGGCTCATGGGGTTTCGCGTGGTACTGGATATTCGCGGAAATATCCTCAAACTCGAATATCCTTCAGCTCCTTCTTCGGAGTAAGGCGCAGAGGGAGAGGATTTGTATACGACACCATGGAGATGGCATGACCTCTGAGCACATCATATCCGTAACTGAATCCAGTTTCGAGTACGATGTCATCGCCTACTCGCAGAACATCCCGGTTGTGGTGGATTTCTGGGCGGATTGGTGCAAGCCCTGCCGGGTGCTCACCCCCATGCTCGAGCGTTTCGCTGAGCAGTCACAGGGAGAGTTCAGGTTGGCCAAGGTAGACGTAGACGCCAACCCCAACTTGGCGCTGCGCTTCAGTGTGCGCTCAATCCCCACTGTTATGGCATTCAGCCAGGGGCGCAAGGTTTCTGACTTTACCGGTCTGGTCCCCGAGCATGTGGTGCGCGAGTTTCTTGCCCGCATCCTTCCACCTCGGCCATCTGACCTGCTGGCGCAAAAAGGCAACAGCCTGCTTCACGCTGGCGAGCTGAAAGAAGCCATGGAAGCCTTTATGCAGGCGCTGGATTTGGATGAAAACCACTCCCCAAGCCTTTTAGGGATGATTAAAATCAATCTGCTGGAGGGTAACAGCGCCGCCGCGCGCTCGCTCTATCAAAATTTCCCCGCCAGCCCTGAATTCAACGCCGCCGAAAAACTTGTGCCGCTGATAAAAGCGCTGCAGGACATTGATGATGACCAGCTGCCGCAGGAGAATGACCTCGACGCGGTCTTTGTCAACTCAATACGCCTGGTCAAGCGCAGAAATACCCTCGCCGGCATTGATGGCCTGCTCGAAGTGATACGTCAGGATAAGCGCTATCGTAAGGACCTCGCCCGCAGCGTACTGCTCGCGTTGCTGGAACTGCTTGACCCTGAAGCCGAGCTCACACGCAAGTACCGGGCTGAACTGGCCTCTATCCTCTTTTAAAACTGGCTGCCTGTCGGCAGCCAGTTTTTTATTCGCCCGTTTACTTGACGAGCATCAGTTCTCCCCAGGTGGTGGGATCAAGGAAATTCCGATGTTGCGCGGTGGAAATCATCGATTGCTGAAGATTTTCCGAGGGTTTATCGTTATCATTCACCGACACAACAAAACCCAGGTGTAAACCGTTGTAGGGGCTTACGCCCAGCATGGACCAGGGAATACCCACCTCAACCCGGTAGATGGGGCTGGTTTCGAATTGCGAAGACACCAGCACCTGCGATTTACTGCCCTTGAGTGCCGAAGGGTACCACAAGTACACTTCAGGGTCGATACCCTTCGCCGGGTTGCCAGGCGAAATGCCAAACTGGAAATCATCGTCATTGAGGTAATTCACATAAAAATCGCCATCCAGGTTTGCGTCGATCATCACCTCCACTGAATCACCCAGGTAGAGGGATTCTCCGCTTTTATTCTGCGCTAATACATCATCCGTAACTTTTACAGAAATGTACAGGTACTTGTCATCCCACCCCGCGGCAAAGGCGCCTTCGAGGTCTTCCATGTTCTTCCAGTTCGAGGGCTGCCACACCACGTAGGGGATGGCGTATTTATAGGTCTTGTCCACCCATTCCGCGTAAGTTCCGTCCATCACCGGAGGGGTTGACAGGTACGCGGCTTTCATCAACTTACCGCTGCGCTGGCGCACCTCGGCGGTGGGCGGCGCGGAAGTATTAGTAGGAAGGGGATTGGGAGTGGAGGAATCATTGACTGCCAGCGTGGGAAGAACTGCAGCCGGGGTCGTTTGTATAACTTCCACGGAGGTCGGTAGCGCTGGTGTTATTGACGGTGGGATGTTCATGCTGGTATCAAATAACGCGGTCAGGGTCAGGTTCGGCGGGTTGTTTTCTTCTGCCCTGCCTCCGCGGAAGAAAGGCAGGTTGCATGAAGAAAGCAGAAAACTTAACACGATGAAAGCAATAACCGACTTAATCACATTTTTCATTTTGTGCTCCTGTAGAGAAACGCTGGTAATCAAGTCAAACCAGTCCACCTCGTGGCAATTATCACACAATTTCTTGAAATCTTGTCAAAGTCACTGCAACCGCCGCCCGCCCACACAGCGGTCCTTCCGCTGTGCCGCTGAACACCAGGAGACAGAGGGCCATCGTTCAAAAACCACTCAACCGTACGAAAAACAGCCACCTCTTCATCTTTTCTTTTTTTCAAGGAAGACCACGCACTCAACGTGATAGGTCTGCGGGAAAAAGTCAAATGGCTGAATGGAGCGGATGGTGAAGCCGCCTTGCGTCAGGCGCCAGCAATCACGCGCCAGCGTTGCCGGGTCGCAGGAGACGTACACCAGCTGCGTGACCGGACTGTTGACCAGGTAATCCACTACCTTAAACATCAAGCCAGCGCGTGGTGGGTCCACAATCACCAGGTCAGGCGCTATTCGCAGCCCAGGCAAAACCTGCTCTGCGCCACCCACATAAAGTGAGACGTTGTCGTAAAAGTCGAGGTTGGCGGCGAAATCGTCACAGGCACTTGCAGAGGATTCAACGGCGATGAGTTCTTTTACCCGTGGGGCGAGAAAGGCAGAGAAGAGGCCGACCCCGCTGTAGAGGTCAAGAGCGCTAACCGCAGAATTGAGGTCAACATTGGCAAGCACATAATTCACCATCTTGCAAGCCTGCCCCAGGTTCACCTGGAAGAAAGAACGCGGCGAAACCATGAAGTTCACCCCATTCACTGTCATCAGGTTGTGCGCGTCTCCGGCCAACAGGTAATCTCGATCGCTGCTCAAGTAATGCACGGAGAGAGGGAAATCGAGGTTGAATTCAGGCGGCAGGTTGCTTTCGCCTTCCAGGGCTGCCAGCAGCTCGCCATCTGAACCGGCGCGCAGCATTACACGACGGATGCCTGATTGCGCGTCGATATCCAACCTCGGCCAAAGTTTATCAATACCCTTAATGGGCAAATAACATTCGTTCACCTCGATCACAGTCTTGCCATCACCGGCGCGGAAACCAGGCCTGCCGTTCTTCGAAATATGGAACTGCATGGTGCTGCGGTATTGCCACTCATCGGCGGAAGGGATGATCTGGTTAACCGCTGGTGCGGTGATCTTACCGATACGCCGCAGCTGGTCTGCCACGATCCTCTGTTTGACCTCAAGCTGTTGCTGGTAAAGAAGGTGCTGGTAATGGCATCCGCCGCAGACAGTAAAGTGCTGGCAGCGCGGAGCAACGCGCCCGGGCGCAGGCTTAAGCACTTCCTCCAGTTGAGCGTTGCAATAATCCTTAAATTCCGTCGTCACGCTCACTCGCACCCGCTCGCCAGGCATGGTGAAAGGCACAAAGACCGGTCTGCCATCAGGCAGGCGGGAAAAAGCATTCCCGCCATAAGCGAAATCAAGTATTTCCAGTTCAAACTGGGTGTTTTCTTTTGATAAGCTCATAACAGAAAGATCCCTCTCTTTCTCTTGAAGAGCGGTTTTCTCAATGATATAATCACATTGTCGCCCCGGTAGCTCAATAGGACAGAGCAAAGCACTCCTAACGCTTAGGTTGAGAGTTCGAGTCCCTCCCGGGGCACAAATTTTAAGATTCAAACCTCATTTTACCCCTTGCCATCGAATACGGACTGGTGTATATTAAGGGTAAGAAACATTTGGGTGCCCCCCTCACCCAGATGTTTCTTGTTTTTAACGAACAAAATCCCGGCGTGATGCCGGGCTTGGTTTTGTTACAACTCATCGCTTCATTCGTCACCATGCGAATCCATTGGGTAGCGAATCCACAGGAACAGCACCTGCCCTTCATCCACCTCGCTGGCTCGCGCCGCCAAGATGGGCACCTGCTGCTCCAACCCCATCTCGTTGCGGTAATGCAGGAAGATCGGTTCCTGCCGGTTCCACCTGCGGTGGCAGCGTTCCACCAGCGCCGGTCCGTTGAAAGTGCGCAGCCGCGTCAGCGCCATCCCATAATAGGCCGAGCTTTCGGTGAGACCCAGCGCCCAGCCGTCATCAATTTTTTCAAAGACCGGTGGCGGTCCTTCGATGATGGTGATCTTATCTTCCATGTCTTCCTTCCTGGCGGAATGATACCACAGCTAGGAAACCTCAAAGAAGAAATGAATATTAATACGCTTTTAATAATCTGTTTATCACCCTCTTATATCCGGCGCCTAAAATGTGTGTAAATTTATGAAAAAGATATGGAGGAATGAAATGACCCTATATATTCGCACCCCAGAAATGATAGCCGAAAGCCGCCGCAGGATGATGAGGAGAATGCTGGAGAACACCTTCAACCAGGAACGCGTTCTGTCTTTCCCGCTGGAAATGAAAGTCAATGAGAACGAGTACACCCTCACCGCCTTGTTGCCAGGTCTTTCAACCGATGAGATCAACATCCAGTTCAACAATGGCACGCTCTCGATCGATAGTGAATATCAAGAAATCAGCGATGAGAAATCAGAGTATCTCTTTTCAGAGATGCCCGCCGGGAAGTTCAGCCGCAGCGTCGAAATCAACGACCCGATCGTCAGCGAGAAGATCAGCGCGGGCATGAAGGATGGTGTGCTCACCATTCACCTGCCCAAAGCTGAAGAAGCCAAACCGAAGACCATCAAAATCAACGCTAAGTAAAACGCCCTGTCACCGAGGAGATATACAAGGAGAGCGGTCAATCCCGCTCTCCTTGTATTACATAGTAGAATTAGCCCCATGGAAAGGCACGAGATAGCAGAAACCCTCCGCGGGACAGCGGTTAGCGCCTGGCATCACTTTGAATCCATCGGGTCAACCAACACCGAAGCCCAGTGCTGGGCGGAGAGCGGCGCTCCAGACTTCGCGCTGGTGCTCGCCGAACAGCAAACCAGCGGTCGCGGACGTTTCGATCGCCGCTGGATCACTTCCCCTGGCGCCTCTCTGGCTCTCAGCCTGATCTTGCGCCCAACGCCAGATGAAGTCCCTCGGTTGGCGTTGTTCGCGCCCCTATGCGGCATCGCCGTGCACGAAACAGTGCAACGGGTTTGCGGGCTTTCCCCGCAGATTAAATGGCCGAATGATGTGCTGCTCAAGGGTCAAAAATTTTGCGGCATCCTAGTGGAGTCCTCCTGGCAGGGCTCTCAACCCGCGGCGGTGATAATGGGCATCGGTATGAATATCAACCGGGGTTCGATCCCTCCACCGGAGTTGAGGGGGTTTCCAGCCACCAGCCTCGAAGCGGAATACGGCAGCCCCGTCGACCGCGCTGCCATCCTGCGGGAATTGTTATTTTCCATCCACGCCTGGCGCGGTAAACTGGGCACACCCGTATTCATGCAATACTGGGAAGAGCACCTCGCTTTTAAAGGTCAACAGGTGCGCATCGAAAATTCGGAAAGACCCTTGATTATTGGTAAAATTAAAGGGATCAACGAATTGGGTCAGTTGTTGCTGATCAATGACAGTGGAGAAATGGTGCCTGTGACTGTCGGAGACATTCACCTGCGTCCCGTACAACCGGATGACCCGGGAGGGAATAATGTTGGATGACCTGCGCAATTCTGTGAACAGCGCTTATGAAGAAGAGTTAATTGAAGAAGAGCACATCCGGGGTGGAAGATACACCATTGAGCGACCGCCCTTTTTGGGCATGAGCCCTTTTCAACGTTTCATCGTCGCGTTGGTGTTCTTTCTGATGGTCGCTATCCTCGGCATCTTGCTGCTCGTCGTGTTTCAAAAAATCATGCCGCCAATTTAATGCGCCGCACGAGCTCATCCCCCGTCCCGGCTCTCTACCCGGGAAGGGGTTGATTGCCTTCGTTCATTCCTCAGGCGAAGGGATTAGCTACACTCCGGCAGGTTCTTCACCAGGCGTCTCTGCTTTCCCGTTTTCAAGCGGCAGCGAGTCACCTTCGGTTTTAGTGATATCCGAAGTTTGGATTCGCGCCACCGAAGCGACAACATCCTCGTCTCCCAGGTCCATCAACTTGAACCCGCGCGTCGCCCTGCCACTCATTGAAATATCCTTCACTTTCAACCGCAAGATGACGCCGCCGGAAGAAATGAGCGTCACTTCATCCTCCTCCTGCACCACGCGAGCCGAGGTGATTCGCCCCACCCTCGCCGTTTGCTTTTGGGCGATGGTCGCCACACCGCCAGTCGCCCGTCCTTTGACCGGGTATTCATCCAGGTCAGAGCGTTTGCCGAAACCATGCTCGGTCACGGTAAGCAGCTGCCCTTCTGGTTCGATCACGTCCATCGAGGTTAATCGATCTCCAGTTTTCAACTTGATACCGGTTACACCGGCAGCAGGCCGGCCCATGCAACGTATTTCGGTTTCAGGTATACGCAGCGCCTGACCGGCGCGGGTAACCATGATGATCTCATCTTTACCGCTGGTCAGGCGCACCCAGCCCAGCTCATCTCCCTCGTCAAGGGATATTGCGATCAGTCCTGAAGGTCTGACGCTGGAGAAATCCGCCAGCGCCACTCGCTTGACCCTGCCAGCGAGGGTCGCCATTGTAAAGTATGAACCTTCCTCAAAGCCAGGCACGGAAACTGCCGCGGTGATGCGTTCGCCGGTGTCCAGGGAGAGAACGTTCACAATGGGGATGCCGCGGTCCGTGCGGTTGGCATCAGGAATCTGATACACCTTTTCAGAATACACCTTGCCGCGGTCGGAGAAAAAGAGGACGGTGTGCAGCGTTCGCGCCGGGATGAGGAACTCAATTTCATCTTCCTCGCGGATGGTCTGCCCAGAAACACCGCGCCCACCCCTGCCTTGAGAGCGGTAGAGCCTTGCTGCCACGCGCTTGATATAGCCTTTACGCGTGAATGTAATCAGCACAGGTTCATCGGTAATGAGATCCTCTTCTTTCAGCTCTTCGTGAGTTTCCCCAACGATCTTGGTGCGCCGTTCGTCACCATATTTTTCTGAAACGGCGTTCATATCTTCTTTTATTAAACCCAGCATTTTCTGGGGATGCGCCAACAGGTCTTGCAGATATTCGATGCGCGCCATAATCTCACGGTGCTCATCCTCGATCTTTTGCCGCTCCAGCGCGGATAACCTCCGCAGTTGCATATCCAGAATCGCCTGCGCCTGAATATCCGTTAAATTAAATTTCGACATCAGCCGTTCTTTGGCGATTTCAGCATCTTTTGATTCGCGGATGGTTTTAATCACATCATCCAGGTTAGCCAGGGCGATCAATAAACCATCCAGTATATGCGCGCGGTTTTTCGCTTTCTCGAGCTCAAAACTCGAACGCCGGGTAATGATCACCTGGCGATGCTCAATATAGATTTGGAGCGCCCGTTTTAAGGAAAGCAGCCGCGGCTCACCATTCACCAACGCTAATAGATGCACAGAAAACGTGGATTGCAGCGGGGTATATTTATACAGTTGATTCAGCACCTGCTTTGGCTGCGCTCCGCGCCGCAGCTCCAACACGATGCTCATGCCGCGCCTGTCTGATTCATCACGCAGGTCTGTGATGGCGTCCAGCCTGCCGCCGCGCGCCAGCTCGGCAATGCGTTCGATCAGGCTGGTCTTGTTCACCTGGTACGGAATCTCGGTGATGACGATCTGATAGCGGTTTCCTTTCATCTCCTCAATGTGTGCCTGGCCGCGCACCACCAACCTGCCCCGTCCGGTGCTGTAAGCCTGGTGTACGCTGTCTCGACCGACAATAATGCCGCCGGTGGGGAAATCCGGTCCCTGCACAAAACGCATCAGTTCTTCTACCGAAACCTCATCGATCTTCTCATAATGGTCAATGAGGTAATTGGTGGCGTTGGCCAGTTCACGCAGGTTGTGCGGAGGGATGCTGGTAGCCATGCCCACCGCGATACCACTCGAGCCGTTCAGCAGCAGGTTGGGCAGCCGCGCCGGCAACACAACTGGTTCTTTCAGAGAACCATCGAAGTTGTCTGTGAAATCGACCGTGTCTTTATCAATATCGGTGAGGATTTCTTCGGCATGCGCGTGCAGGCGGGCTTCAGTGTAACGCATGGCTGCGGGCGCATCCCCGTCTATGGAACCAAAGTTGCCCTGTCCATCCACCAACGGGTAGCGCATGGAAAAGTCCTGCGCCATGCGCGCCATAGCGTCATACACGGCTGAATCTCCATGCGGGTGATACTTGCCCAACACTTCACCCACAATACGCGCAGATTTCTTGTACGCTGTGTTGGAACGGATCCCCATATCTGCCATGGCGAAGAGGATGCGGCGGTGCACCGGTTTCAGTCCGTCCCGGGCATCCGGCAGCGCGCGTGAGATAATCACGCTCATCGCGTAAT
>JAAZNW010000109.1 GCA_012798065.1 Chloroflexota bacterium
TGCTTTTCGTGATTGGCCTAATGCTGCCGGCGAAGGCAAGCGGAGAAGGGGTGAGGACAGCGGAAGCGAGCCGGCTGCTGGGAGAAGAGAGCACGGGGGTGAGGTTCACGGTGACGGTGCCGGTGGAAGAGCTGGAGCTGGAAGAAATCGAGGAAAACGGGAAGACCTATACGAGGGTAGGGCTGCCTGGGTGGTCGCAGACCGCGCAGGCGGGAGCGCCGTCGCTTCCGCTGGTGGTGGAGCAGGTAGGAGCGCCATTGGGGGCGGAAGTGACGTTGTACGTGGTACCTGGGCAGGCGCGGGTGGAGAGGTTGAGTGCGCCGGTGCTGCCGGTGGTGACGCAGAGGGCGGAAATGAAGCCGCCAGTGGAAGGGGAGCCGCTGCTGCCGGAGATGGTGTATGTAGTGGAAGAGGACGCGAGCGTGTACGGTGGAGGAGAGTACCCGGGGTCGCTGGCGGTGGTGATGAATGATGGCATGGTGAGGCAGCAGCGGGTGCTGGGGGTGGTGGTGTACCCGGTGCAGTACAACGCGCAGAGGCAGGAACTGACGGTATACGAGACGCTGGAAGTGGAGGTAAGGTTCAGTGGGGGAGGGTTTGAAGGGGGAGAAGCGGAAGACTCCGCGGCGTACGAGAGTGTGCTGGAAGGGGAGCTGCTGAACTACGAGAGCGCGCAGGGCTGGCGGGCGGTGCCGCTGGAAGCGGAGGGGAGGATGTCGCCGCTGGGGCTGACGGGCGCGGGCGTACCCTGGGCGCCGCCGGAACCTGGCTGGCGGGTGAAAGTGAGGAACGACGGGTTCTACCGGCTTTCATACGCTGAACTGGTCACGGCTGGGTTACCGGTGAGTTCACTGGATCCCCGCACGATAAAAATGTACAACCTGGGCAAAGAACTGGCGATACGGGTAGTTGGAGAAGGTGATGGGGAGTTCAACAGCACAGACTACATTGTATTTTATGGAGAAGGGCTTGATTCGAAATACACCTGGGACAACATCTACTGGCTGACCTATGGGGGGGATAATGGGCGGAGGATGGGGGCGCGCGATGGCAGCCCTGGAGCGGGGAGCACGCCGGGCTGGCATGTATCGAACCTGCACATAGAAGAAAACACGTACTATTTCAGCAACGCGCCTGGCAGCGATGACCTGGAGCGGTACGTTGGCGCATTTCTTTACCCGCCATACATACCGAGCTGGACGAAGACCTTCACCCTGGACGCGCCCGCCAGCGCCGCGGGGCAGATGACCATTTCCATGATTGGTTACCTGGCGAACGCCATCAATCCTGACCATCATGTGCGGGTGACGCTGAACGGGGAGCAGATCGGGGATGTGTACTGGGACGGCATCACCTGGAGCAACCTGAGCATGCCGCTGCGCGCGGGGCTACTGAGGGCGGGCGAAAACACGCTGGTGGTGACGGCGGTCGATGACACGGGCGTGGGCTCTGACATGCTGTATATCGATGCAGTGGATGTGGAGTACGCGAACACCTTCACCGCGGTGGGCGATGAACTGTGGTTCAAGAATGGGGCGGCTGGGGTATACCGCTACCGGTTGAACGGGTTCACCACGGGCCAGGTGGAAGTGTACGATGTGACGGACGCGGAGAACGTGGAGCAGATCAGCAACCTGGCGGTGAGCGGCAGCAACCCTTACATGGTGGAGTTCAGTGACGTGGCGGGCGGTGCCGGGCAGTACCTGGCGAAGGCGGCCGGCAGTTACAAGGCGGTGCAGGGGATAGAGACGGTGGACACGGCCTCGAACCTGAGGGGGGTAGGGAACGGGGCGGATCACATCATCATCACGCCGCGGGCGTTCTGGGAGCAGGCGGAGACGCTGCGGGCGCACCGCGCTGGGCAGGGGCTGCGGGCGGTGAAGGTGGACCTGCAGGACGTGTACGATGAATTCAATTATGGGATTGCTTCGGCGGAGGCGATTCGCGACTTTTTGGAATACACCTACAACTCGTGGGTGAA
>JAAZNW010000070.1 GCA_012798065.1 Chloroflexota bacterium
CGAGTTATACAAGTGGGAACGGGTCTATAACCAGATCCGACCTCATCAGGCACTGGACTATCTCACCCCAGCCGAGTATATTAATAAATATCACCCAGAGGTAACCTCGGAAAAATCTCATATGTATTGAACGAGTACAGCTGTTTGACATTCTTTTTACTCTCTACTAAAATATTTTCGAGAGAGTTAAAAACTCATCTATTCTGGTTGCAAGCCAGAAAAACGATTTCCAAAAAAAGGAGAGAAAATGAAGAGGATTACTTTTGTTTTGTCAGTTGTAATGGCCCTCGCGCTGTTGCTGTCAGCGTGCGCCAAGCCGGCCCCAACCGAAGCGCCACCCGCCCCTGAAGTTCCTGCTGCCACAGAAGCACCCGTGGTAACAGAAGCGCCCGCAGCGCCCGAAGAAGTGACGCTTGTGGTTTGGGATCAGTTCTATCGCGACGTTGAAAGTGAAGTGATGGAAACGTTGAACGCGGAATTTGAAGCCGCGCATCCAGGGGTTAAGATTGAACGAGTGGTCAAGACACTGGATGATCTGAAAGTGACCCTTAAGCTCGCGCTCGCGCAGGAAGATGGACCTGACGTGGCTCAGGTGAACCAGGGACGCAGCGACATGGGCGCCATGGTGCAGGCTGACCTGCTGCTGCCGCTCAATGATTACGCCGCTGCCTATAAATGGGATGAGCGTTTTTCTTCATCGGTGGCAAGCCGCAACAGCTTTACCCCCGACGGTGTGACGTTTGGTCAGGGAAACCTGTATGGTGTGAGCCCCACCGCTGAGGTAGTGGGTGTTTTTTATAATAAGACCATCATGGATGCGAATGGCTGGACGCTTCCTACTACGTTTGATGAGTTCCAAACCCTCCTCGCGGGTATCAAAGACGCTGGAATGACACCTATTTCGTTTGGCTCACTGGATGGCTGGAACGCCATTCACGAGTTCAGCGCCGTGCAGCACCTGCTGGTTTCTCTGGATTACATCAACGATTTCGTCTATGGAGTGAACAATGTCACATTTGACACTCCAGAAAACCAGGAAGCAGCACGTGTGATGCAGGATTGGGTTGACAAGGGCTATTTCAGCCCGGATTTTGCTGGCATTGGCTATGACGACAGCAATAAGCTCTTTAAAGCCGGAGTTGGCGGCGTTTTGACCATCACCGGCTCGTGGCTGGCGGGTGAGCTGGTTGGCGACACCGATCAGGAATTTGGATTCTTCCTGCTGCCGGCGAATCCCGGTCATACCCGGCTGGCGATTGGCGGCGTGGGGATTCCCTTCTCTATCCGCAAGACCACTACCAAGGCCGACCTGGCCGCGGAATATCTGGATTGGATGACCAGCCCGCGCGCGGCCGAATTGTGGGCCAACGCTGGCATGCTGCCTGCCATGCCTTTGCCGGAAGGTTACGTGGCGGAGGGCAACCCGCTGTTCAACGATACACTGATCGCCTGGGATACGATCAACTCTGAGAACGCTGTTGGTCATTATATTGACTGGGCGACACCTACGTTCTATGACACCATTGTGGCGGAACTGCAGAAACTGTTCGGCAAAATCATCACGCCGGCGGAATTCACAAAAGCCGTCGAAGTAGATTACGCAGCCTTCTTGGCTGGCAACTAATCCGCGCTGACGTTCGCCCGCTTCTGCCAGGCTGGGGAAGCGGGCGAATTTTTCAACAGGAGCAGTGGTGTGAAATCCCAGCGCAGATGGCCGGGTGAATCCCGGTTTCACGGTTGGCTTTATCTCTTCCCGGGTTTGCTTATCTACCTGGTTTTTGTTTTTTATCCGATCATCGAAACCTTCCGCACCAGCTTTTATAAATGGGATGGCTTTAGCCGTGAGCGGGTTTTCGTGAATTTTCATAATTACATTTCACTGGTCACAGATGCGCAGTTTCTTAAAGCGCTGCTTAACAACCTGGTTTTCATCATTTTTTACAGTATTATTCCCATTCTCCTTGGCCTGTTGCTGGCCTCATTATTAGGGCGTAAGCCTTTACCTGGAATGACATTTTTCCGCACCGGGTTATTCCTGCCGCAGATTCTCAGTATGGTGGTGGTGGGGGTTACCTGGCGGTGGATCTTTAACCCGAACTTCGGCTTGTTGAATGTCGGGCTGCGCGCCATTGGTTTGGGGGCGTTCACCCGCGCCTGGCTGGGCGATTTTCAACTGGCGCTACCTTCAGTAGGTGCGGTGGGTACCTGGGTGCAGTACGGCTTTTGTATGGTGCTTTTCCTGGCGGGCATGCAGCGCATACCCAATGACCAGTACGAGGCTGCCGAGCTGGATGGCGCCAACGAATTCCGTCAGTTGCTGCATATTACACTGCCCAGCCTGCGCGCTGAGCTGGGTGTTGCCCTTATCACCACCATTATTGCCGCGTTACGCGTTTTTGACCTGGTTTACGTTACCACGCGCGGTGGACCGGGGGATTCGACCCTGGTGACCGGCTTTTTGGTTTACCGCTCAGCGTTCCAACAGAATCAGCTCGGTTACGCTTCAACGGTTGCCACGGTGATGACGCTGCTCATTTTTGGCATTTCGCTGATCATACTGCGTTTTCAATCCAGAGATGGGGAGGGGGTATGAAGCGCCAGGCCTGGCAGCGCCTGCTGCCCAATTACCTCATTCTCAGTGCCTTTTTGCTCCTCATCCTGTTGCCCATTATTGGCCTGGTCTTCAGCGCCTTTAAAACCGACATCGAGGTGATAAAGGGACCACTCACACTGCCCTCGCAGCTTAGATTCGCTTCCTTCAAAGAAGCCTGGACCACAGGGCGTTTTAATTTCTTCTTCCGCAACAGCGTGATTGTTACGGTTGTGGTGGTGGTCATCAGCGTCTTCCTTTCCACGCTCACGGGTTACGCTTTTGGCATGCTGCCGGTGCCGGGTAAAAAGGTGCTTTACCCATTGTTGCTGGTGGGGTATATGGTTCCGTTTGAGGCGGTGGTTATTCCGCTTTATCATATGATGGATAACCTGAAGTTGACAGATACCTACTGGGCTTTGATATTGCCGCAGATTGGGTTGAGTGTTTCATTCGGCACGTTGTGGATGAGCAGTTTTTTCAGCACGGCGCCTTCTGAACTGGTGGATGCCGCCGCGATTGACGGCTGCAATCGCTGGCAGACCCTGTGGCGTATTCTTTGGCCGCTGGCGCGCCCGGCGGTGCTCACTTTGGTGGTGCTGATCTTTATGTGGACCTGGAACGAGTTCCTGCTGGCGCTGGTGATGATTCAAAAAGAGACCATGCGTACCCTGCCGGTTGGGTTGGCCTTTTTCCAGGGGCGCTATTCGGCAAATATCCCGCTGATGGCGGCTGGCGCGCTGATTGTCGCCGGGCCAATCCTGCTCGTTTATATTGTGTTCCAGCGTTACTTTATTCGCGGCATGCTTGGCGGTGCCGTTAAAGGATGAGCAGAATGGCGGTGGAGGAATAAATGAATCAGAAAGAAAAAAACCTGGTCAATGAAGCGGCCAAACACGCGCTTGAAATACTGCATCAGTGCGTCACTCCGTACGGTTTCCGTGCTTCAGCGGATCCAGTTGGGTATCCCCAGGTATGGAGTCGCGATAGTTCGGTCACGCTCTTAGGCGCGCTGGCCAGTGAAGATAAAGAGCTGATCAACGCTGGCAGGGCTTCGCTGGATGCGCTCAGCGGCGCGCAATCCTGCTGGGGGATGATCCCGCTTAACCTCAACCCTGAAAGCGGGGATATCAGCACGGAGAATGCCGGTTCCTGCGATGCCAACCTGTGGTACATCCTGGGGCAGTACGCGCTTTACCGCGCCACCGGTGATAAAGACGCGCTGGCGCGCAGCTGGCCGAGAATCACCAGCGCGCTCACCTGGCTGCAGTACCAGGATATGAATGAATGCGGTTTACTGGAAATTCCGGAAGCCGGCAACTGGATGGACCTTATTGCGGTGCGCTATAACACCCTGTATGATAACACGCTGTTTTACGCTGCCTCGCTGGCGTATGAAGAGATGCTCCGGGAAAACCCTGCGGAGCTGGCTCCGCTGCCCTGTCACATCAGCGCTGATTCCATCCATGAACGTATTAATCTGCTCTTCTGGATTGACCGCTGCTGGGTTGCTTCGCACTTCGCCGAACACCTGGAGAAACTGAAAGCCATTCGACTGGAGTGGTTCATGCTGTACTACAACATTGGCACCATTTCCAGCCGCCCATTTTACCTGCCCTGGGTAGCCTTCCGCGAATATGGAGACTGGTGCGACAGTCTGGCGAACCTGCTGGCTATCTTAACCGGTATCGCCGACGGGCACCGTGCTCAACACATTTTACGCTACATGCAGCAAGTGGGAATGGCTGAGCCGTACCCCACTAAGGCAATTCACCCACCTATTTACCCCGGAGAGACCTCGTGGCGTGAGTATTATCGCAGCCGTAACCTCAACCTGCCGGATCAATATCACAACGGCGGCATCTGGCCGATGGTCGGGGGTTTTCATATCGCCGCCCTGACGCGTTGCGGCTGGCAAGCTGAGGCTGACAAGCTGCTGGTACAGCTGGCGCTCGCCAACCAGCAGAGTTCTGGCGCGCCCTGGGAGTTCAATGAGTGGATGCATGGGCGCACTGGTCACCCAATGGGATACGCCCACCAGGCCTGGTCGGCGGCCATGTACCTGTACGCCTGGAAAGCGGTGAATGGTGCGGAGCTACCGCTGTTTGATGACCTGCTTTCCGCCAAACCTGCCAGAGCGGTGGCAGAAGAAGTGAACACCCCGTATTTTCATCCTGGCGGCGGGCAAGTGGGGTAGCCGGTCGGGTTTTTTGCATGGATTGCGGCGCGAAATCTTCAGCAGCGTGCCGTCAGTCAGCGCGACCCCCGGATATTACCGTGAATAAGCGATGATGAAAAAAGTGATTTGGCTGGTTCTCATAGGCATGACCGCGATGGTGGCTGCCTGTTCAAACTTCCGTCCTTTTTCAGGAGTTTGTGGATGTGTACCTGCCCGAAGGAGATTGGGTGGATGATTACACAGGAGAATGGAGATCGAGTATAGGATAATGGCTGAAGAAATACCCCATCGTCAGAAACGGCGTCTATAGGTTGCCCCTCTTTATACGCGCACAGGCGATCATTCCGTTGATGCATGTGGACGGGCAGACCATGAATATCAGCAGCGCCCGCCTGGACGGCAGTGTGCGGGATGAAATCATTTTACGGATGGTCTCAGGCGCGCAAACCAGCGAATTTCTGCTCTATGAGGACGACGACGTCAGGGTTGCTTACCAATCTGGAGAGGTTAGAACCACACGCGTAACCATGCAGCCGCAAGGTGACCGGTCGTTGATAACCGTGCACGCTGCGCAAGGAACATATCCGGGCGCGATCAATACGCGTAATACGGTTCTTGATTATTCCAGGCCGACTGCGGAAAAGCCACAAATTGTTTTCTTGAACGACTCGGCTCTACCAGAGGGCGCTGACAGGCAAGAATGGAAAAAGACAGATGGCGGCTGGTATTATGATGAACCGGGCAGGGTGTTGATCAAGACAGGGGTATTGGATGTTCAGGTGAACAAGCGTGTTGAAATACAATACGAATCGTAGCCCCGCTTTTAGGGCGTTATTGGAGGAACCGCATGAGTAAAGGTAGATTAAGAGTAGGCGTGATCGGTTGCGGTGGCATCGCGCAGATGATGCATCTGCCATTTTTAGAAAAGAACGCTGACCGCTTTGAAATTGCTGCGCTTTGTGACCTGTCAGATAACGTGCTTTCAGCGCTGGCTAAGCGTTACCACCTGCCTGATACCGGATGTTTCACTGATTACCGGATGATGCTCAAACAGAACCTTGATGCTGTTTTGGTAACCAGCGGCGGCGATCATACTCCGCAGGTGCGCGCAGCGCTGCTGTCCGGCGCGCATGTGTTCGTTGAGAAACCTTTATGCTACACACAGGCACAGGCGCTGGAACTGGGTCGGTTAGCGCAAGAACAAAAACTTAAGTTAATGGTGGGATATATGAAGCGTTACGACCCCGCCTACCAGCGCGCGCGGCAACTGCTGGCTGGCTTGGGAGAATTACGTTATGTGCAGCTCAACACGCTGCACCCCGAGGAGGAAGGCTATCTGTATTTCCAGGGCCTTATCCAGGCAGATGATGTCGCGCCGGAAACGATCAGGCACTTACGCGCGCAGGAAGACCAGGCCATCACCGCTGCGGTTGGAGAGATACCCGCTTACCTGCGCGCCGAGTACACGGATGTGCTGCTGGGCAGTATGGTGCACGATATCAATGTCTTGCGCGGTTTATTAGGGGAACCGCAGAAGGTCCTCTTTGCCGAACATTGGCCGCAAGGTGAAAAGCCTGGCGGAATAACCACCACGATGATGTTTTCACCTGATCTCAGGGTGGTTTATACCTGGGTATTCCTGGCTGAATTGCGAGATTACTCTCAAGAAATCGCCCTCATGTCTGCCAGCCAGCGCCTGCGCTTGCAGTTCCCTTCGCCATATCTCAAGCATTTTCCAACCTTGTTAACCCATCAATACATGAAAGACGGTGCCGCGGTGGAAGAGAAGATCACCGTGAATTACGACGAAGCCTTTGAGCAGGAATTGTTGGCATTCTATGACTGCGTGGTGAATGACCGTGAACCTCTGACGGGTGCGGATGACGCACGCGTGGATATCGCGGTTTTACAGCAGATACTGGCAGGTTTGCACCCGGTTGGGCTATCAGGGGAAGCTACCGGTTTTTTGCCGGGAAGGAATTGAGATGCGTATTGCCCTTCACGGTTCCAGCTTTGTCGCCAGTCAGTTTGGCTATATACCTCCTGGTAGTTGGGAGGAGTGCGTCAACGCGCTGAGCGCGTTTTACTCTCCGCTTGTTACATTTGAAGCACGGTTTCAAGGGCTTATCGCGCGGGTGCGAGAATTGGGATTTTTACGCATGGATGTATGGCAGCCAGCGGAACTGAATTGGCAATGGGCTGGGCCGGAGCATATTGCAGCGGCTGTAAGAGCGCTGCAACACGAAGGGGTGTCGCCAACAAGCCTGGCGGGTGAATTCGGCGAAACCCGCGCTGAATTTGAGTCGGCCTGTGCCCTGTCCGCGGGGATTGGTGCGCCGCTGCTGAGCGGTACCACCGCGCTTTATCACACTGATAGAGCCTTTGTGATTGAAACCCTCAAACGTCACGGACTCAGGCTGGCGATTGAGAATGAGGTAGAATTGACCGCTGGCGAGATGCTGGAGAAAATTGGTGACGGTGGGAACGGGGTCATCGGCACGGCGCTGGATACTGGTTGGTACGCCACGCACGGGTATGACCCGGTACAGGCGATTGATGAGCTGCGCCAGTTCATTTTTCACGTGCACCTTAAGGATGTGTTGCCGGGCGATGCGCATATTAACTGTGCTTATGGCAAAGGCAGTGTCCCAATTGAGGATTGCGTGAAAGGTCTGTTGAAAATCGGTTATGATGGCGTTATCAGTATTGAAAACCACACGCTTGATCACGATCCGACTGAAGAATTGGTGCAGGCGCGCGAATGGTTGGAAAGCCTTATAAAATCAAACACACCAAAGAATTAAAAGAGGAAGAATGAGCCTGATTGATGAGATTCACGAACAACCGCAAGCGATTCGCAAATTACTCAATTCGCAGGGGGAAGCTATCGCGACCATTGCAGGGCAGGTGAGAGCCCGCGGAATTGAGTACATATACCTGGCTGCAAGGGGCACTTCAAAGAATGCCGGCAGGTATGCCCAATATCTTATTGGTGCGGTCAACCGTATACCGATTGCGCTGGCGCCTCCCTCTTTGTTCAGCATCTACCATCTGCCGCCGCTGCTTAAAAACGCGTTGGTCATTGGCGTGTCACAATCTGGCAGGTCACCCGATATTATCAGTGTTATAGAAGAAGCCAGGCGGCAGGGGGTTGTGTCGCTGGCCGTGACAAATAACCCTGTATCGCCCATGGCAGACGCAGCCGAGTTCATTCTGGATATCAGTTGCGGTCCTGAAGTGGCTGTAGCAGCCACAAAAACCTACACCAACTCACTGGCAGCCCTGGCTCTGTTCTCCGCTGAACTGGCTGAAAACGCAGAAATGAAACGCGCATTGGAGAATGTGCCGGCCTGGATGGAAGAGATGCTGGGGAGAGAGGATGAGATCGCGCAACAGGCGGCCAGTTTTCACGCTATGAATCACTGCGTGGTACTGGGGCGAGGGTACAATTACGCCACCGTCAACGAATGGTCGCTTAAGATGAAAGAACTGTCAGGCGTTATGGCTGAACCCTATTCATCGGCGGATTTCCTCCACGGGCCCATTGCGATGGTGAAGGGGGACTTCCCGGTACTCAATGTTGCGCCTTCGTGCATCGCTTACCCCTCACTTTATGAGCTGCTGGGGCGCCTGCGAGAAGAGCGCCGGGCGGAAATTTACTCCATCACAGACCGGGACGAGGTGCTTCAGCTGTCACGTGCCGGGCAGCGCCTTGCGCAAGGCATCCCTGAGTGGCTGACCCCGTTGATTGCCATCATCCCCGGGCAATTGTTCGCTTACCACCTCACCCGCCATAAAGGGTTGGATCCTGATAACCCCTCCGGGTTAAGCAAGGTGACCGAGACCCATTAAAACCACCTGGATTTGTGTCTGGCAGAGAATGGTGCGCCCACTCTTTAAG
>JAAZNW010000071.1 GCA_012798065.1 Chloroflexota bacterium
CGAGTTATACAAGTGGGAACGGGTCTATAACCAGATCCGACCTCATCAGGCACTGGACTATCTCACCCCAGCCGAGTATATTAATAAATATCACCCAGAGGTAACCTCGGAAAAATCTCATATGTATTGAACGAGTACAGCATATTGACATTCGCCAATAATCCTTGTACACTGATATTAATAGGACTATGCGAAATTAATAATTGAAAGAAAGCTCCTTTATGGACATTCAACCTGAACTCCACATCACTTCAGAAACAACTTTTCACCCTGCCATCCGCTCATGGGAGATATTCTTGCTCGACCAGGGGCGTTCTCTTCATACGGTAAAAGCCTTCCTGGGAGACATGCGTTTATTTGCCAACTATTTCCCTTCTGGCACCACCATTGGGAGTATTACCACAGATGACATCAACCGTTTCCTTGGCTGGCTTCAGCATGAACGCCACGTGCCATGCAGCGCAAAAAGCCTGTCGCGAAGGATCACCTCTACTAAATCCTTCTTTCGTTGGCTATCACGTTCCGGACGTATCCCGTCTGACCCGGCTGAAAAAGTGCTGCAGAAGACGGTAATCAGCCCCTTGCCAGACGTGCTTACACCTGAAGAAGAAGTGTTGGCCCTCGAAGCCGCCAGAGCGCTGCGTGTTGCCAGTAAACCCGATCCCCGCCCATACGTTTTGCTCAGCCTGTTGTTGTCCACCGGAATTAAAAAGGGCGAGTGCCTCGCACTCACCCTCAACCATATCGACCTTGACAGCCCGAAGAGTCCGCGTCTGTTTGTGCGTTATTCAGCCAGCGGCAGCCGTTACAAGGAACGCAATATCCAACTGAATGAGGATTGGGTCGAGGCTTACCAGGAATATCTGGATGTATACCATCCCGTCGAACAGGTTTTCCCCTGGTCTCCGCGCCGCCTTGAGTACTTGCTTGAAGATATCACCATCGACGCTGGCCTATCTAAACACATTTCATTCGCCATGTGCCGCTGGACCTGCGCCTTGAATGATTGGAAATCAGGGATGGATAAAGAAGCCTTGCGCCAGAAACTGGGCATTTCGAAGATTCAATGGCGTGAGACCAGCAATAAATTGCGCCTGCTGGCAGGAGAATGACCGGGTTGTTGCGCGCAGAGTGGCAGCAACAGGCTGTCACTCTGTTTTTATTAACTCGAGCCTTAGAATGCTCGTGGTCTCTTTTTTTACACGCCATCGGTCAGCGATACGAAATCCAGGTACCCACACAATCTCCTCACCGCTGCGAATGAGTGGCCAGTTACTTCGTGCGCGCGCCGCCAAACCCTGGTTGGTCCAAAAGTCGCCCAGTTTCATCTCCTGGGCAGCGGCGCCATAAGGCGAGAACCTGTCACCCGCTTTAAAACGATCGATGGTCAGTTTATCAGCCAATAATTCAGCGTTCAACTGGCAAACAAAAGGGTCACCAGTATTTATGTAAATTGTTTCACGAGAGCTGCGCAGGGTCCAATGCTCATTGAGCGAGACCATGCCCGGTATCTTCAGGGGTAACGCTTTTTTCTGAGTCAATTGCGGCCATAACCCGTGTAAAGGAGATTCTTTTTTTGCCAGCACCACACGCCTTTTAAGATGCGCAAACATCTCCAAACCCGCGATCAGGTGTACAGTGTTGCTCTGGCATGGATCTGTAAAGAAATGGCTGCCTTTTTCAATCACCTGGTAATCCATGTCCCGCAGTTCACTGCGCAACCTGGTAAGCCCTTCCCTCATCAACCTGCGGCGTAGCGCGGGGTGCAGAGACGCCGTTTTCGCTCGGTCAAAAACCACGAAATCCTCGCCCGTTTCGATAACGGTTTCCGCCCAGGCTTGCCGGGTTTGAGCCATGACCAGGTCGTCTTCCAAGGCAATCGCATCGGCCATCCTGAGGATGCGTTTCTTAAACTGGGGATTATAGGTGAGTAGCTGAGGGAGCAAATCATTACGGATGCGGTTGCGGAAAAAGCTCGAATCCTGGTTCGATTGATCAAATATGGGTCTGATCGGTATTTCTGAAAGATAGGCTTCAACTTCCTCTCGTGAAAACGCGAGCAAAGGACGCACCAATGGGATGTCTTTGCTCCAGGGATTGGGCAGCAGCACCATGCGCATGCCAGCCAGTCCGCTCAAGGCGCTTCCTCGCAAAAGGTGCATCAGCACGGTTTCAACCTGGTCATCAGCCTGGTGCCCGGTCAGCACAGCCTGCGCGCCGGTTTTCGCCGCTTCTGCGAATAAAAATGCATACCTTTGCTTACGAGCAGCTTCTTCTACAGAGAGGTGCTTTTTTTGGGCGTAATCCGCTACATCAACTCGTCGGCTGATAAAATCCGCGCCCAGTTGACGGCAAATCTCCTCCGCCTGTACTGCTTCAGCGGCTGAGTCCGGGCGCAACGCGTGGTCAAGGTGGGCGGCCGTAACCTCCACCCCGCTCTTCACCAGCAACGATAGCAGGCAAATGGAATCTGGTCCGCCAGAGAATCCCAACAAAACCGGCTTCTTTAAGTCAATGGCGCATCTGGTCTGCAAGATTGCCTGAAATTCCTGGATATTCACACCGTCATTATAGCATTGCTGATATACGCCTGCCTTTCAGGGTATTTTTTCTCAACTTGAAGCGAAAATAATCACTTGAATCTTGTCAGGGAATATGCTAGACTGGCTTATAAGTTCAGGAGGGGTGGTCGGCATGCCGGAAAAAATTCTCATCGTTGATGATGATATGGAGACACTGCGTCTCGTCGGGATGATGTTGCAGCGTCAGGGCTACGAAATTGCTGCTGCAAACACCGGCGAGCTTGCGCTGGAGACTGCGGTCAAAGTAAAACCTTCTTTGATCATACTGGATGTTGTGATGCCGGGCATGGATGGCTATCAGATTGCCCGCGAACTGCGGAAAAACCCCCTGTGCACCCATATCCCCATCCTGATGTTTACCGCGAAAAACCAGATGGGTGACAAAATCGCTGGTTACGGCGCCGGCGCAGATGATTACCTGACCAAACCAGTGCACCCCGCTGAACTCAACGCCCATGTCAAAGCCTTGCTCGATCGTATGAAAAAAATAAAAAATACGCCCGAAGAAAGCGGTTCAGGTTGTATCATCGGGGTACTTGGATGCAAAGGCGGGCTTGGCGTATCAACACTGGTATTGAACCTGGCTGTCAGCCTGAGTGGCATGACCAGCAAAGAGGTGGTAGCCGTGGAGCTGAAGCCAGGTCAGGGCAGTTGGGGGGTCGAACTGGATATTGCCAATTCCTATGGGTTGGAGAAGCTTCTCGCACTGCCAGTTGACGAGATCACAGCAGCAGCGGTTGAAAAATTTGCCGTGCATACCTCATTTAATGTCCGCCTGCTGATGGCTTCAGAAAAGAGTCAAAAAATCAGCCTGCCTGACCTGCCAGAAAAAACCCTCGCCATCCTCAAATCATTGAATTCTTCAATTCCTGTACAGGTATTGGATATCGGCAATCCCTACCTGGCAGGTTTCAGTAAGATCCATAAGCTTTGCGACCAGCTGATCGTGCTAACAGACGCGTTCCCCGCAACGGTGTTACGTACCAGGAAATTGCTTGGAACATTGCAGTTTGAGGCACCCAAGAAAAGCCGGTACATCGATACGGTCTTCTATAATCACATCCGTTCTGAGGCGGGCCTTACTGCTGAACAGATAACCAAGTTACTGCCAGGCACCACGATCAAGTTCATGATCCCACCTGTTCCAGAGCAGGTTTTTCAAGCGAACCAAAAATATATCCCGCTGTATCACATCCAACCTGAAGGGTTGTTTTCTCAGCAGGTCAATGAGCTCTCTCGCGCGATTTGCCAGCGGTTTCAATTGTGACCACACCAGCTGAGCACGAACTGCGCAGGGCTGTCGATCTGATCGCCAGTTCAAAATATTTTGTGGCGTTCACTGGCGCGGGTATTTCCACTCCTTCAGGGATTCCGGATTTTCGCAGCGCGGGGACGGGTTTGTGGCAGCGTGATGACCCAATGAAAGTCGCCTCTGCCACGGCATTCCGCCAATCGCCGCGAAATTTTTATAACTGGCTGCGCCCCTTGCTGCGGGTCTCTTATAGTGCCCATGCGAATGATGCCCACCTCGCCCTTGCTACGCTGGAAAAAGCCGGCAAATTACAGGCTGTCATCACCCAAAATATTGATGAACTCCATCAAAAAGCCGGCTCGGTCAACGTAGTTGAACTGCATGGTTCAATTCATCGTTTTTACTGCCCCGCAAACAAGGAACACGGTGTTGATTTCGCCGCAGTCGTCACGTCAATCCTCTCGGGTGAAATCCCGCTTTGCGCTACCTGTGGCACTGTCCTTCGCCCTGATATTACCCTTTATGAAGAAGAGCTCGCGGCGGATGACTGGCTGAAGGCTGAAAATGAAATCGCGCTAGCCGATTTGTTGTTGGTGGCGGGTTCTTCGTTGGAGGTTACTCCCGCCGCGCTACTGCCCTTCAAGGCGTGCCGCAATGGATGCAAGATTATCCTGGTTAATCATTCTGCCACTTCCATTGATCCATACGCGGAGTTGGTGATGCGTTCAGATGTGGCGGAATGCATCCCGGCGATGGTAGCATTGCTCAACCAGCGTTGTGGTTAAAAAGCGGAACGGGCTCCCCGGCGTCCGAACTGTCTTTCAAGCAGCTCAACTGAAAGGTGAATCATGGTCGGTCGACCATGCGGGCAGGTGCGCGGAGAAG
>JAAZNW010000072.1 GCA_012798065.1 Chloroflexota bacterium
ATCTCCTTTGGCGTATCACCGTGAGAAATCTGCGTCGTGCGGGACTCAATGAATGCCGCGTGTCCGCCAAGATGGGCCATGCCGGCTTCGAAAGAGCCGCGCGTGCGCGTACTGCTGAAGAAGAACAGCATAGCGAGCACTTTATCCCTCAAATAAGGGGTCAATTCGTTCAACGCGCGTTTCCGCTTTAGGTCAAACGCCACATCTAAAACGGTCTCAACTTCCTCCTTTGAGAAATCCAGATCCCCTATCAAATCACGTCCATGTAGAAAAGTATGCATCCTTCCTCCTGATCAGTTGATTATTCCATCTTTCCAAGAACAAGCGCCAGAAACGCTATGCGCATTACCACATCATTGAACGCTTATTTACCGCTAACGCGATTGCCCAACGGCTCACACTTCAGGGCAGGTTCCACTTCCATGCTATTTTTAATGAAGCAGAGTGGCATCGTAACGGGCTTTTATTAATAAACCATCCGTCTGTGAGTGCAACGACCGCCGATGTCTTTCCACGCTCTCCTTCTTCTTCACCATGCTTGGGGTGATCTGTCCGCACCATAGGTTCAACCAGGGTCACGTCCGCGGATGCAATCACCTGTTTCATATTTTTTTTTGCTTCCCTGAAGTTCACATTATACCGCCGAAGTTTATCTTTAGTGTCATCGGTCAATGAACCACCAGGGAATAAAACAAAGAAGCGCTCTCCTGTCCATTCAGGCGTCGCACAGCAGCCTTTCGCCAAAGACGAAATCCCATCCGCGCTCATTCATACAGAAAAGAATTCCACTCGTCAGAATCCTTTTTGTGTGCTCCCTCCTTTTCGCTGAATCATTCCTTTCCTTTGCTCGTTATTCCAAATGGATTTTCGATCGGTTTGTTTTCGTCGTTCACCAATATCCTGGCAGGCGTCTTTTTCACCTTTTAAACGTTGTACGCCACGTGGGTATCCACATTTCGAACTACGTGAAACCTGAAGTACCCTGGCAGGAAATAGCTGTATGAGAAATCGATGATTTCGCCCATGTCACTATACAAGCGCGCGGTAAATAACAACAACACGTCGCCACGCTGTATCTCCAGCAACCTGGCTATACTGGATTCAGCCGCAACAGCCTGGATATCGGTAAAAGATTTAGATAAACCCGGGTTACCCCGTTGAATGAGGAAGTCAACCACTGATCCGTTGAAACCGGATTGCAGCTCTGATTCGGCCAAAATATTCGGGGGCAGAATATCTACCAGGTAAGCCACTGGACGGTCATCCGCGTAGATCACCCGTGCGATATTAGTCAGTCTGGTGCCTTCTTCGACCTGCAGTCTCTCTGAGATTTCAGGATTTGCCATCGTTTCGGATATGACCAGTTCTCCCATCCTTACCGCCAGCCCTATGCGGTTGGCCAGTCTCTCGATGCTCTCCAGCACCTCCAGGCCGGTTTCGATGACCTTCAGCTGAGAGACAACAAAAGTTCCAACGCCCTGTCTGCGGCGGATCAAGCCCCTGGCCTCAAAGGTGCGCATGCCTTCGCGCAACGTTGCCCTGGAAACACCAAGGCTCTTTGCCAAAACGGGTTCAGAGGGTAATTTTTCGCCTGGCGGGGTTCTTTGAATTAATCGCGACAGCTCGTTCTGCAAGCGAGAAAAAGGAGGCCGCTTTGTCTTTGAAGTTGGACTGCCACTCATCGTCAATCGTTCCTTGCTTGATTTGGGTTTTTACTCGTGCTGCAATACCGGGATAAAATCGAACCGGTTAACATCCACCAACCCCAGGTCTGTCAGGCGCAGTTCCGGGATGACCGGCAGCCCCAGCAAACTGAGCTGCATGTTGGGGTTGTTCAAGGTACAGCCACATTGTTTAAAACCCTCAAGTAACGACGCCGTTTCATCAGCCACCTGCTGTGCGCTGCCAGTAGACATTAACCCTGCGATTGGCAGTCGAATTTCACCAATCACGGTGTTATTTGTGACAATCACCTGACCTCCGCCTATCGACTCCAGGTGGTTGGCCGCAATTGCCATTTGCGTTTCATCTGTACCTGCCACGAGCATCTGATGGCTGTCATGTGCTACAGTAGTGGCTACAGCGCAGGGAATCTTGAACCCGAAGCCGTGCACCAGCCCTACCCGCACCTGCCCGGTCGGCCGGTGGCGTTCCACCAGCGCCAGCTTGGCGATATCTCTGGCGAGATCCGGGTAAATTTCCCCGTCCTTAACCGTCATTTTGAATAACAGGTGGCGAGTGGGGGCCTGGTTTTCAATGATCCCAATCACATTCGCTAAAACTTCCTGGCTGCCACCCGCGCCAAGCCTGAAACTCGCGGCGCTCAATGGCCTGGGAAAATGCACCGACCTGACCGCCCATTCGGGATACTCGCGCGCAGGGAGAGCCACCAGGATGGTCTTTTTCTGATAGGCCAGTTTCCCCCTGGCAACCACTGTTTCGACCTGAAAATCGCGCAGGTCTTTCACCAACACCACATCGCCAAACCTGCCCGGGGCAATGAGCCCGATTTCACGCGAAACGCCGAAATGTTCGGCGGTATTTATCGTTGCCATTTGTATTGCGGTCATCGGGTCCAAACCTTCAGCAATGGCATGGCGGATAATCCTATCCATATGACCTTCATTAACCAGTGTCTCTGATAGGATATCGTCTGCGCATAAAAGGAATTGCCGGCTGGAAAGTCCCAACTCCGTAACCGCTTTAACCTGCGCGGCCACATCGTGCCAGGCTGACCCATACCGCATCATCACCTTCATACCCTGGCGGGCGCGAGCGACCGCATCTTCCAACCTGGTCCCCTCGTGGTCATCCTGAGGGCCTCCGGCAACATACCCATGAAAGCGCCTTCCCAGGTCAGGCGAGGCGTAATGTCCGCCAATTACTTTGCCCGCCGCCCGTGTGGCACTCATTTCAGCGTGGACCTTGTCATCCCCTTCATACACACCCGGGAAATCCATCATCTCCCCCAGCCCTATGATCCCCGGCCAGGTCATGGCTTCGGTCACATCCTTAGGTCCCAGCACAGCGCCGGGGGTTTCAAAACCGGGGGCTGACGGGACACAGGAAGGCATTTGCACAAAAACATGCACAGGCTGCAACGCCGCATCATCCACCATCAGGCGCACACCACGCAAACCAAAAACATTGGCGATTTCGTGCGGATCAATGAATAGCCCAGTCGTGCCGTGAGGGAGCACCGCGCGCACAAACTCGGTGACGGTGACCATACCGGACTCAATATGAACGTGACCGTCCAGCAAGCCCGGCACCAGGTATTGACCATCCGCGTCAATGACCACGGTTTTTGGCCCAATGGTATGGCTGGCGTCTTCGCCCACATAGGCAATGCGTTTGGCGCGCATGGCCACATCCGTTTTGGGGATAATCTCGCCCGTTTGCACGCATACCCATTGACCATTTTTGATTATCAAGTGCGCGGGAAGACGACCCATCGCGCAATCGACGAGTTCTCGTGCGTTCTGCAGCCAGAAAGAATCCATGCCCATGCGAAACCCCTTTATCCTTCGAACAACCTGGTGGCGGCGCGGTTATGCAGGTGAATGTGTGCTTCTAAATTCAGCCCGGATAGCACGCCTTTTTTTACCACGCCTTTGCCATGCACATAATTGAAGTCCACGCCCCTGGGCTGACAAAGCAGTACAGCAGCCACGGCATCGTGCAGCGCGCCGGCGTAATCCAGCCGGTTAAGGTTGATGGCGATAAAATCAGCGCATTTGCCGGCTTCGAGAGAACCAATATCCTTCCTTCCTAACACCGCGGCGCCGCCCCTGGTAGCCAGCTCCAGCGCCTGACGTACAGAGAAAATTTCCGCGCTGGTCGTTGATAAGGAGGCCCCTTGCAGACCGGCGTTCAAACGCGCCAGCAGCATGGCCATGCGGGCTTCGGCAAGCAAATGTGAGCCGTCGTTGCTGGCTGAGCCATCCACCCCCAGGCCCGTTTTTACCCCGGCATCTACCAGCCGGGCAATCGGAGCGATGCCGGAAGCCAGGCGCATATTAGAAGAAGGGCAGTGCGCCACCCCGCAACCGTGCCGGGCATAAACGTCAATTTCCTCGTCGTTGACGTGAACAGAATGCGCGAACCACACATCCTCGCCCACCCAACCCAGGGCTTGCATGTATCCGACTGGTCGATCACCAAATTTTTACCGGCAAAACGCTTCCTCATCCTGGGTTTCAGCCAGGTGTGTATGGAGATGAACGCCATAACGCCTGGCAAGTTCCGCGCTCTGTTTCATTAATTCACCGGTCACGCTAAACGGGGAACAGGGGGCGAGCACGATCTGCACCATGGAACCAGGATTGGGATTATGGTATTTCTGAATCAGTCGCTCGCTATCCGCCAGTATCTTCTCTTCTGAATCCACCACGCTATCAGGCGGTAACCAGCCCTGGCTTTCGCCGAGACTCATCGATCCTCGCGATGCGTGCAGGCGCAAACCTAGGTCAGCAGCTGCTTCAATCTCATCATCCAGCCTGGACCCGTTCGGAAAGAGGTACAGATGATCAGAAGCGGTGGTGCAGCCTGTCAGGGCCAGCTCAGCCAGGGCTGTTTGCGTGGAAAGGCGGATATCTTCCGGGGTCATTTTCGCCCATATCGGGTACAGCGTCTTCAACCAATGAAACAGGTTGGCGTTTTGGGCGGCGGGAATTGCCCGTGTGAGCGTCTGGTAGAAATGATGATGGGTATTGACCAATCCTGGCAGTAGAATGTGATCCGTGAGATCAAGTACTTCATCAGCAGTCGCGGGGAGCTGGTCGGTGGCACCTGCCTGTTCGATGAAACCGTCGCGAATAAAGAGACCACCTCCTCGGATCTCCCTGCGGAGGTCATCCATTGTTACCAGGATATGCGCATTTTTGACCAGAAGTGTGCTCATAAGTCACCTCCTCAACATGACCAAAGAAACGAGGTGCAACCCATCGAACGAATTTGAGTGTAATTCGATTTAATAATTAAGTCAATTGTCAGACAACTGAGAGAGCTCAGGCGTCCTGAAGGCTCGCCGCTCTTAAGGTGTTCCTGAGCAGCATGGCAATGGTTAGAGGTCCTACCCCGCCGGGGACAGGCGTGATCGCCCTGGCGACCTCCGCTGCTTCATCAAAACACACATCTCCCACCAGACGGTAGCCGCGGGGCTTGGTGGCGTCTTCCACTCGGTTGATGCCCACATCAATGATTACCGCTCCGGGTTTTATCCAGTCTTTTCTTACCATCTCCGCCTTGCCAACCGCCGCCACCAAAACATCCGCCGAACGCACGACATCTGGAAGGTTCTTCGTGCGCGAGTGGCAAATAGTGACAGTGGCGTTTGCTCTCACCAGCAAGAGGGCAACCGGCATACCGACGATATTGGACCTGCCCAGCACAACCGCGTTAAGCCCTTCCAGCGAGGGGAATTCCTTTTCCAGCATGTACATCACCCCTGCAGGTGTGCAGGGAACGAATAACGGATCGCGTCCTTTTTGCGCCAGCCGGCCAATATTGATAGGGTGGAAACCATCCACATCCTTTTCGATGGAAATGGCGCTGAGTATCTTTTCTTCATCAAGCCCTGACGGCAGAGGCAGCTGTACCAGAATGCCATTGACCGCCGGGTCTGCGTTGAGCTGAGTGACCAATCTTTCCACTTCCGCCTGGCTGGCATCCCGCGGCAACTCGTGCCCGAATGACTCGATACCCACTTCAGCGCAAGCCTTCTGCTTGGATTTTACATATACCTGGGATGCGGGGTTTTCGCCTACCAACACAGTTGCCAGGCCAGGCCTTGATTTGCCTGAATCGAGGCGCTGCTGCACCCCTGCTGCCACCTCTCTTCGTAATTCATCGCCGATCGCTTTTCCATCTATGATCGTGGCTGTCATTTTTTCGCTCCTTATGTTTGATGAATTAATTATACCTATTTTAAGTTTCCGAGGGCGTGATGGTAAAATGGAGCTGGTCGTACAACGCAACAATGGGAGAGACACATGAGTAAAATTTGCGTCATCGGGACGGGTTATGTTGGCTTGGTAACTGGAACCTGTTTTGCTGACCTTGGAAACGAGGTCATCTGCCTGGACATCGATCATGAACGCATCGCCAGCCTTAAGGCCGGGCAAATGCCTATTTATGAACCTGGTCTTGAGCAGCTTGTCAAACAAAACGTCGCCGCTGAACGCCTGTTCTTCACCACAGATTACGCTATAGCGCTGAAGGACGCTGAATACGCCTTTATCGCCGTGGGAACGCCCTCTGGAAATGACGGCGAAGCAGATTTGCGATACGTGCGCTCGGCAGCCGAAGCCATTGCCGACCATGTAAAGAACGCCATCCTGGTCATCAATAAATCCACGGTACCGGTTGGTACCGGCGATTGGGTGGCAGACGTGATCAATCGGCGCAGACACGGTAAAGCATTAAATTTCAGCGTGGTCTCGAACCCTGAGTTTTTACGCGAAGGCTCTGCCATTAATGACTTTATGAATCCCGACCGGGTGGTGTTGGGCTCGGAAGACCAGTCGGCGGCAGACAGGGTGGCCCAGCTCTACCAGCCATTGCGCTGTACCATCATGACCACTGACCTGCGAACCGCGGAAATGATCAAATACGCTTCGAACGCGTTTCTTGCAACGCGCATTTCATTTATCAATGAAATCGCCAATATCTGCGAAGAATTGGGCGCGGATGTGCGCGAAGTTGCCCGTGGAATGGGTTTGGATAAGCGCATCGGTCCCCAGTTTCTCGATGCCGGGCTGGGCTGGGGCGGCTCCTGCTTCCCCAAAGACGTGAAAGCCCTGGAACACATGGCCGTGCTTCATGGCACTCAACCGCAACTGCTGCAGGCGGTCATGGAAATCAACCGTAACCAGCGGCGCCGCGCGGTGATGAAATTGCGCAAGTCTCTTAAAACGCTCAACGAGAAAACGATTGGCGTGCTCGGCATCGCCTTTAAACCCAACACGGACGACATCCGCGACGCGGCGGCGATCGAGCTCATTCACCTGTTGCAAAATGAAGGCGCTCAAATCAAGGCTTACGATCCGCAGGCAATGGAAAATGCCAGTCATGTGCTTAAAAATGTGGTGCTTTGTGAAAACCCTTACCAGGTGGCAGAAGGCGCTGATGCCCTGGTGCTGGCAACCGAGTGGAACGAATTTAAACAACTGGATTTTAAGAAACTCAAATCCATTATGAAACAGGCAGTGATCCTGGATGGGCGCAACCTTTGGGACGCCAGCGCGCTGAAAGACCTGGGATTCACCTACATGGGGATTGGGCGCTATCATCTGCCCGGCAAATAAAAAGTCAAACAAGAGGTGGCTCACTTGAGCCACCTCTTGTTTATTACACTGTCACTGGGGATCTTGCTGGTGAAGCTGCAAATAGGCTTTTAGAACCTGCCCGGTGTAAGAAGTGGGCACATCGCACACTTCTCGTGGCGTGCCGGTGGCGATAAGTTCACCACCCCGATCGCCACCTTCGGGTCCGAGATCGATGAGATAATCTGCGACTTTGATGATATCCAGGTTGTGTTCAATGATGAGCACCGAATTACCGCTATCCACCAGGTGCTGCAGCACATCAATGAGCATATGAACATCTGCCGCATGCAGCCCCACTGAGGGTTCATCAAGGACGTACATGGTGCGTCCGGTTGCCCGGCGTGAAAGTTCCTTGGAGAGTTTCACGCGCTGCGCCTCCCCGCCGGAGAGCGTGGTTCCCGGCTGCCCAATGCGGATATACCCCAGGCCAACCTTCTCCAATGTATGGAGTTTGTTGGCAATCGCCGGGATATTCCCAAATAACTTAATACCCTCTTCAACGGTCAGATCAAGCACATCCGCAATCGAAAGCCCCTTATACTTCACCTGCAGGGTTTCCCGATTGAAGCGCGTCCCATGGCAAACATCACAGGGCACGTAGATATCCGGTAAAAACTGCATTTCTATGCGCAATTGACCCTGCCCCTGGCAGGCTTCGCAGCGCCCGCCATGCACATTAAATGAGAAGCGTCCGGCTTTGTAGCCGCGCATTTTACTCTCAGGTAAACTGGCAAACAGGCTGCGAATCTCATCAAACATGCCGGTGTAGGTCGCGGGGTTTGAGCGAGGACTGCGCCCGATGGGTGATTGGTCAATATTGATGATCTTATCCAGGTATTGCATGCCTTCAATGCGGTCATACTCTCCGGGTTGGGTGCGCGCGCGGTTCAATTCATGCGCCAATACGTTATACAACAGGTCCACCATCAGGGTTGACTTGCCCGAACCGGAAACGCCGGTAATGCAAACGAATTGCCCCAGGGGTATTTCCACCTCGAGGTTCTTGAGATTATTTGCCCTGGCGCCAACGATCTTAAGTGTTATGCCATTGCGCGGGTGCAATTTCTTGGGCAGCGGTACCTTTTTTCTGCCTGAAAGATAGGCCCCGGTGAGGCTGTGCGGATGGTTGATAATCGCATCCACTGTTCCCTGCGCCACCACCTCGCCGCCATGTTCCCCTGCCCCCGGCCCCAGGTCCAAGATCCAATCAGCGGCGCGAATCGTCTCTTCATCGTGTTCGACGACCAGCACGGTATTCCCCTGATCGCGCAGCTGTTTGAGCGTCTCGAGTAATTTTTCGTTATCACGCGCGTGCAGCCCAATGGAAGGTTCATCCAGTACATAAAGCACGCCCATCAACCTTGAACCAATCTGCGTGGCCAGGCGGATGCGCTGTGCCTCTCCTCCGGAAAGCGAGCCGGCAGGTCGGCTGAGCGTCAGGTAATCCAGCCCAACATTTACCAGAAAGCCCAGGCGAGAAGTGATTTCTTTGATGATCCGTTCAGCAATGGTGAAATCCCGGTTGGAGAGCACCCCGGAGGTTGAAAGTGACGCGATGAATTCATGTGTGCGATTGACCGGCCAGTTGGTAACCTCCACGATGTTGTGGTCAAGCACGGTCACAGCCAGCGCTTCAGGGCGAAGGCGCTCGCCTTTACAGGTTGGGCATGGGCGGTCACTCATAAACTCGGAGATACGGTTACGGATATATTCAGAGTGTGTTTCCCTGAAGCGCCGTTCAAGGTTGAGAATAATGCCTTCAAAGCTCAACTGCATGGTGGTTTTGCGTTCATTGCGTCCTTCCATCACCACCGGTATGGATTCACTGCCCGTGCCAAACAGGATCTTGTCCAACTTTTCCTGAGGAATCGAACCCACAGGCGCGTCAAGGTCAATAGAATACCTTTTTGCTACCGCTTCAATCATCTGCCAGTAGTACCCCCCCTGGTCTCGCGGACCGTTCCATTCCAACGCAGCGATGGCTCCTTCCCGCATCGATCGCTCGGGGTCAGGGATGATCAGGTCTGGATCGATTTCCAGCTTGCTCCCCAGCCCCTGGCATTCGGGGCAGGCGCCATGAGGTGTGTTAAAGGAAAACGTGCGCGGCTCAATTTCAGGAATGCTGATATTATGTTCCGGGCAGGCAAGGTGCTCTGAATAGAACAGGTCAAGCGGGGTACCACCGCTCACGTCTTGCACAATGAGGTTACCCTCGCCCACCTTCAGCCCGGTTTCGATTGAATCAGTCAGCCTGGAACGAAAAGAACGCTGCTCCTCTTCATCCTCAGAGCGGGTGATCACAATGCGGTCAACCACCGCGTCAATATTGTGGCTTTTGTAACGGTCAAGCACGATGTCCTGATCAAGGTTGTACACCTGCCCATCCACGCGTACGCGCACAAAACCAGCCTTACGGATCTCTTCAAAAGCTGCCTGGTAAGTGCCTTTGCGGGCGCGAACCACCGGCGCCAGGATGAGCAGCCTGGAGCCCTCGGGCAGCGCTTCCACCTGGTCAACTATTTCCTGGGCAGATTGCTTCGCCACCACTCGCCCGCAAACCGGGCAATGTGGAATGCCGATACGTGCGAAGAGCAGGCGCAGGTAATCGTACACCTCGGTCACCGTCCCGACTGTGGAGCGAGGATTGTGCGAGGTAGCCTTCTGATCGATGGAAACCGCCGGCGATAGGCCTTCAATATAATCCACGTCCGGCTTTTCCATTTGCCCGAGGAATTGCCGGGCATAAGCTGAAAGCGATTCCACGTAGCGTCGTTGCCCTTCAGCAAAAATGGTATCAAATGCCAGTGAACTTTTGCCAGAACCCGAGAGACCGGTAATCACCACCAATTTATCCCGTGGTATTTCCACTGTGATATTTTTAAGGTTATGCGCCCGCGCGCCAACCACTCGTATACAATTTTGCGTCATTGTTTATCCAATCGAACATATATTCTAATTACACTATTTTATCACAAACCAACCTTTAATTATACCCTTGCTGTCTGCCCCTTCCGCGCTTTAATTTCCACCCTCGTGAATCACAGCAGACCGTCTGCCTGCTTCTTGTTCAAGAGCCTCTTTGGCTCACCCGCCGCTGCTCATCTTCAGCGAAAGACAGCGCTGCCAGAACTGAAAAGAAAGGTACAGCCTGGTGTACGCGGCTGCCCGTCATAAACCCAGGCAGAACCTCACCTGACCAGTTGAACCACGCTGCGACCCCTCTACTGTATAATAAAACAATCAATCAGTATTGACAGGAGAGAGGCGCCATGGCAGCAATGAAAGAAAAAGCAACCGAAAGTGAACGGCTTCACAAGCAAGAAATCCACGCCTGGACGATGTATGACTGGGCGAACTCCTCTTTTGCCACCACCATGATGGCAGCGGTCTTTCCGATCTACTTCGCCACCCTGGGTGCGGCTGGTGAAACCGGAGCCATCATGACCTCGCGCTGGGGCTTTACCACCGCGTTTGCTGCGCTGTTGGCCGCTGTAATTAGTCCGCTGCTCGGCGCGATGGCGGATTTTCGCGGCTCCAAGAAAAAGTTCTTAACCGTCTTCATGCTGCTGGGGGTTATCGCCACTGCCCTGCTTTTCTTCCCTAATCAGCCTGGTTCCTGGCTGATCGCAGCTATTTTGTTCATCTTTGCCAACATCGGTTTTGCCGGCAGCCTGGTCTACTATGACGCGCTGCTGCCACACGTGGCCCGCGCGGATGAAATCGACCAGGTTTCTTCTCGCGGTTACATGATGGGCTACTTCGGCGGGGGAATTTTACTGGCTGTCAACCTGGTCATGATCATGGTCCTGCCGGAGGTTTTTCCGCAACTGGGTAAAGGGTTGATGACCCGCCTGTCATTTGTGACCGTGGCTTTGTGGTGGTTCGGTTTTACATTACCTCTGCTCTTCAAAGTAAAAGAACCATTACGCCGTATCGAAGAAGGGGAAGAGGATTTGCACCCCATTCGGGCCAGCTTAATACGCCTGAAAAAAACTTTTTTGGATCTAAAAAAATACCGCGACCTTTCACTGGGATTGCTGGCTTTCTGGATCTACGCCAATGGTATTGGCACCATCATCACCATGGCCACCATATACGGAAAGGAATTGAACTTCAGCGATACCACCTTGATCGGCACACTGCTGATGGTGCAGATCCTGGCAGCGCCATTCGCCATGCTGTTTGGCTGGTTGGCAAAGAAGATCGGCACCAAGAAAGCCATCTACCTCAGCCTGGTCATTTATTCTCTCATCGCGGTCGCCGGGTATTTCCTCTACCATGAATGGCAATTCTGGGTGCTCGGAGCCGCAGTCGCCACCGTGCAGGGCGGCAGTCAGGCGCTTTCCAGGTCAATGATCGGTAAGATGATGCCCAAGAGTAAATCTGCTGAATTCTATGGCTTTTTCAGCGTGTTTGAAAAATTCGCTTCTATCTTGGGACCGTTCATTTTCGGCGTCGTATCACACCTGATGAATGAATCCAGGCTAAGTATCGCTTCTTTGATCCTGTTCTTCGGTCTCGGGTTGTTCGTGCTGACCAAGGTGAACCTGGAGCGAGGGGTGAAAGTGGCGTCAGATGAAGAAGCCAAATTAATAACAGTCGAATAAATGTTTGAACAAAAAGACCTGAAGGAATTTGACCACCTTCCGGTCTTTGATTGTGCTCGTCTACTTCGTCACTTCGTATAGTTCCACCAGCACGCCGCCGGTGCTCTTTGGGTGAATGAACACCATTTTCCGCCCGGGCAGCACCTGCGGTTCTTCACTTAACAGCCTGACCCCTTTTTCTTTTAACTGCGCCATCATACCGGCAATATCGTCCACTTCGAAACACAGGTGATGCATACCGCCGCCGCGCTCCGCCAGGAATTTGGCAACGCCGCTGTCATCGCTGGTGGGTTTCACCAGCTCCACTTCGCTCTCGCCGACAGGCAAGAACGCCACCTGGGCTTTCTGGCTGGGCACATCTTCCAGGTGGTGAAGCTGAATGCCCATGGCATCCTGCCAGAACTTCAATGCCTCGTCCACATCTCCCACTACAACCGCAACGTGATTAATTTTTTTGATTTTCGCCATTTCGCTCTCCTGTGATTGTTATCCCCAAACAGGGGGTTGATACTCGCCCCAAACCGTGCGCAGCACTCCGCAAATCTCACCCAGGGTGATCTCGTTCTCCACACAAGTGATGAAGAGCGGCATTAAATTCTCACTCGCTTTCGCTGTTGATTCAAGATGCCCAAGCAACTCGTTCACTTTCGCCTGGTCGCGATTGGCGCGCAATTCAGCCAGCCGAACGCGTTGCTGTTGCTCAATCGCCGGGTCAACCCGCAGTTGCTCCAGATCGGAAGTGTCGTTGGACTGGAAAGCATTGACGCCCACCACCAGCTGCGCTTTGTTCTCCACATCTTTCTGGAAGCGATAGGCAGAATCCTGAATCTCATTTTGCATGAACCCTTTTTCGATCGCCGCCAGCGCGCCGCCCAGGTCATCGATCTTTTTTATGTACTCCATCACGCGCCGCTCAATCTCATCTGTGAGGTGCTCGATGACATACGAGCCGCCCATCGGGTCAATGGTATCGGCCACGCCGGATTCGTAAGCGATGATCTGTTGGGTGCGCAGCGCGGTGCGCACAGATTTTTCAGTGGGCAGCCAAAGCGCTTCATCTTTGGAATTGGTGTGCAGCGACTGCGTGCCGCCCAATACTGCCGCCAGCGCCTGGATTGCCACACGCACAATGTTATTTTCAGGTTGCTGCGCGGTGAGCGTTGAACCGCCTGTCTGCGTGTGAAAGCGCAGCATCCAGGATTTAGGATCTGCCGCGCCGAAACGTTCGCGCATGATACGCGCCCATAAGCGCCTCGCCGCCCTGAATTTGGCAATCTCCTCCAGAAAGTCATTGTGCGCGGCAAAGAAAAAGGAAAGCTGCGAAGCGAACTGGTCCACTTGCTGGCCCGTGTCTATGGCTGCCTGCACGTAAGCGATGGCGTTTGCCAGGGTGAAGGCCACCTCTTGCACGGCGGTTGAGCCAGCCTCGCGGATATGATAGCCGGAAATGCTGATGGTGTTCCAGTTGGGCACTTCTGATTCGCAGTACTTAAAAATATCGGTGATCAGGCGCAGCGAGGGCTTGGGCGGGAAAATATATGTGCCGCGCGCCACATATTCCTTGAGAATGTCATTTTGGATGGTGCCGCGCAGCAGGCGGGGAGAAACACCCTGCTTTTTACCCACGGCGATGTACATCGCCAGCAGGATAGCTGCCGGTGAATTAATGGTCATGCTGGTTGAAACCTTTTCCAGCGGAATTCCGGCGAACAGGGTCTCCATATCGCGCAGTGAAGAAATGCTGACCCCCACCTTGCCCACCTCGCCCATTGCCATCGAATCATCCGCGTCGTAACCAATCTGCGTGGGCAGATCGAAAGCCACGGAAAGGCCGGTCTGCCCCTGCTCCAGCAGGTAACGGTAGCGCCTGTTGGATTCTTCCGCCGAGGCAAACCCGGCGTACTGCCGCATGGTCCAGAAGCGGCTGCGGTACATGGTGGGCTGGACGCCGCGGGTGAAAGGGTATTCACCCGGGAAACCCAGCTGTTCCATGTAATCAGCGCTACCGGGTATGGCTGCGCGCGGGATGGGTATTCCGGATGGCGTGGTGAATTCATCTTTCCTTTCTTTAAATTTTTCTACCACAGGCTTTACCACTTCTTCATCCCAACGTTTTTTTTCGCTTTCAAGGTTCATGTTTTCGCCTCTGAAAATATTGATGAGCCATCTGAATTGAGTATACACGAATCCAAAATGGATGTGTGAGAAATTATGATAAACTGGAATAAAAATCCTGTAGCGCACCAATCCATGTCGAATTTCCTTCAACTCATCGCCGAGATCGCCATCATCCTGCTCGCCGCCAAAGCCGCGGGTTATTTAAGTGTACGCCTTAAGCAACCTTCGGTATTTGGCGAACTGCTCGTGGGCGTGCTGCTTGGGCCTTCGTTGTTGGATTTCACCAACCTGGGCTTTGTCACCTCTACCCACCTGAGCGAAACCATTCACGAACTGGGCGAGATCGGCGTACTGCTGCTGATGTTCCTGGCAGGGCTGGAGCTGAACATCAAAGACCTCACCCGCAACACACGCGTGGCATTGCTGGCAGGCATGCTTGGAGTGGTCTTTCCGGTGGGGTTTGGCATCGTTTTCGGCGAATTATTGGATATTCCCTTCCGTCAGGCGCTGTTCTTAGGGCTCACGCTTGGCGCCACATCCGTTTCCATTTCCGCCCAGGTGCTGATCGAACTGCAGGTGCTGCGCACCCGGGTGGGGCTTGCCCTTTTAGGCGCCGCGGTTTTTGACGACATCCTGGTCATCCTGATCCTCTCTTCTGTTTTAGCCTTCCTGTCTGGCAGCGGCGGATTCAGGGAAATAATGTGGGTTTTTGCGAAGATGGTCATCTTTTTGGTGCTGGCTGCCGCGGCTGGGTTGTGGCTGTTGCCGCGCATGGTGCGCCTTACACGATCTCTTAAAATCAGCCAGGGACTCACCACCCTGGCCCTGGTGGTGCTGTTAGGTTATGGGCTGGCAGCAGAGCTGATGGGCGGCATGGCCGCAATCACCGGCACATTCCTCGCGGGGCTGATGTTCGCCCGAACACCTGAAAAAGGCACCATCGAGACAAACATGCATCCCATCGCTTACGCTTTCTTTGTGCCCATCTTTTTCGTCAGCATCGGTTTGAATGTGAACCTGCGTGAACTGAACGTTGATTCCATCTGGTTATTCCTGGGCATTTGCGGTATCGCCATCGCGGGTAAGGTCATCGGCTCCGGCCTGGGAGCACTGCTGGCGAAATTCACTTCGCGCGAAGCGCTGCAAATCGGTCTCGGCATGGTCTCACGGGGTGAAGTAGGATTGATCATTGCCAATATCGGTGCCAAGGAAGGCTACCTTTCTCAAGAAATGATGACCATCATCGTGGGGATGATCCTGGTAACCACGCTGGTCACGCCGCCCATGCTGCGCGCTTCTTTTAAAACCTCCAGGAAACCGTCAGAAGAAAAGCCGGCGTCAGCACAAGAGCCGACCAAGGAGGATTGAAAATGCACCTGATATTATTCGTGCTGCACGACCCTGATAAGTTGTACGAATTGATGGACGGTTGGGATGAAGCCGGCGTGAGCGGTGTGACTGTGCTGCCCTCAACCGGCATCGGACGCCTGAAAGCCAGCGATATGCTGCGCGAGGACCTGCCGTTGATGCCCAGCCTGGAGGATATCCTCGCCGCGCCGGAGCGCTACAACCGCACGCTGTTCACGTTGGTGGAAGGCCAGGAGATGATCGACCGCGTGGTGGCTGCCACCGAGCGCATCATCGGCAACCTGGACGAGCCGAATACCGGCATCCTCACGGTCATCCCGGTCAGTCGCATCTACGGGCTGCACCGTAAAACTGACTGAACGAATTGCTTATTTTTGTTCGATTTTTCTTGACCGATTTCGGGGGGGATGGTAAAATCCTGCCGTTAATGCCTCCATCGTCTAGGGGACCAGGACGCAGCCCTTTCAAGGCTAAAACCGGAGTTCGAATCTCCGTGGAGGCACAAAAAAATTACCTTAATCAGGTAGTTTTTTTTAATTCACTTGGATCTTCGAGAATCTCCGTGGAGGCACCAACCAACACCCCAACCTTCACTTGGATCTTCGAGAATCTCCGTGGAGGCACTAACCAACACCCCAACCTTCACTTGGATCTTCGAGAATCTCCGTGGAGGCACAAAAAAATTACCTTAATCAGGTAGTTTTTTTTAATTCACTTTGATCTACGAGAATCTCCGTGGAGGTGCTAAAAATTTACCTCAATCAGGTAGTTTTTTAATTCACTCAGATCTTCGAGAATACCCGGGGGTTGCTCTTAGAAGAACCAAATTAATCCCATGCGCATGTTTTCGGACCGATTGGCACAATTCGATTGAGAATATCTTCTTTGCTGTGGGAGTTCGGCAATTCGAAAAGCATCATGAAATTTTCAATTCTTTCTATCGCTATTCCGCAGTTATTTGAAGCCGAGAATGGCCCGTAACCTGGGGGGAAATACCCTGAATATCCATTTAAAACAGGCACTCCCAATTCTTGCCCTACGATCATTGCGTCCAGTTCTTTGATTACCCGGTAATGGTTATCTTCGTATAAATAATAGAGTATGGGGTCTGCTGGTAAATCTGGTCTTATTTCCGCTTTCAATGCGCTGATTCGTGATTGTACCTCCACTTTTGAAGTGGTGGAATGAGAGAACTGGGTGACCTCAATTAAAAACAAAAAAATGAAAAAGAGCACGATGGACGCCGAATGGATGCTTTTTTGGGGTAACTTCAATAACGAATCCATCTCTAACGCGACAAACAGGGCAATCGGCCACATTAATACGAGAACGACTCTGGACACAGCGCGTATACTATTGCCACCTGGAAAATACCACAACAGCTTGTATAAGGAAAACCCATGTATATTCAATGTGATCAAGAAGATCACTATTGCAGCGCCAATGTACAGGTTGGCCATTTGCTTGTGTTTTGACGGGAAATTCCAGGCAAGACCAATTAACAAAGCCAGAAGAACAGTAAAACCCAAAAACAATTGATGCTCTACTCTACCCACCTGTATTTGCGTGGTGAGAGAAGAAAACGCGTTCTGCCAGATGATCGACCTGTCCGCAATAAGATAACTGGGCAAGGTAGGTAACAGCTGCTCCAGCGCTTCCCAGGTTCTTGAAAAATCCATTGACCTGGACACTTGAATATAGGGAATAAACAACAAGATGATTGTCGCGAAAAAGAACCCCATGCTGAGGATAAAGGGGATTCTTTTTTTACCAGTCAGGTTGTGCCACGTTTTTTGCAAACACTTCGGCCAAAACAATAAGGCTGATTTTATCGATTTTGACTTATCGATTGGAAAACCAATAATCACCACCGCCATTAATAACGTGAGGAAAAACCCCAGATAAATGCTCAAATAAAACTGCCACACCCACCAAAAAGTCACAAGCAGCAAGTGTTTGGCTTTTTGATGGTTCATCCATTGCCAAAGCGAAAAAAGAGCCAAGGGAATACAAAACCTGTAGACTAACTGGGCATGATCCTCCTGAGCCAGAACAGGCAAACTAAAAGTGAAAATGAATGCCCCCAACCCAATCGCTAATGGGTGAAGCTTCATTTTTTGTAAGACCACAACCGCCGTAATGAGACAAAGCAAGTATCCTAGCAAAAACCAAAACTGAAAGGCAGTCTCCCGGTCCAACCCCATAGACCTGAAAATAGAATAGAACAACATGGACCCAAAATGGTTTTCGCTATAGGCTATCGTTTTGGGATAAGGGTAGAAAAATGGAGCGTCCAGTAAGGACTTTTCTTTACCTGTTAACCACAAGTAATCGTGCTCCAGGATGTAATTATTAAATCGAGCATCTCCCAGGTCACCTTGTATTCGGCTTAAATTTTGACCAAGCGGTTGGATGGCGATACGCCAGTAACCAAAAACCAGCAATAATACAGTCAGCAACCAGTAAAACAAAATGGAGAATTGTCTCCGGTCACTGAGTGCCTGGCGAAAATTGGAGAGTTGTTGTCTGCCCACCCCCGTTAACCATAAACCAAAGCCAATAATGAATCCAGCCACAACCAACAAACCAACCTGCGCATACCCAAGTTGAAAAGGATTACGCAACCTTTTTTCTGTAAATTCGAGTCGGAAATACCCATAGTTCTTTAATAACTTAATGACTTGCCAGCACAATAATGTTTTCCGATCTGCCACTCCTCGCTGATCTCCATGAGTAAGGCTGAGATCAATCTAA
>JAAZNW010000073.1 GCA_012798065.1 Chloroflexota bacterium
AAATATGGTCGCTCTCAGCAAGCGCGCTCGTTGCCGTGCTGCAACAGGAACCGCCCGGGTTATGCCTGGGGCGCGTCGAGCTGCAGGGTGGTGAATTGGTCTTTGGTGTGCTCGCAGAGCCTTATCTTATTTCTGGCCAGCAGGAAATCACCCGTTGGGGGGGCTGGCGGGAATACCGTCAATCACAGCCATAAGCCTGGCGCTTGTTGAAAACCTCACAACCTCAACGCGGAACAATCGCAACTGAGAAAGCGTCAACTCTATAACTTGATTGACCAGGAGGGACCATGCGCTTTTTGATTTTTTCCATCTCAATAATGCTGCTTCTTGTATCCTGCAATCCGACGCTGTCTGACACCCCTGACTTTATTTCACCACTGTCTACCGCAACGGCTCGCCCAGTAATCAATGATGAAAACCCCTCACCTCCGGCCCCTACGATCGCCAAGCCAGACCAACCCGTTGATTCTTTGACACCATTGAAAACGCCCAACTCTTTTGAACCTGGTCCTGGTGATGAGTTGAAGCAGCGTTCCGCAGCGTTCGTCGACAACGCCCAGCTCATGATTCTTGAAAGCGACCCCATCCAGGTCAACCTTCAAATAAAAGGCAGCCTGCCTACGCCCTGTCACATATTGCGCGTCGCCATCTCCCCGCCTGACAAGGAAAACCATATCGCCATCAGTGTGTATTCGCTTGTTGATCCAGCGGTCGTGTGTATCCAGGTGCTTCAAGAATTTGAAACCAGCGTACCGCTGGGGGCTTATCCTTATGGACATTACCTTGTCTACGTAAATGACATGCTGGTTGGTGAATTTGATGGTTGACACTTATGCCAACAGTCTTCAACAGGGCGCGGCATATCGCGCCCTGTTTTTTTTCGTCTGACCTCCAGTATCTTACAGGGGATTATCAGCGAATATGCTGCCAGTCGCGAGTTATTCTCCCACCACCAGCAATACCGAATCCAGTGCAATCGGCGAGCCATCCGCCATGCTCAACTCGCTCAACGTCAACAAAATCCGCGTTCCGGGGGCAATCCCCGGGATGAGCACGGTGTTATCAAAAGTCGCCGGAGCGCCCAGGTCTTCCGTTTGCACCATGAATCCTTCATGCAGCAGCTCCCCACCTGATAGGTCAGTGATCCTCAACAAGAGAGTGTTCTCGAACGGTCCAATCGGCATCGAACCGATCAGGCGCACACTGCCACTTATAGTATCACCATCACGCGGTGAATCAATGGTAATCACGTGCTCCTCGCTGCCAGAGAAAGCAGAAGAGAGCCGGGTTTGCACCAGCTTGCCGTCCAACAGTGAGTACTCTGCGCGGATGCGCGTGCTGGGATTGACCATTGTGTCATTAAATGAATGAACCAACGCCTGCAACTTGACCACCCCGTTTTCAATGGTCAGCGACTCGATCACCGGGCGGTCATCGATCATCACGCCTGGCGCCTGCACAAATCGCCCCGCCTCGCTGAAGACCACCACCAAAGAGGAGAAAACCCCAGTGCCGCCAGTGCTTTCAGCCAGGATGAAGGCCGCGTCTTCGACCCCATCATCATTCAGGTCTCCATACTGAATACCCGGTTGCAGAGTCACTTTCAGCTCGGAGCCGTCCACCACTCCCGAAAACACCCCGCCAACCAGGGTAATAGGTACCTGGAACAACGGGGAAAGATAATCTGCGTTCAGCAGCCGCTCTTCATTTAAAACTTGCCGGGGAGTTTGCACAGCAGCCGGCGGAGGTGTTGTGGGGGCTGGCTCGAGTGTTTGTCCGGAGTCGGGCGTTGCTCCACCCAGATTAATCGTAATACACCCGTTCAGCATAGTAAACCCCAGTAAAACGACCATCAGGATTGAAAATCGTGCAAAAAATGATCTCATTGTCTGCTCCTTGTCTATTTTTGGCAAAAAACCTGCACCAATTTATCTTAATTGCATATCAAAAACGTAAAAAACACTTGCATTTGTACAAAATAATCTGTATAATGTGGAGGAAAGTGGTAGGAAGTGGGAATAAGTGGAGCGCCGGATTTCTTTCCGGCGTTCGCCATAATAAAAAAAGGTAGAAATTATGTTCAAGGGTTTCACCGGTTGTTATCTTCATAATATAGACGAAAAAGGGCGCTTAACGTTCCCTGTCTCTTTTCGCGACCTCCTGGGAGAAAACCCGTTCATTCTCAAGGGATTTGACCAGAACCTGCTCGTGATGAATGCCAACCGTTTTGAACTCCTCTATGAACGCATTAACAATATGAATATGGCAAACGCCCAAACCCGCCAATTACGCCGATATATCTTCTCTACCGCCGCTCAAATCGAGTTCGATAAGGCCGGCCGTTTTATCATTCCTCAACCCTTACGCCGAATTGCTGGGTTGGATGGTACGGCTTTGATCGTCGGTATTGGTAAAGACATTGAAATCTGGAACCCCGACACCTACAAGATTCAGGAGGACCAGGGTGAAGGACCTTCTTCTGCAGCAGAACTCGTCTCGAGTTTTGACCTGACCATCTGATGAAAAACGCACACGACAGCGCGGCCAAGCCACCGCATGTCTCAGTTCTTTACCATCAAATTATAACTGCTTTACGTCCTGTAAGCCCGGGGTTATACGTGGATGCGACCATTGGCGCCGCTGGACATGCCTGGGGAATCCTGGAGAAGAGCTCGCCAGACGGACAGTTGCTAGGCTTAGACACTGACCCTCAGGCGCTGGCGCTTTCTCACCAGCGCCTCTCCATTTTTCACCAGCGCTTTCATTTGCTACACTCCTCCTACACCGAGCTCCGCAACGCGCTACTGACGTTAGGCTGGGACCACGTAGATGGCATCGTCGCCGATCTGGGCGTGTCTTCAATGCAAATCGATTCTCCCGAACGCGGTTTTTCTTTTCTCAACGATGGCCCATTGGATATGCGCTTCGATCCGTCCCAGCCCGTCAGCGCGGAGACACTGGTCAACCACTCCACTGAATCCGAACTGGCAGACCTGATCTGGCGTTACGGTGAAGAACGGCGTTCACGCCACATCGCGCGTGTCATCGTTCAAAACCGACCCTTCACCAGCACCTTGCAGCTGGCAGAAACCATAAAAAAAGCCAGCTACGGCATACGAAGCGAAATTCATCCCGCCACTCGGACTTTCCAGGCGCTGCGCATCGCCGTAAACCATGAGCTGGACTCGCTGCAGATTTTCCTTCCCCAGGCGGTAGAGTCGCTGGCACCCGGCGGTCGACTCGCGGTCATTTCTTTTCACTCGCTGGAAGACCGCATTGTCAAGCAGTTTTTCAGGCGTGAAAGCAGAGATTGTATCTGCCCCGCAGACCAACCTGTTTGTATCTGCGGGCACAAAGCTTCGCTCATTGAAGTCACCCGTCACCCCATCACCCCTGACGGGATAGAAGTAAGCAGCAACGTTCGGGCCAGAAGCGCGAAATTGCGCGTGGCAGAAAAGAGATAGGCATACCGAGCATGGTGGAACCTCGAGATAGAGCCAACAGGCGGAAAGCAAGAACCGCGAAGAGGATGCGGTTAATCCAGGCGCTTAAGCAGTTGCCCTGGAAAATTCACGCGCGCACTGTTGGCTTTTTTCTGTTGAGCCTTGTGGTTGTTCTCGTAGTTGCCAGTGTCTATCTCAGCATCAGCGGCCTGGCTGCCAACGCCGGGCTCGATGCCTACCGACTTGATCTCAAGCGGCAGGACCTTGAACGCGAAATCGCGCATCGTAAAGCGACCCTGGCGCTCATCACCGCCGCACCCGCGATGGAAGAGAGAGCGCTGAGCATGGGTTTTAAAAAGATTGCCCCTGAAGATGCTCTCTATGTCATCGTGCCAGGATACTCAGGACGCAGGACGATGGTCGCCGCCCCTCCTCCAGGCATCAATGAAACGTCCCGGCAATTAATTAAATCCGTGTATCGCGAATCTCTTTGGGACTGGCTCTTCACTGGTGTCAATTCTCTGGGTACTGGTTTCTTGGGAGACGGAAGCTGATGAGAAAAAGGTTCATGCGCTACCACTTTCTCGGGATCTCCCTCTCCGTGTTTGCAGTTGTCATTGCGGTGCAGATGGTTCGTATCCAATCCAGCACTCACGCCGACTACCTGAATGATTGGGCAAAAGACTACGGTTACGAACTTCGCACCATCGAATCCGAACGCGGTTACATTTATGACCGTTACGGTCACCTGCTGGCAGGCAATAAAGAGGTTTATGAAGTTGGTATCGAGTTGCAGTTCGTTAGAAACCCCTCGGCTATCGCTTCGACGCTCGCCAACGTATTGGGATTGGATTATCAAGAAGTTTTCAACGCGGCGAATACGAAGTATGTTCCTGGTCAACAGGTTTATGTCACCCTCGCGGATTTTGTCGAATCCTACAAGATCAAAGAGATTAACGACTTAAAAACACAATTTGAAAATAACAACCCTTATGGTTTGGATACCGCATTGCCTTCGCTGCGCGGGTTAACCTGGACAGCGCACCTTCGCCGCATCTACCCTGAAGGCAACCTCGCAGCCAACATACTCGGGTTTTTCACCTATTATGACCGAGAAGGCGGGGCTGGTTATTTTGGGGTTGAAGAGAAATACAACACGCTGCTGGCAGGCATAAAGCGCAACGTTGTGATTCCCCTGGACCCCTACGAGTTGCAAGAGATACCTACCGCTCCTGCTGGCGCCAGCCTGGTGCTCACAATAGACCGTGAGATGCAGCGCACGGTCGAAGGAATTTTGGATAAGGCGGTAAAAACCAATGGGGCAGCCGGCGGGACGATCATCGTGATGGACCCGAATAACGGCGAGATATTGGCCATGGCCAGCAATCCCCGTCTTGACCCCAACGCCTACTGGGAAAACACCAAGGTTTTCCCGCCAGGGGTACCCTACAACAAAGCTGTCAACCAGGTCTACGAACCAGGTTCAGTCTTTAAAATTTTGACCATGGCAGCCGCCCTCGATGCTGGTGTGGTCACACCTGACACCCCCTTTACCGATACGGGTCAGATCGAAGTGGGCGGCTGGATGATCTACAACTGGGACCGCGGTGCCTGGGGAAATCAGAATATGATCGGCTGCATGCAGCACTCGCTCAACGTATGCCTTTCCTGGATCGCCACGCAGCTTGGCCCAACCAGGTTTTATGATTATCTCGAACGTTTCGGGATTGGTCATCGCACCAACATCGACCTTGCAGGGGAAGAAGTCTATCCCCTCAGTGTTCCCGGTGACCCAATGTGGTACACAGTCAACCTTGCGACTAACTCATTCGGTCAGGG
>JAAZNW010000074.1 GCA_012798065.1 Chloroflexota bacterium
AAAACTTGGTGCCATAAAAATCCGTATATGTAATATAAGGCAACGATGAAGAAAGGAAATGATATGAGTGAACAATCCTTCAACCAGGAAAGAAGAGAAGTCAGCGGTTTTTCGGCGTTGGTCTTCAGAGGGATGGGGAGAATCGACCTCCTCCAGAGCGATCACGAAGAGTTGGTGATCGAAACGCAGCCTGAAATACGTTCACGCATTAAAACGGAGGTGCGTGAGGGAACGTTGTACATCGATTATGATGAAAACTGGAAAGACTGGACCGGTCTGCGCAGCCTGAGTGGAGACAAGATCGTTTTCAAACTGATGATGCGTGAGGTGACGGCGATTTCTATTTCCGGTGTGGGCAGCCTTGACACGCCGCGCATTGAGAGCGCCAATCTTTCATTGGCCATCACCGGGCCGGGTTTACTGACCGTTGGAACGTTGAAGGTGCCCACGCTGACGGTGAACCTTTCGGGAGTTGGAGCCATTGACGTCGCCGGTCAGACGGATGAGCTGAGCGTTACCCTCAGCGGAGCTGGTTCTCTCAAAGCCAGCCGGCTTGAAGCCGGGAAAGCCAGCGTGAGGCTCAGCGGCGTAGGAACGGCCACCGTGTGGGCAAAAAACAGCCTTGAGACTTCGATCTCAGGCGCCGGGGTCATTGAATATTATGGCAGCCCGCAGATAACGCAAAACAATACCGGCCTGGGTGTGTTAAAATTCATGGGCAACCGTTAGCCTGATAGGGGTTGTAAATAACGATTTTGGAGTATTCAATGGCACAAGATAGAACTCGTAAGATTGTTGTCACCGCCGTCCTCGGAGCGATCACCATCCTGCTTGGGTTGACGCACTGGGGTTTTATTCCATGGTTTGGGGGTATTTCCCTCACCATCATGCACGTGCCGGTCATCATCGGTGCCATTCTGGAGGGTCCGTTGGTGGGAGCTGGTATCGGTCTCATCTTTGGTCTGTTCAGCATGCTTCAGGCGGCGATCGCCCCCACGGGTCCGCTTGACCCCCTGTTTACCAACCCCTTGCTGGCTGTTTTACCGCGGCTTTTTATAGGCCCGGTCGCCTGGTTGGTGTGGACAGCGTTGAAGAAGTGGCCGGTCGTGGGGTTGATCGCCAGCGGTATCGCCGGCAGCCTTACCAACACTGTTTTGGTGTTAAGCGTGCTGGGGTTTTTCTTTGGTCGCGCGCCAGTGATGACCCAGATTTTTGGCGAAGAGCTGTGGAAACCACTGAGCGGAATCGCGGTGGTATCAGGCCTGCCTGAGGCTGGCGTTTCAGCCTTGATTACCCTGCTGGTGGTGGCGGCTTACCGCCAGTTCAGCGTGGGGAAGCGCAAAGGCGCCAACTTGGAATAAACCGCGTAAAAAATACGGCAGCGATGGTCTCACGCGAAGAAGACTGCGAGTGAGACCACTACGCTTATCAAGACGGCCAAGCCATCCCGGAATGAGAAATGCAACTCAGTCATACTGGAGCGGTATTTAAGCACGCCATAAGCGCGGGCGTCCATCGCCAGCGCCAGGTTTTCAGAGCGCCGCAGACTGGTGATAAAGAGGGGAATGATCATCGGGATCACCTGGCGGATACGGTTGAACAGCCCTTTACGTTTTTGTCCCCAATCTGAACCGCGTGACGCTTGCGCTTTGGCAATACGTTCTGCTGATTGCGCCAGGAAGGGCAAGAAGCGCAGTGTCACCTGCACGATCATCACAAAGTCCATGGTTTGAATACCAACGCGGTTGAGAGGGCTGAGGATTTTCGTCAACCCGTGCAGCAGCTCAGATGTTGAGGTGACGAAGCTCACCAGGCTGAGGCACAGAATGAGCCCGGCGAAACGGATGAGCAGCATGACCCCCGCCAGCAGACCGCCGGAGGTGATATTCAGTTTTCCCAGCTTAATCAGGATGTTCGGGTCTAACGCGCTGGAATAGAAAAACACCTGAATGATGGCGATGATCAAAAGGAAAGGCAAAGGTACGAGCAGGCCCTTAAGCGCAAACCCGATGGGGACTTTGGAAAGGAGCAGCGCCAGCAGGAGCGCGGCGATACCAATCGACAGCCCGAGTTGTGAAGGGGTAAAAGTGATGGCGATGAGCAGCACGCCAAATATGATGATTTTCGCGCGCGGGTCAAGCCGGTGAATGATAGAATTCGTAGGGATGTATTGACCCAGGGGAATGCGCGAGAGGAAATCAAATTCACTCATGCGGACCCCCTGTATTCACTGCGCGCAACGCCTGGAATAACTGCTCGGCCCGCACGACGCGCTGCGGGATTGGCCATCCCTTTTCCCGTAAGGCTCCTGCTAATTTGACAATTGACGGCTGCCCCAGCGAGGCTTCGTCGATCAACCGCGCGTCATTAAACAGGTCAGCGGTATTACCGGTGCGCAACGCTTTCCCTTTGGAAAGGATGGTGAGGTTTTCAGTCAGTTCGGTGATATCGCCCATGCTGTGCGAGCTGAGCACCAGTTCCACGCCGCTTTCCTGGTAATCCTTGAGGATGCCATGCAGATTGCGCCTGGACGCCGGGTCGAGGCCGGCTGTGGGTTCGTCCAGGATGAGCAGACGCGGTTGCAGCGCCATGGTAGCCGCCAGCGCCACCTTGCGTTTCTCACCGCCACTAAGCGTATAGGTAAGGCGGTCTTTGAATTTATCGAAATCCAGACCCACCAGCTGCATCGCTTCTCGCACCCGCTTTGCCAGGTTTTCTTTGCCGTACAAATTCTTGGGACCGTAAGCGATTTCATCGCCCACATACTGCTCGAAGAAGTAAATCTCAGGGTTTTGGAACACCAACCCGGCGAAACGCCGCACCGCTTTGATATCAAGACGCGGGTCGCGAAAATCGTACGGACCGATGCGCAGTTTTCCGCTTTGCGGACGGTAGAGCCCGTTGAGATGTTGCAGCAGGGTGGATTTGCCCGAACCTGTGGCGCCGCAAAAACCGTGAGCCGCGCCGCTATGTACTTGCAGCGTTACATCGAAAAGGGATTGGTGCGAAAGCGGGGTATCAGGCAGATAAGTATGGCTGAGATTCTCCACATCGATCAGGATTTCACCTGTCATGGGTGAAAGGCGCTCAGAGAGAAGCTGGTGTGAACCGCGGTAGGGTGGTATTTGCGCCAGCGCCTGTTCAAAATCAACCGGCAAATGGTTCAGTTGAGCGTTAAGCTGGCGAATTTCGCGCAGCAGCATCACGGTTGAGGGTTGCTCCAGCCCGCAGGCAGTAAGCAGCTTCAGGTCAGCGAAAAGGTCCTGGGGGGCACCGTCAAACACCAGGTTGCCGGCATTAAGCGCTAAAACGCGCTCGGCGCGCGCGGCTTCTTCCATAAAGTGGGTGATGAACAGCACGGTGATGCCGCGGTTGTGCAGCGATTGCATTTCAGCCAGCACATCCAGCCTGCCGCGCGGATCGAGCATAGCGGTGGACTCGTCGAAGATGACGCATTCCGGCTGCATGGCCAGCACGCCAGCCAGCGCCACACGCTGTTTTTGACCAGCCGAGAGCAGGTGCGGGAGTTGTTCTTTATGACCGCTCATTTTTACGGTTTCGAGAGCCGCGTCCACCCGCGCGCGAATTTCCGCAGGCAGCACGCCCAGGTTTTCAGGTCCGAAAGCGGTATCTTCTTCGATCAGCGTGGCAACGATCTGGTCTTCGGGGTTCTGAAAGACCATCCCTACCCCCGCGCGAATCTTAGGGAGGTTGCTCTTCAGCGCGGTGTTTTGCCCAGCGATGAGCACCTGTCCGTGACTGGGCAGCAGCAACGCGTTGCAATGGCGCGCGAAGGTGGTCTTGCCCGAGCCGTTGGCGCCCACGATGGCAACCCATTCACCCTGGTGAATTTTTACGCTGATATCGTTCAAGGCTGGCGGGGAGGAATGTTCACTACCGGGATGGCGGTAGGTGACGTGGTCAAACTCGATCAAAGGCGGCAAAACGCGCTCCCTGAAAAAGTGATACCTGCAAACACGCGGTTATTATACTGGAAGAAAACCCTTACACTTGAAGATATTTCCCCCCATTTTTGCTTGACTTCCTGTTCAGTTGTGTATTCTTATTCCTGTTATATAATAAGTGTAAGGTTTCAACGTAGAATAAATTTAAACGGAGGAAATAATGAAACGCCTGATCTACCTTGCTGTGGTGCTGGTTCTGGTTTTTGCTCTTGCTGCGTGCAGCGCATCTTCCGATCACCTGGCGGCAATCAAAAAAGCTGGCAAGATGGTGGTAGGAACGTCTGCTGACTATCCGCCTTTTGAATTTGTGGATGAGGCGGGGAATACCACCGGTTTTGACGTGGATTTGATGAATGAGATTGGGAAACGCCTGGGTGTGAAGGTGGAATGGGTAGATATGCCCTTCGATAGCCTGATCGCCGCAGTACAGGGCGGTAAGATCGACCTTTCCATTGCGGCTTTCAATTATGATGAAGAACGTGACAAGACAGTTGATTTCACCGATGCTTACTACACCAGTGAAGACGCGTTGGTAATCATGGAATCACTCGCAGGCGACCCGCCAACTCCTGAAAACCTCGAGCAGTTCATCATCGGGGTTCAATCAGGTACTACCCAGGATGCCTGGTTGACAGATAACCTCGAAGCCACCGGAAAGCTGAAAGCGGGTTCCTTACAGCGTTATGAGCGTGTGGACCAGGCCTTTATGGACCTGCAGGCTGGCCGGGTGCAGGTGATCATGTCTGATTATGTGCCAGCCAAAGCACTGGTTGATAAGTTCGGCGGGATGAAAATCGTCTACCAGGGTGTGCTTTCGACTGGTCCGATGAACATTGTCATTCCCGATGGCGATAAGCACCTGCAAACTGAGGTCAACAAAATCATCAAAGACCTGCAGGATGAAGGGTTCATCGACGCGCTGGCTGTCAAGTATTTCTCTGAGTAATTTTCTCGGCATTCAAACGGAGGTAACGGTATCAGTGACCTGATTACCGTTACCTCGACCACAACCGCTGCGCTTGTTCACTTATAGCGCTGCCTATCCTCAACCAGGAGTGATTGAGCGTTGGATTTCATGAAGTTCCTGCAGTATATTGCTTCGGGCACCGCTTATACAATCGCAGTCACGTTGGTAGCGTTGCCTTCCGGGTTGCTGCTGGGAATCCTCTTCTCAATTCTGAACGTTTACGGGGGAAAAGTTACTCAGCGCCTGACCTCCCTCTACAGCACCATCATGCGTGGTATCCCGCCGATTGTGCTGCTCTTTATTCTCTATTTCATCGTGTCTGGCAGTATCAACCTTTCACCGTTCTGGGCGGGTTCGATTTCGCTGGGAATTGTCAGCAGCGCCTACCAGATGGAGATTGTGCGCGGCGCGATACTATCTGTCAGTGGCGGACAGATGATGGCTGCCCGGGCTATTGGCATGAGCAAAAACCAGGCCATCAGGCATGTCATTTTGCCGCAAACCCTGCGCCTGGCCATCCCGCCCTGGTCAAACGAGGCTGCCATCGTGGTTAAGGATTCTTCACTGGTATACGCTTTGGGCGTACCAGAAATCCTGCGGCGCGCTCAGCTGATCAGTGCCAGCACCCAGGAACCTTTCTTGGCCTATGCGGTGGCTGCGCTCATCTATTTCTTGCTGGTGTTCATCACCAACCGTTTGCTGGACGCGCTGGACCGACGGTTGCATATTCCAGCCAACCCATGATTTGGAGACAGACATGGCAAAACCGATTCTGACCATCAAGAAGCTGACCAAAAAATACGGGGAAAACGTCATTTTCCATGATATGGACCTGGTGGTGAACGAAGGCGATACCATCGTCATTATTGGCCCCAGTGGAACAGGCAAGAGCACGCTGCTGCGCTGTATTAACTTGCTCACAATTGCGGATGAGGGCCAGATCTGGCTGGATGATATAGAGATTACCGCCAAAAGTTGTGATGAAGACAAGGTGCGCCAGCATATTGGAATGGTGTTCCAGAATTTTCTGCTTTTCAACCACCTCACCGCGTTGGAAAACGTGATGCTGGGTCTGACCAAGGTCAGGCACATGAAACCGGATGAAGCCAAACACAAAGCGTTGCTCGAACTGGAGCGGGTAGGGCTTTTAGACCGGGCTGACCACTACCCGGGGCAGCTCTCGGGTGGGCAGCAACAGCGCGTGGCGATTGCCCGCGCGCTGGCGATGGACCCGCGCATTATGCTTTTCGATGAACCGACCTCGGCGTTAGACCCTGAATTGATTGGTGAGGTGTTGGAAGTGATGCGCAAACTGGCGCTCGAAGGCATGACCATGCTGGTGGTGACCCACGAGATGGGGTTTGCCAGAGAGGTGGCTGACCGCATCGTTTTCCTTGAAAAAGGCAGTATTGTTGAAGAAGGTTCACCAGAAGACCTGTTTTACCACCCCAAGCACGAGCGCACGCGTGAATTTCTCTGGAAGATCACCGAACTGTATGGGAAGAAAGAAAAAGAGAGTTAAATGATCGCCTGGTTAAAGTTGTTTGAGCGCTATTTACCCGAATTCATCAAGGGTGCGGGGGTCACCCTTGAGCTGACCGCGGTTGGACTCACGCTGGGGTTTGTTCTCGGTCTCGCGCTGGCAGTCGCCAGGGTATATGCACCGAAATGGTTGAAAACCATTGCCATCGGTTACATTGAGCTCTTCCGGGGTACGCCGCTGCTGGTGCAATTGTTCATCATCTATTACGGGTTGCCTTCGCTGGGGATTACTCTATCGCAAACCCTTTCCGCATTTCTGGCCTTGGGATTGAATAGCGCGGCTTACCAGGCAGAATATTTGCGCGGCGCGATTTTATCTATTGGGGCGTCGCAGATGACCGCTGGCAGAGCGATTGGGCTTTCGCGCTGGAAGACCATCTGGTATGTCATCCTGCCGCAGGCGCTGCGGTTGGTGATCCCCGCCTGGTCCAACGAGCCGATTTCGCTGCTGAAAACCACGGCGATTGTGTTCCTCATCGCGGTGCAAGACCTGATGGCAAAGGCCAAACGTGCCGCTGCGGATACCTACAACCCGGTAGGCAGTTACCTGGCGGTCGCGGTGGTTTACCTGGTATTGGTGTTCATATTCACCTGGGGGTTGAAGTACCTGGAAAAGAAGACCCGCATCCCGGGTTTTGAGATGGGATTAAAAAAGGGCTGAGTAACGCTCGACCAGTTCCATAAACGTGGGTAGATTAATATTGCTGCCACTGATGACCACTGTGGTTGGGGCATCTGGCTTGATTTTGCCTGCCAGCAAGGCGGCGACCCCCACCGCGCCCGAACCCTCTACCACCAGGCGATGTTTATAAAAAAGGTAGGCCACCGCCTGACCGATCTCTTCTTCGCTGACCAGAGCGGTATGGTTGACCACTTCACGGCAAATCGCGAAGGAATAAAGGTTGGGGGTGCCCAGCCCGCCTTTCAGTCCGTCAGCCAGGGTGGCTTCTTCTGGCAACTCCAATACTCTTCCTGCTTCCAGGCTGCGCACCATGACCGGAGCGCGTTCCATGCTTACCCCCCAGGTTTGCACCGGCGAAGATTGCTGCCGGCTGACGAGGCCGATTCCGGCGCCCATGCCGCCCCCGGAGAGCGGGTAGATAATGTGGCAGGTGTCTGGCGCATCGGCGAGAATTTCCAGCGCCATGGTTCCCTGCCCGGCAATAACCCGCAGATCGTCGAATGAAGAGACGTGCACAAGGCCATTTTTTTCTTCGTATTCAATCGCTGCGGCATCGGCCTCATCATAACTATTGCCCGTTACGATAATATGCGCGTGCGTCTTGCGCAGACTCTCTACTTTGCAGGCGGGTGTATGGGTGGATAGAAAAATGGTGACCGGGACTCCCAGTAATTCACCCATGTACGCCAGCGCCTTTCCATGATTGCCGCTGGAAACCGTGATTACGCCCCGCGTTTTCTCTTCTTCGGTGAGTTGCAGCAAGCGGTTGGCAGCCCCGCGCAGCTTGAATGAACCCGTTGGTTGCAAACACTCAAGCTTGAGTGAGACCGGGGCGTTGACTCTTTCGCTCAGAAAAACTGAATGGATCAAAGGTGTGCGCAGGATGTAAGGTTGAATCCGTTTATGCGCGTCTTTAATATCTTGAAGCGAGATGAGATCCATTGGATGTGTCATAGAACCTATGACTTATTTTATATCAAATAGCAAGAAGGACCTGTAAACTTAATTGAGGAAAATCCTGCTCAGGGATAATTATTAGGGACAACCCCCGAGTAAGGCGCGAAAGCCTGACTTCTCGCATAAGCAGGAGGAACCAATCCTTTGAAGGAGCCAAACGCGAATGACGGTTTCTTACGATACGGAGGACAAAAATCGTTGATTTTGATGGGTACCAGATAATTCCTTTTCTGGGCTATTCAGGAAACGGTTTTACAGGCCAGGTAAAGGGTTGGCAGCGGAAGGATTTGAACCCCGTGATAGCGGCAGGCAGCCTGCAGCGCCTTTGGCAGCCAATGCTGGCCCTCACATCGCAGCCTTGACATTCATCCTTCACCCGTCTATACTCAATGTAGATAAAGAAACGGGGAGCCCGCTGCACGGGCTGAGAGTAGGGAGCGAACCCTAGACCCGCATTACCTGATCCGGATTATGCCGGCGGAGGGATAATCACTCAACCATACAACCCTCCCTGGCGGAGGGTTGTTTAATGTCCATTAACCACGTGCTTGTTTTTGCCTATGGTGAACTGAGGGACCCGCGAGCAGCCCGTGAGATGGCGACCCGCGCGGATTGGATCATCGCGGCTGATGGCGGGCTGGCTCACGTGCAGGCGCTCAACCTCAAACCTGACCTGTTGGTCGGAGATCTGGACTCGGTATCCCCTGAGCAGATACGCTGGGCAGAAAAGATGGGCGCTGAAGTACGCAGGTTCCCGCTTGATAAAGATGAAACCGACCTTGAACTGGCGCTGCAAGAGGCTGTCGCAACAGGGTGCAGCCGCATTACCATCACCGGCGCGCTTGGCGGAAGGCTCGACCAGACACTCTCGAATATCTATCTGCTCAACCTGCCAGTGCTGGCTGACCTTGATGTGCGCATCGATGACGGCGCGCAGGAGGTGATCCTCATTCACGGCGCGGTGACGCTTGAGGGCGGCCTGGGAGACACCGTGTCATTGCTGCCGCTCTCGCCAATCGTACGCGGTATTTCAACCAGCGGGTTGAGGTACCCGCTGACCAACGAAAGCCTGATTTTTTATCGCAGCCGCGGGATCAGCAATGAAATGCTGGCTGAAAACGCCAGTGTTCAAATTCAATCAGGCATCCTCTTATGCATCCATGCGCGACGCGAGGTGATCGTATGAAACGCCGATTAAGGGTATGCGCTCTGCTTAGCGCGCTGCTGCTGACCGCCGGTTGCACGCGGGCGGCTGCAACAGAAACAGCGACGCCGGTCCTTACAGTGATGACGCACGATTCTTTTTCGGTCTCTGAAACAGTGGTAAAAACGTTTGAAGAAGAGTACGGCGCTAAACTGGTGTTCCTAAAATCTGGCGATACCGGCGCTGCGCTTAACCGTGCGATTCTCACCCGAAGCCATCCTGAAGCGGATGTGTTCTATGGAATTGACAATACTTACCTCTCGCGCGCCCTGCAGGAGCAAATTTTTGTGCCTTACACCCCAACCGCGCTCGCGCAACTGCCGGGAGAATTTAAAAGTGGGCTTTCTGGCATGGTGACACCGATTGACTTTGGCGATGTATGTATCAATTACGATAAAGCCTGGTTTATAGAGCGCGGATTGGCGCTGCCAGCAACCCTGGCAGACCTGGCAAAACCTGCGTATAAAGGTGAAGCAGGGAACGGGTTGCTGGTTGTGGAAAACCCCGCTACATCTTCACCGGGGCTGGCCTTTCTGCTGGTGACCATCGCGGAGTATGGGGAAACTGGCTACCTGGATTACTGGCGTTCACTGAAACAGAATGGCGTGGTAGTGGTGAATGACTGGGAAACCGCTTACTATACCAACTTCTCTGCTTCTTCAGGGCGCGGGTTGCAACCTATGGTGGTGAGTTACGCCACCAGCCCGGCGGCTGAGGTCATTTATGCTTCTGAGCCCTTAAACGAAGCACCCACTGCCTCCATCACCACTGCGAACACCTGTTTTCGCCAGATCGAGTACGCTGGGATCTTGAAGGGCACCAGTCAACTTGAACTGGCACAAAGGTTTATTGATTTTATGCTCAGCCCGGTTTTCCAGGAAGACCTGCCGCTGCAAATGTTTGTTTTCCCAGTTAACCCAGCAGCCACGCTGCCAGATGATTTTTTGCAATACGCAGCGTTCGCGCAGGAGCCTGCCAGGATTGACCCTGTGCTGATCTCGAAAAACCGGGACAAGTGGGTTACCGAGTGGACCAGGGTAATGCTGCCTTGAGGTTCTGGCAGGAGTTGACGAGGTCAGTCAAGCAATCTGGCGTGCTGTTATGGGGAGCGCCGTTGGCATTGTTAGCGGTCTTCTTTTTTATCCCCATGGCGGCCATTCTGAACGTCATGTTCGCGCAAAGCGGGGATATTGTATTCTCTGATTCGCTGCGACCGCTGGGTTTTACTGTTTTTCAGGCGTTGCTCTCTACATTGTTAACCCTTCTATTGGGATTGCCTGCGGCGTATGTTTTTGCTCGTTTCGATTTTACAGGCAAGCGTGGCTTACGCATGCTCACCATGCTGCCGTTCGTGTTGCCCACCGTGGTCACCGCGGTGGCGTTTAACGCGCTGCTCGGACCGCGTGGCTGGGTCAACTTGCTTATGATGAAGTTGACCGGCGCTCAAGCGCCACCGATAAACTTTTTAAATACTTTTACGGCCATTTTGGTGGCGCATGTTTTTTATAATATTGCCATTATCATCCGCGTTGTCGGTAACGCCTGGTCACAACTTGACCCGCGTCTTGAAAACAGTGCCAGGGTACTGGGGGCTTCCCCGTGGCGCGCCTTTATTGAAGTCGTTTATCCATTACTGCGCCGTCCTATCCTTTCTGCCGCCCTACTGGTATTCCTTTTTGATTTCACCAGCTTCGGCGTCATCCTCATGCTGGGAGGGGCTGGTTTTTCTACGCTTGAGGTGGCCATTTATACTCAGGCTTTGCATAACCTCAACCTGCCGATGGCTGGTCTACTTTCACTCATCCAACTTGCCTGCACAGTCATCATCCTGCTCCTTTATGGCTGGTCCAGCCAGGGTAACGATGTGCCCCTCTTTCCGCGCTTAAGCGGAGAAGGTACGCGCAAACCACGTTCAGCGGTTGAAAAAGGGACCGTTGCGCTGATGGTAATTATTTTATTCACCCTACAGGTGCTCCCTTTATTTGCGCTCGTCAGCCGTTCGCTGGTCCGCCTTGAAGGTGAGCGCGGTCAGCGTGGAAAGGTACAATCCGGGTTGACCATGGACTATTACCGCGAACTTTTCGTCAACCGGCAGCAAAGTGTTTTTTATGTTCCGCCTTCGCGTGCGGTGATTAATTCAATGAGTTATGCGGGTATAACCATGCTTCTCTCTGTGGGTGCTGGCACCCTGCTGGCTTACGCGATGGTAAAACGCCCAGCCACAAGGCGCTGGCTGGATCCCCTGGTAATGCTCCCATTTGGCGCATCCTCTGTAACGCTTGGCTTAGGGTTGCTTATCGCCTTCAGCGGCAGCATGCTGTCACGCGCATCTTTTCCCTGGCTGGTACCGCTGGCTCACAGCCTGATCGCCATCCCATTTGTGCTGCGCACCGTACAGCCTGCTTTGTCTGCCATGCCAAAATCGTTGTGCCAGTCAGCAGCGGTACTGGGTGCATCCCCGGCGCGCGCCTGGTGGGAGGTGGAGATGAGGTTGCTGAGCCGCCCTCTTCTGGTAGGCGGGCTTTTTGCGTTCACCATATCGATTGGTGAGTTCGGCGCCACAACCTTTATCGCGCGGCCAGACAATCCCACAGTGCCTGTAGCCATTTTTCGTTACCTGGCTCAGCCTGGCGGGTTGAATTACGGGCAGGCTATGGCGATGGCTACAATTCTGATTGTCATCTGCGCGGTGAGCATTGGTTTGCTTGAAAGCCTCAGCCGCGCAATCAACGGCAGTGAATAACGGAGGGCGCATGGACCGTTTGGAAATCATCGATCTGCATAAAATGTATGAAGGCGCCCCTCTCCTCGATGGCGTGAGTTTTTACGTGGTGGCTGGCGAAACCCTGTGCCTGCTCGGCAGTTCTGGCAGCGGCAAGAGCACCATTTTGCGCATTATCGCGGGTATCGAAACCCAGGACGCTGGCAGCATCCTCTGGCGCGGCAAGGATGTCAGCGCTGTCCCGGCGCACCGGCGCGGGTTTGGGTTGATGTTTCAGGATTATGCGCTTTTCCCACACCTCAACGTAAGCGAGAATATCGCTTTTGGTTTGCGCATGCAGCACGCAGCCAAAGATCAACTTGGCGCCCGTGTTTTTGAAGCGCTGGAGCGTGTCAATATGACTGCTTTTGCCAGTCGTCGGGTCACTGACCTCTCTGGCGGCGAACAGCAGCGTGTGGCGCTTGCCCGCGCGCTGGCGCCGCGACCACAGCTCTTAATGCTGGATGAACCGCTGGCAGCGCTCGATCGAAGCCTGCGAGTTGAGTTACAGGAAGATTTACGCGAGTTACTCCATCAGACAGGCATTCCTGCTATCTACGTGACACACGACCAGGAAGAAGCCATCTTGCTGGGTGACCGGCTCGCCTTATTGCACAACGGACGAATTGTGCAAAGTGGTCTCACAGAAGAAGTGTACCGTCAGCCGGCGAACACCTGGGTAGCGCGCTTTTTAGGTATGACCAACTTGCTCGAAGGCAGGGTGGTCAGCGTAAACCCGCTGATGGTACAAACCGCCTGTGGGACGCTTGGCCCGTTCGTTCCTGGATATCCCTCCCTTTTAAGTCCGGGTCAGGTGGTGCACCTTCTGGTCAGACTGGATGGGCTTTTTTCAGGCGAACATCAACCTTCAGCCGGCAGCATTAACGGCGAGGTTACGGAGTGCCGCTTCATGGGAGACCATTACCGGGTGCGTATGAAGGTCGGTGAGTGCGCCAGTTTGGAATGCTTTACTGCCTCCCCGCTTGTACTGGGGAAGGCGCTTGAATTACGCCTGAATGCGGAAGATGTTGTTGTGCTGCCCGAATAAAAACGCTTCCACTGGCAGTAAAACCTACGGCGCTGGCATTCAAGGGGAAATTTTCTGGAAAACCCACCACAAGATGAGCATGAACAAAACAATGCCAATACAGAAGGAGAGGGTCATGACCAGCACAACCTGCCATACCTGCCTTTTCCGGCTGGCAAGCAGTTCCTGATTTTTCACATCTGGCAGTTCTTTTTCTGGCTGGGTCACTCTACGGGTTGGGTTTCTCGTTTTTTCTTACGGTTATTTGCCCAAAGAATAATAATAATGAGAACGATTGTCAGAGTGATGGCCACGATCACCGGTATGATCACGGAGAGAATCGAAACCACTGTCGAGGTGGCTTGTTCACCAATCGAAGCGGGTACGTTACCCAAACCACCGGTGGCAGCGTTTACGGCTGGTCGCACCGCCAGAGCTTTTACGGCGTGTACCCCGCCTGAAACCAACAGGCCCGCGATCAAGCCCAGTATAGGGTTCACATCACCCACCTGACTGGAGGTGGCTGCAAATACAACCGCCCCAGCGGTAGGTCGAATGAACGACTGGATGACATCATTTACATGGTTAACGCCTGGGAATAGATCTGCCAGTATCTCCACGATGGTCAGCACGATAAGCACGCCGATCACCCACCAGGAAGTCATCAGGTTCCAGGGTTCTTGCAGTTTGATCAGATTGGTGAATTTGGCGAGCAGCGAGACGACCAGCAGAGGAATATAGGCGTTCAAACCGGCGCTGGCAGAGAGGCCAAACGCTGTAAAAATATTGAAAATATCCATTAATTCATTTCCTTTTCCTACCAGGTTTGGCTGAGAGAGAAGCGGATGAGATCCATAAGCCCAACCTGGGTGATAGCCGTGATTAAACCGGCACTCAATATACGAAAACCATCGCGAAAAAGATGCAGCGAGTTTTCCTTTTTTAAGATGATACACCAAAGCAATGTGTAGATCATGCCCAGCACCAGGTAGATGGTCAGGGTGGAGAGGATGGCGATAGGGTAAAACAGGATGGGCACATCGGATACCACCATCACCCCAGCGAGGGCGCAAAATAGGAATAACCAACCAAGCTGCTGCCAGCTATGCCAGACTGGCTGCGGGTTCGGGTTTGACCATAGTGTCTGGTGCCATAACGGCAGCAACACATTTGCCAGCGTGATACCGAAGAGCAACCCGCTGATCAACCTGAGCTGGTTGGAGGGTGTATAGACGGTTTTAAGACCCACCAGCGGAAGGCTGGCGTTGATGCCGTCAAAGGCGAAAAAGGCGAAAAAGAACAACAGCACCGTTATTTTCTGCCTGGATGGGAAACCGCTTTTACGGTCTTTTGAGTACAGGTAGACCATCGAGATGAATAAACCCAGGAAAGTGCCGGTGCAGCGCGCGCATAACGGCAGCACTTTCCCTCCGACACTAAAGGAATGGCTGTCGATTTGGTGGCAGACCGAATACCCTATCGCGTTCATCTTGCCTTCGATACCCGGGGGCGTGAGCAGCAGCCACGCAGAAAAAAGCGCTACCAGCAGCAGCACCAACGCAGGGTTTAGCCAGCGAAATTTTTGAGGGGTATCGTCTTTTTTCTCAGACATAGGGCAAATTATAAAGGGGATAGGAGGTTGGAGCAAGCCATAGTCGGAGGGCAGTGGGTGACCGCGCCCGCTTGACGCGAATGCGGAATTATGATTAACTTAACCAGAAGAACTTGCCATCCTAACGATGAGGAGGTGATGTCTACGATGTGTACCAGTTTTGAACACAGCGCTGCGGCATCCCTCCTCGCGATAGAGTAGGGAAGCCGCAGCGCCAAACCCCCGGAGCCGTCAGCGTGACGGCTCTGTGGTTTTCCTGGATTAATTCACTCTTTAACCGCTGCACCCTTAAAAGAAAAGTGGAAAGCGCCACCAGCACAAGTTGGCAATATCACCTCAAGCGTTTACGGCAAGGGCGCTTAACCGTACGCGGCAAGAGTTGCGTATACCAGTCAACCCACGCTTCGGTATATAATCAGTTCATCAAGCTACCAGGAGGGCGCATGCCGACAGTAAAAGAAAGATTTATCAAGTACGCCAGGATCAACACGGAATCGAATCGTGACAGCGAGACCTGCCCCAGCACTCAGGCGCAGTTTGACTTGGCGCGGGTGCTCGAATCAGAATTGCGTGAAATGGGTTTGCAGGAAATAAGCCTGGATGAGAACTGCTATCTGATGGCTTCACTACCGGCGAACACTGAAAAGCCTCTCCCTGTTATCGGCTTCATCGCGCATCTCGACACCAGTCCGGATATGAGCGGCGCGCAGGTTAACCCCCAGATTGTCGCCAGCTATGACGGGGGTGATATTGTGCTCAACCATGAACTCGGTATACAAATGAAGCCGATGGACTTCCCGGAACTGCAAAAGTATATTGGGCAAGAGTTGATCACCACAGATGGCACCACCTTGCTCGGGGCGGACGATAAGGCTGGTGTCGCGGCGATCATGTCTGCAATGGAGCACCTGGTCGCGCACCCGGAGATCAAGCACGGGAAAATCCGTGTTGGCTTCACCCCGGATGAAGAAATTGGGCGCGGCGCAGATAAATTTGATGTGGAGAAATTCGGTGCCAGTTACGCATACACGGTAGATGGCGGAGAAATTGGCGAACTGGAATACGAAACCTTCAACGCTGCCGAGGTGCAGGTTGCCGTAAGCGGCAGGAATGTTCACCCTGGGGTGGCGAAAAACAAGATGGTCAATTCGATTCTACTGGCTATGGAATTCAATGCCATGCTGCCGGTCAATGAGCGCCCCGAATTCACCGAAGGGCGTGAAGGGTTTATTCATTTATTGGGTGTATCCGGCTCGGTAGAAAACACCCGCATGTATTATATTATCCGTGACCATGACCGGATGCTGCTTGAAAAACGCAAGCAATACATGATCGACGCAGCCACCCTGCTCAACCGGCGTTACGGCGAGGGACGGATTGGACTGGAGATTAACGACCAATACTATAACATGCGCGAGAAGATCGAACCGGTTTTTGAGATTGTTGAAAACGCGCGTGATGCCATGCTCGCGCTTGGCATAGAGCCGAAAATATTGCCCGTCCGCGGCGGCACGGATGGTTCGCGCTTGTCTTTTATGGGATTACCAACACCCAACATTTTTACCGGAGGGCTTTTCGCTCATGGCAAGTATGAAGTTCTGCCCACTCGTTCACTAGAGCGCGCGGTTGAAGTGATCATCAAGATCATCGAAATGGCCGGTAAAGATAAATAACCCGCTCGCGAGAGCGGTTTATTTATCAACCCGTTATTTTGACGAGGTTCCGTTTACTGAGCCATTCGTTTATTACGAGCGCGCCAATAACGATGCCGCCGCCAATGAGCAGCCGAGGGAGGTTGGCGCTTTCACCAAAGACGAGCAGCGAAACCGCCACGGCGAGGGGAATTTTAAGATCGTTGAAGACAGCCAGCGCGCCCGCGTTTACCCGGCGCGCACCTATGTTCCAGAGGAAGAAAGCCACACCGGAGGCGACGACCCCCAGGTAAAGCAGGGTGAGACTCTGTTTCGAATGGAGTTCGAGGGTATTGAATGGCGTGGTGAACAGCGTCGCCGCCGCAGTGATGACCGTTGCGCCCAGGTAAAGATAGCCAAATACATCCTGATCTTTTAACTCTGGATGCTGCGCCATCAACCTGCGGTAATAAATTTGCCCAAAAGCGTAACACAGGTTGGAAAGTTGGACCAGCAGAAACCCATTCCACACTGCGGGCGTTTGAATGGATTCCCATTCAATAATGGCGGTGCCTGCTACGGTGATCAATGCCACAGCCAAATGCAGCAGGTTAATATGTTTCATAAAGGCGTCATTGATCAGCGTGACGAAGATAGGGGTGAATATGGTGAACAGCGCGACTTCGTAAGCCTTGAGTGTTCTGAAGGCGGCCAGGTAGGCGATGTACATCATCCCAAATTGCACCAATCCGGTGAGCGCCAGTTTGATAGCGGTTTTTGTTTGAATTTTCTTCCACTTGATGAATGGAAGAAAAACCAGCGCGGCAATGAACAGGCGCGCGAAAGCCACGAAGTTAGAGTCAACCCCTGTCAGGTTGCCTTTAATTAATCCAAATGAAAAAGCCCAAATGACTGAAACAACCAGTAAGGTAAACATCAGATTATTCCAGATTCTCCTTTTTTATCGCGGCAATCATAACACATTCATGAACCAGCCTATACCGAGTTTTTTACTTCGGAACTGTCAGCAGAAGAAAGCGTAACTTCCAATATCTGCCCTCTAGTTTCCTTTAAGGGATGGGAAGAATACAAAATTCCCTGCTGAGAAGCATCACCGGGGATGAAAAAGAACTGGCATCAGCCAGTTCTTTTGTTCTGAAAAAGGGAGAGGATGAGGTTACCTGAGCGTGTCTACTTTGCGCTTCATGGGAGCAAGCACCAGGACGCTGCTGAGAATGAGCCCGATACCCAGCAACACCAGCCCGCTGCCGACAATCGTCATGCTGGTGTTAAACGCGTCGGCGTAGTTTACTCCGCCCCATGTGTGGGTTGGTGCCATGAAGAACTGGATGGTCAGGCACAGCGCTCCGGCGACGATGGCCGCGGCTCCGCTGGATCTCTTTCCTTCTTTACGCGGCGCTTTGCTGTAATCTACCCCGTTCCAGATGGCTGGAATACGGAAGACGAGGAAAATGACCAGGGTCAACACAGTGATGTACACGATGCCATCCACTGGCATTGATGAACCCCTCAGCATGCGCGAGGTGATCATATGAACCACCCCCACAACCAGGCCTGCGACCAGCGCGATCAGCGCCGCTTTGTAAGCGCCCTGTCGTCCTTTTGCCAGCAATACCACTGCCCTGATGCCCAACACCCCGATGGCGATGGTCAACAATACATAGAGGATGTAGAGCCATTGCATTGGCGCGATCTTTGCCATGCTCGGTCCCCAGTTATTGGGCAGAAACGCCACGCAGGAGGTGCCCACGCCAGCCAATACGGTGACCGCAGCCGTGAGCGCCATAAACAAAATGCCGATGAATCTTAATGTTTTTGAAATGCCACTTTCAGGTTTCATAGGAATTCCTTTTCAAAAAAAGATTAGAATGCCAGCAACACCATGGATGCCAGCATATATACCGAAGCGTATTTGAACAAATGAAAATTGAGCCTGGAGTTTGGTTTAAAGAGCATTAAAACGGCCATCACCAGTAGCCCTCCAGAAAGGATGCCCAGCACCTGCAGCGCGCCCTGCTTCACTCCAACCATTACTGCCGCGGTGCCGATTAACCCAGCGGCGACCAGGCTGGCAAGGGCGACGATGCGGCGGGTTACTTTTTCTCCGTAGGTGGAAGGGAAAGTTGGAATGCGCGCTTTGTCGTAATCCTGCTGGTAGCGCATACTGAAGGTGAGGATGTGAGTTGGAATCCAGAACAGTATGGCCAGCGCCAACAGGATGCCAATCAAATCTACTTGACCCATGCCCAACGCCCGTCCAGCCAGGATGGGCATGCCCCCGGCGATACCACCCCAAACGACCGACCAACAGGTGCGGCGTTTTAACAGGATGGTGTAAACGATAACGTCAAAAAAGATGCCGGCGAATATTAACAGCCCATACAAAGGCGAAAGCGCTGCAGCCAGTATGACTCCCGCGGCAGAAAGACCCAGCCCAAGCCACAGGGCTTCTGACGGAGAGATCGTCCCACTGGCCAATGGGCGGTGATGGGTGCGGTTCATCACGCTGTCAATGTCGCGGTCATACCACATGTTAAGTACGGTGCTGCCGCTGATAGAGAGCAGCAGGCTGGCAATCAACCCTGTCATCGTTGTCCAATGGGTAAATGGACAACGGGCGCTCATATAGCCTGCGATGCCGGTCACTGTAAGCAGCGCGGTTTGCAGGCTTTTAATGAGCGACCAGTAATGGTTGAATTTATGCAGCAATTTCATCAATCTTTACTCCACATCGCGCACACAACGAAAACCGGTTCCCGGGCTGGTGAATGTTGGCGTGGCATTGTTCATTGACCAGACGCGCAGGTTGTTTTCGTACATATCCTTACTGCCGCCGCGCATGTAGCGGTAATGCTGAGCGTCATACACATTGGCTGTCCACTGCCAGACGTTGCCGGCCATATCGTAAACGCCATAGGGGCTGGCGGAATCCAGCGTGGTGTAGTGATTATACGTCTTCCCGTTGTAAAAACCAACAGGAGTTGTGCGGGAACCGAAGGTAGCCATGTTTTCAAAAGGATCGCGGCTGAAGTAGAAGTTCGCGTTGTTGCGCGCAATTTCTTCGCCCCAGGGATAAGCCCGGCCATCTGTGCCGCGCGCCGCCTTTTCCCATTCCAGCTCGGTGGGCAAGCGCCAGCCATTGAACTCACAATAAGATTTGGCGCCAAACCACGAAACCATAGTCATCGGGTGGTTTTCCCATCCTGGTTTCACAGTGAAACTGTTTCCGTCATAAGAGAGGCGCAGGAAAGGGTCATCCAGGGGGATGTGAATGTAACTGCCTGCCTTGATTTCTTCCTCATGTCGCCCGCCAGCGAAAGCATCTCCAGGATAGTAACCTTCCACCTGGTTGCCATTGACCTGAATATAGTCAGCAGCGAGTGCTTCGTTTAAGTAAGCAGCATATTGAGCGTTGGTCACCGGGGTAACCATAATCTCGTACGCGTGATCGATCGTGGTTTCCTTTTTGAATTGTCCTTGCAAAAACTCACCTGCTGGTATCTCCACCCATTGCTCGCTGTCCATTCCAGTATCGAACACCGGTGGCGCAGCCTGAAAATCTACTGGCTGGCAGGCGGTGAGGGCGAAAAGCAGGAAAAGGGACATGGTGATGATCGATTTTTTCATTATTGCACCTCCTCCTTTTTGGCCAATCGGTGGGTCGTTTCTTCTTGCCACCTGCCTTTCTTTTTAAACAGGTCAGTTAGCCGCCACACCATCAAGGCGGCCAGCGCCAGCAATAACACGATTACGCCAATATCCCCGGCTAACACAGCGCGGTTGACCAGCGGCTGTTGCTCACCTTCGGTGATGAAAAGGCGCTTCATCTCGTAAACGGTGACGGCGGCAAAGGCCACGTCTGAAAAGATAATGACCGCCCAACCGAACCACTTTCGCGCTTTCCCCTTCAACCCCGCCAGGTCTGCGTAATAGAGAAGCAGGATGGTGGCGGTAAGGGTGGCGAGGATATGCCAGTGACCGGTCAGGATCGAGCGCTCGTCCATAAATTGCCATTTGCGGAAAATTTCATCCAGCTTCACCGCGGTGAAAATACCCACGCCGCTGACGGTGAAGTTCATGAACACCATTTGCCAGGTAGGACCAAAACGCACCGGGTCTCTCAGCAGCGCAGCGACGCCCTGGAAGAAGTTGCCTTTGCGGATGCCTTTTTCATCCAGCCCGCTGCGGATGATCTTTTTCCACGAATCGATCACCAGGAAGAGCGCCCCGAGCATGGCCACGGTTGAACCGCCATAGATGATGAAATGCGCGATTTCTTCGAACTGAACCACCAGCCAGGTGCCAAGTGAGAGCACGAAAGCGCCCACGATATAAAGCGGCATGGCCAGTTTCTGCCACATTCCTTTGAAATCCATCCACCTGCCGATGATGAGCGCGCACATGATGGCGATGAGCGCCAGCATGATATGCAGGTGACCGATGATGGAAAGGTCCAGCGCGGTTTTATGAGGATCGCGCACCACATTTTCGGCCAGGAAGGTTTCAAAACCGTTTCCATAGAAAGACCCAGGCACAGCGCCAAAAATCGCCGAAATCAAGGTAGTGAGCGAGACCATGAAGAAGGCAATACGCTCCATATCGTAACCTTTTTTTGTTTGAGCGTAGTCTTTATCCTTCAGGCGGTATTCGTCTCTCCAGGGCCACAACGCCACCAGCAGCAAGCATCCCGCAAAGAAAATAAGCGACAGACCGGCGATGTAGATGCCGTGCAGCACCCAGTTATGCCCCCAATAAGCAAAGGGCAGCCCGCCAAACATCACCATCAGGTAGCCGACGGTAACCGTGGTGTTGATTGGCAGACGGTGGTTGTCTTTCATTTTCAATAAATCAGTGATCATGTAAACTTCCACGGCGATGGCGATCATTGCCAGCGAGTGGTAGAGGATCACCAATCTGCCTTCGCGCTCGGCAGGTTCCAGGTTGATGTTCAACGCGCGCACCACAACATCCTTGATGCCGTAATCAGCCATCGGGCCTGAGAGCAAGCCAAAGAATGCGGAGCCGAGAGCGGCGAACGCGATTGCCACTAAGATCAACCCTTTGGTGGAGCGGAAGAGGAACTGATATCGTTTATTGAGCCATTGCATTTTACTTCTCCCGTGTTTGTGATTAACCACTACACAATATAACATACCCGGCGGGGATAAGTCATTGACATTAATCAAAAAGACTTATGACAAACAGCGGCGCCGCGATGCTTATAAATCGATTTTTGCCAGTTCCTGCAGGTGCCTGGGGTCCAGAATTTCAATTTCCGTTCGGTTTGCTCGCAGCACCCCGGCGGATTTGAAAACTTTCAACGTGCGGCTTACTGCTTCAGGAGAAGTGATAATACGGGCGGCGATTGTGTGAATGGGGTTTTCCATGCGGTTGATGGATCGTCGACCGTTCTCGCTGAGAGAAATCAAGTGCTTGGCCATGCGCGCCTGAACTGTACGGAACGAAAGGTCGTCATAATGTGTGAGCAACAGGCGGTTGCGCCGTGCCAACACGCCAAGCAAACTGATGCCAATTTGCGGGTATTGCCTCAGCAATTGTTGAAAAGGGAGATAACCGATACGCCATAAGCGGATATCGGTGTGCGCGTATGCGCTTACCGGGTTCGGGCCTCCGTCAAGAGCGGATACTTCATTGAACATGATGACGGGCTCGAGCGTGTTGAGAATGCCTTCTTTTCCCTCTGGGCCAAGCTTGCTCAAATTGACCTGTCCATTGAGAAGAACGAACATTCCCGCGGACTCATCGCCTTCGTGGAAAACGAATGCGCCTTTCACATACTGCCGTATTTCTCCGCTGGCGATGATCTGTTCTACACCGCTCAACGGTATTTCGCTGAAATGGGTAATTTTCTTTAACCGCTCTGCCAGCTCGCGTGTTTCACTCATAGGTCAATTATATACATTGTGCGGATAAAAATTGGTTTTTATGGTTTAATGCAGTGATGACATCTTTCACATTTGAAAAATTCATTGCCAGCTACCCCGGGTACACCGATACTTCATACCTCGACCGGCTGCGTGAACTCGATTATAAACGCCTGGAACGCGAAAAACAAGTTTACCTGGATTACACCGGTGGCGGGTTATACGCGGATTCACAGGTGATAAAGCACCAACGCATGCTCCTGGAAGGCGTTTATGGCAACCCGCATTCTTCAAACCCCACATCTAGCACCTCAACAGCCCTGGTGGAGGATACTCGCGCGAGGGTACTGCGTTTTTTCAACGCCTCGCCTGAAGATTACGTGGTGATTTTTACGGCGAACGCCAGCGGGGCTTTAAAACTGGTAGGAGAAGCCTATCCCTTCGGGCAGGATTGTTGTTACCTGCTGACTTTCGATAACCACAATTCAGTGAACGGTATCCGAGAATACGCGCTCGCTAAAGGAGCGCACGTGCGCTATCTCCCGGTGCTGCCGCCGCGTTTGCGCGCGGTTGAGGGCAAGCTGGATGAATACCTGGCGAACGCGCGCGGCTCATGCCACAATCTCTTCGCTTTTCCCGCCCAATCCAATTTTTCTTCCGTTCAACACCCGTTGGAGTGGATTGACAAAGCGCATGCCGCAGGCTGGGATGTGCTGCTGGACGCGGCGGCCTTTGCTCCGACCAACAGGCTTGATCTCTCCAGGTGGCAGGCTGATTTTGTTCCTATTTCCTTTTATAAAATGTTTGGTTATCCAACTGGTGTGGGCGCGCTCATCGCGCGCCGCGCAGCGCTGAAGAAACTTCGGCGCCCATGGTTCGCCGGGGGTACCATCACTGTGGCGTCGGTGCAGGGAGAAAAGCATTACCTGGCAGACGCCCCTGCGGCGTTTGAAGATGGGACGCTGGATTATCTGAACATCCCGGCTGTAAAAATTGGGCTGGAGCACCTTGAATCCATTGGCATGGAATTGATCCATGAACGGGTGAAATGCCTGACAGGTTGGTTGCTGACCTGCATGAAAGACCTGCGCCATCGTAATGGAAAACCGCTGGTAAAAATCTACGGCCCTTCGGATACCAAGCAGCGCGGTGGCGCGGTGACGGTCAACTTCTTCAACCCGGAGGGGATGGTCATTGACCACCGCTGGATCGAGGAGAAAGCCAACGCCCGCAATATCTCCCTGCGCACCGGCTGTTTTTGCAACCCTGGTGCCGGCGAGCTCGCTCTGCATATCTCCTCTGAAGAATTATCTTCCTGCTTTAATCGTCCTGATCATGAACAACGCCTGACTTACGATGAATTTCGGCTTTGCCTCAACACCAAGGCTTCAGGAGCGGTGCGCATTTCTGTGGGGTTGGTAAGCAATTTCGCGGATGGGCAGCGGCTGCTTGATTTTCTCGCCACGCTGGTTGAATGACGGATCGTATGGCCGCCCTTTCTCATTTTCTTTACCGTTTTTCCCGGGGATGGGTGGTGTTGCTCGGGTTTATTGTGTTCATCGGGTTTAGCACGCTCACCCTGCCAGGGCAAAATGCCATTGTAGATGAATACTCACAGGGCAGCGGCTCGCCTGACACCTCGCTTTTCTACAACGCGAAACAACTCTATCACATGGCTGAAGTGTATGGGCAGGAGGGAAGAACAGCGTATCTGAATGCCCGCTGGACTTTTGATGTGGCTTTCCCGTTCATCTACACCTTCTTCCTGGTCTCCGCTATCGGCTGGTTGCTCAATCAATCGCTGCCAGTGGGTTCAAGTTGGCGATTAATCAACCTCGTTCCATTGGCAGCCCTGGGGCTGGATTTTCTGGAGAATACAGCCACCAGTGTGGTCATGGCGCGTTATCCACACCACCGCTCGCTGGCTGAGTGGCTGGCGCCAGTTTTCACGTTGCTTAAATGGCTGCTTGTCGGTGGAAGCCTGGTTGTCTTGCTTGCTGCCATCTTTTTGGTCCTTCTCAGGCGAATAAAAAAGAACGCCTGACCAGGCGCCTGCTGAATTTATATAAATAAGGGTTTTTCTTGCGTAAACAGCCGGGCTAGGGGCGTTTGCTCGCGGAATGGATGGCCATTGTTCCCAGCATGCGCACCCGAAAGGTGACGCTCGTGAACCCGCAGCGCCGCAGACTATCCGCCAGGTCTTCGGCGCTGATGAAATTTTCGCTGGATTGCGTCAGGTAGGTATAGGCTTCGCCATTGCCGGTGAACAGCCTGCCAAGGTTGGGAATAACATAGCGAAAATAGGACTTGATCAGCGGGTTTAACGGCTTCCAGCGCGGACGGGTGGTATCCAGCACCACGACCCTGCCGCCGCTTTTAAGCACACGGTACTGTTCTGCCAGGGCAGCGTCCAGATCTACCACGTTGCGCACCAGGTAACCACTCACCACCACATCAAACGTGTTATGAGAGAATGGCAGCGCCAGGGCGTCAGCCTGGCAACGGTGGATAGTCTCCCAGTCTTTTCCGGCAGCCATCATCTCCATGCTGAAATCAGCGGCGGTGATACCTGCGCCCGGGCAGGTGTGGCGCGCTTCGCGTGACAGGTCTCCGGTTCCTGCGCCGATGTCCAGCAGTCTTTCGCCGTTTCTCAGTTTGGCGATGCGCATCACTTCCTTGCGCAGAAGGATATCCACGCCGAAGGTCATCAAGTGGTTCATCATATTATAGCGACGGGCAACGGACTTAAAAGTCTTTTTTACATATCGTTCTCGTTCAGTTCCAAGCAGGTGAGCCATTCGCCTATTATAAATGGAATTGTTTTTCACTTTGATCCTGCCAGCGGAAGCTGGTGTGAGCCTTTCCTGTGGTTCGAGACAAAGGGATGCCATGTCTCCCGGTTTTCCGGGAGAATCACTCGATATTGCTTCCCTTCAGGTAGCACCCTGTTAGGATAGGGGGATTCGAATTTGGCTTGGCTGGGTTGAGTATTGGAGGATTTTGCTGCCTGAGAAAGGGAGAGGGGCGATAAAGAATCAGTGCCTCCAAGGGAATACTGTATAAAGGGATAATCCAATGGTGAGAGGGGGGAGATGTGATGACCCTTCTGCCTATGTAATTGATAACCGCCAATTATGTCGTTTATTATTGGCATTTACGGTGTATAATGACAATAATCAACATTCTTATTGGCAGTTACAAATGAAACCAAGTGACTACATTAACTCTACAGCGGGCAAACTAATCAAAACCAGCCAGGGGTATTTGGCTTTCCTGCCCAATCCTCTGCCTCCAGAGCTGGCTTGGTCTAGTTTGCTAGTAAGCCTGCTTTCCGAGGCCGAACGTGAGCTTGCCAAGCTTGCACTGGCCGGTAAAGGCTTTCCCCATCCCCACATCCTGACTCGCTCATTTATCCGCCATGAAGCCGTGATCTCATCTCGTATCGAAGGGACGCGCGCCACACTGGAAGACCTGTATTCCTATGAATCAGAACAAATGTCTTTCCTAGAACCCAATACGGATGCCCGTGAAGTCTACAATTACGTAAAAGCGCTGGACTATGGGCTTGAGCGGGTGAAGAGCTTACCTCTCAGTTTACGCTTGATTCGAGAACTACATGGGATTTTAATGGATGGAGTACGCGGGGAGGTCATGACGCCTGGTGAATTCCGCCGTAGTCAGAACTGGATCGGGCCTGCAGGGTGCACACTGGAGACGGCCACCTATGTTCCACCTCCTGTTGATGAAATGCGCGAGGTCCTGGGAGCGTTGGAGCAATTCATCCAGGCTTCCACAGACCTGCCGACCTTGGCACGCATTGCTCTTATCCATTACCAGTTCGAAGCCATCCATCCATTTCTGGACGGAAACGGTAGGGTAGGCCGTCTGCTGGTCTCCTTACTGTTGTGTCAGTGGGATCTCCTGCCGAGCCCTTTGCTCTACCTGAGCTCGTTTATTGAACGGAATCGCAACGAATATTATGATCGCCTGCTGGCAGTCAGCCAGCAAAGTGACTGGGATGGTTGGTTGCGCTTTTTCTTTACTGGCGTGCGCGAGCAATCACGAGAAGCGGCTCGTTGTATTGAGAATCTTCAGCAGTTGCGCAATCGATACCGCGCACAACTGGCCAGCCGCCGATCTGTGAAGCGATTGGCAGACGTTGTGGATTATCTGATCGGGAATCCAATTTTCACTGTACGCAAGCTTCAGGCCGGGCTTGGTTTAACCGATTTCAAGACGGCTCATCGCTATGTGAATGATCTCGAACAGGCGGGAATTTTGCGTGAAGTGACAGCCAGGAAACGCAATCGGCTTTACCGGGCCGATGAAGTCTTCAACGCGATCAAAAATGAGTGAGAAGACCGATGCTGAATGCTAAAATCTTCGGTCCGCAGGTTTAGACGGTTTTTCCTGAATTGAATCCGGGAAAGCCCCTATAAGGAAAAGATATCATTGAGATGATATATCAAACCAAAAAGACCATATGGAATCTCTGTTCCATATGGTCTATATGTTCTTGTGCCCCCAAGGGAATTCGAATCCCTGTTTTGGCCTTGAGAGGGCCACGTCCTGGGCCGCTAGACGATGGGGGCAAGTGCAAGGATTTTATCACGGCGAAATCCCAGTGTCAACGAAATCTACGCTGAGCCGCAACGCCCTGACCATCAATTTACCGCAATCAATTGACGAAAGCGGTCGGGCATGCTATTATGCTTTTACATTATTTTTATTATTTAGTTTTATTCTGGACATTAACATTTATTCATTCATTTTTATTTTGCAGGAGTAATTATCATGTCGGTCGATTTTATTTTTCGTATTCTTGGGATGGTCATCCTGGCGATTGTGGGGGGAATTCTGGGTAACCAGTTTGGAGAAATTGCCAATACATCTCCAAGCGCCACCACTTTTCCGGTGGAGCAGTATCGCTTTCTGTTTGGATTGCTGGGAGCGTTGTTCGGGCTCATCCTCACGCCATATTTCACCACCCGCCCAGCGCGGGCGATGCGCAACGCGCTGGCAAAAGCCACCACTCATGCTCTGGTGGCCTCTTTATTTGGGTTGGTGGCGGGTTTAATTGTGGCCGCCTTGCTGGCCTTCCCTCTTTCTCTGCTGCCCGATCCATTTGGCAGCGTGCTGCCTTTTGTGGGCGCAATCCTTTTTACCTACTTAGGCGTGGTTATTTTTAAGCTGCGACAACAGGATTTTCTCAATTTGCTCTCCAACCTGCGTAGCGGTTCAGGAGTCACGGCGAAAGATGGGGCATCAGGCGCGGGCTGGGCGGAAAGCCGCACCATCTTACTGGATACCAGCGTGCTCATCGATGGTCGCATCGCGGACATCTCGCGCACGGGGTTTCTGCCAGGCTCGCTGCTTATCCCGCGCTTTGTGCTCAACGAATTGCAATACATCGCGGATTCTCCTGATAATATGCGCCGTCAACGCGGCCGCCGCGGTATGGAGGTGCTTTCCGCGCTGCAAAAAGAACCCGCCATCCCTGTGCGTATCAGCGATATCGATGTGGAAGGAATGCGCGAGGTGGATGATAAACTGGTGGTGCTGGCGCGGCAAATGCGCTGCCCGATCCTTACCAACGACTACAACCTTAACCGTATCGCTGAATTGCAGGGGGTCACGGTGTTGAACATCAACGAACTGGCGAACGCGGTAAAATCAGTGCTCATCCCCGGTGAAATCATGACCGTACAGGTCATTCAAGAAGGGCGCGAGACCGGGCAGGGTGTGGCGTACATGGATGACGGCACCATGGTTGTGGTAGAAAATGGCCGTGAATACATGGATAAATCCATCCAGGTGACGGTTACCAAGGTTTTGCAGACAGCTGCCGGGAGGATGATCTTTGCCCGGCCCGATGAAGCAGCGAATTAGACTCCGAACAGGATTTCATATGAAAGTTTACAACACACTATCCCGCAAGGTTGAGGAATTCCAGACCCTCGAGCCCGGTAAGGTGAAAATGTACGTCTGCGGCCCCACCGTATATGCCAAGGCGCATATCGGGCATGCCATGTCAGCGCTGGTCTTCGACATCATTCGCCGTTACCTCGAATATCGAGGATATGAAGTGCGCCACGTGATGAATTTCACCGACGTGGATGACAAGATCATCCTGCGCGCCCAAGAAAAGGGCGTGGACCCATTCAAACTGGGCGAGATGTACATTCATGAATTTGAAAAACACTTACAGGATTTCAACATTTTGCCGGCTACCGTGAACCCCCGCGCCACACGGGAAATGGAGCAGATTATCACCATGATCCAGGGGTTGGTGGAGAAGGGGTTCGCCTATGACAAGGATGGCGATGTGTATTTCAGGGTCACCAGAGACAGTCAGTATGGCAAACTCTCCGGTCGGCGCATTGATGACATGCAATCTGGCTACCGGATTGAGGTGGATGAACGCAAAGAGCACCCCATGGACTTTGCGTTGTGGAAGGCAGCCAAGCCCGGCGAGCCTGCCTGGGACAGCCCCTGGGGCAAGGGTCGCCCCGGATGGCATATCGAGTGCTCCGCTATGAACCTCAATCACCTTGGTGAACAGATTGATATTCACGGCGGAGGCAACGACCTGGTCTTCCCACATCATGAGAATGAAATCGCCCAGAGCGAGAGTTATACCGGTAAAACGTTCGCTCGCTACTGGATTCACAATGGTATGCTGCAACTGAGCGGTGAGAAGATGTCTAAATCGGTTGGCAACCTGGTCACCATTGAAGAATTCCTGGAGAATCACCCCGCAGACGCGCTGCGCATGCTGGTGCTGAATTCCGGCTACCGCAATCCATTGTCTTTCTCTGATGAGATACTCGCGCAGGCAGAGAAAGCCATTGAAAGGCTCCGTTCTGGACTCAAACCCGCGCCTGCGGCAGCGCCCGGGGCTGCTCAATCAGTAGTGGACGCCCTGGCGCACCAGGTAGAAACGGCAGAAAGCGGCTTTGTGCAATCCATGGATGATGATTTCAATTCCGCTGGGGCGCTGGCGCAACTTTTTGACCTGGTGAGGGGCATCAATCAGGCGCGCGCGGATGGCGCCACAGGCGCGCAGCTCAGCGCTGCTCAGCTCAAATTGCGCCAGCTTACCACCGTGTTGGGGCTAAGTTTGGAAAAAGAGACCGAAACCCACCAGGAAGTCGATGGTTTTGTGAATTTACTCATTGAAATCCGCCGCGAATTGCGCGCGAACAAACTCTGGGAACTCTCAGACAGCGTGCGCGACCGGCTGGCCGCGCTGGGGGTGGTGTTGGAGGACAGTAAGGAAGGCACCTCCTGGCATTGGAAATGACCGGCAGATGAAAGAATGGATTACGGGGCGAAACCCGGTTATGGAAGTGATGCAGGCGAAACGCCGTCAGGTGTTTCGCCTGTTGCTGGCTTCTGGGGTGGAAGAAAAAGGGCGCATTGCTGAAATACTGCGCGCAGCCGCTTTAATAAAAGTTCCAGTCGAACGTGTCGCGCGAGAACGGCTGGAGCGGCTTGGCGAAAACCCGCAGGGGGTTGCCGTTGAGGTTGGAGTCTACCCTTATGTTGAACTGTATGACATTTATGACCTGGCGAAAGAAAGAAACGAAGCGCTGTTCGTGCTGGTGCTGGATGTCATTCAGAACCCTCAGAATTTAGGCACACTGTTGCGCACCGCTGAAGCAGTGGGAGTGCACGGGGTTATCAACCCGCAGCACCGCGCCGCCGAGGTAACGCCGGCAGTGGTTTCCGCTTCGGCTGGCGCTTCAGAGCACTTGCTCATCACGCGGGGCAATATCGCCCGCAGCCTCGAGCAGCTCAAAGAAGCTGGCGCCTGGGTGGTTGGCCTGGCGGAAGGGGAGGACTCGTCAGCCGAAGTACCCCTGGGTGGGCCCATTGCGCTTGTGGTGGGGAATGAGGGGGAGGGCATGCGCGCGTTGGTCAGGCAGCAATGCGACTATATTCTCAGCCTGCCAATGCGTGGACGCATCCAATCGCTTAACGCCGCTGTTGCTGGCTCGATCGTGCTCTACCAGGTGTTGCTGGCGCGCCAAAAAACCTCACGCTGACCGTGTTATTCCGCGCGCTGGTGTTCGTTCATCTCCCGCTGGTGGTATAGGTTAACCACGCGAGTACCTGAACAGCCGCCAGGGCGGTTGGGTTGACGGAATGGTTTCTGACCGCCTTTGATATTCCTGGCAAGAAGCGATGAGCGATGTACGGTTTCGACAAGCAGCTCCGCGGTCCTCTCTGTTTGGGTTTGCTGCGGGCATCCTTGCTGGTCACGGCTGTATTAAATAAACGAGGACAGCGCCATCCAGCTGCTCCCGTTCCTGAAAGACCTGCAAGTACTTTTTTAAAGCCAGAGCACCCAGACCACCCACAAGCCAATCATCAGGACGCCGATTCCCAAACGGGCGATGGTTGCGAAACCGCACCCTCTGATGATCGCCCCGGCTGATTTTGCGCCTTCCTTAAGATCTCGTTTACGTACCCATTCTACAACCAGTATGCTCAGCGCGGCAAAAAGCAGCCCGCCAAAGGGCGGCAAAATAAAGGTGCCGGCGATCCCAGCGGCGAGCGCTACCACCACCGATATCCAACTGGCGCCGGTCTTCTTGGCTTCAGCGCCCATGAATAAGTTATCAATGAGGTTGCCCCCTATCATCAGCAGCGTGATGACCGCAAACAAAATGCCGGTGGCAGGTGAAAAACCGCTGACGATGCCGTAGGCAAGGATGGCCAGCCAGATGATAGTGAGCCCAGGGATGATATAGAGCATCAGACCGAACAGACCAACGCCCATGACCACCGCGAGCACGGGCACAAACCAGTTGGAATTCGCAATGGCATCCAATTTTAAGAAATCACTTTCAACCCGCCCATCCAGGGCAGCAGCACTTCAGGCACTTTAATTTTTCCATCAGCCTGTTGGTTATTTTCGAGCACCGCGATGAGGGTCCGCGGCAAGCCCAGTCCTGACCCATTAAGGGTGTGCACCAGGCGGTTACGCCCTCCTTCAGCAGGTTTGTACTTGATGTTGGCGCGGCGCGCCTGAAAATCGCCGACATTGGAAACAGAAGATACTTCCAGCCACTCGTTGCAACCGGCAGCCCACACTTCAAGGTCGTAAGTGACCACAGAATTAAAGCCCAGGTCGCCGGTGCATAATTGTTTAACCCGGTACGGCAACCCCAGCAACGCGCAGGTTTCTTCGGCGTCGGCGAGCATTTTCTGCAGCTCGTGCATTGATTCTTCAGGAGTGCAATAAATGTACATCTCTACTTTATCAAACTGGTGCCCGCGTTTGATGCCGCGCACATCCCGCCCGGCGCTCATCTTCTCGCGCCTGAAGCATGGCGTGTAAGCGGTAAAGCGCAGCGGCAGGCTGGCCTCCTCCAGCACCTCATCGCGGTACATACCGGTGAGGGGCACCTCCGCGGTTGGCACCATCCACAGGTCTTCTTCGATGTCGTGATACAGGTTGTCTACGAACTTGGGCAGCTGCCCGGCGGCGTAGAGGGTCTCAGCTTTGACCATGAAAGGTGTATAGCGTTCCACGTAGCCCTGGCGGGCGTGCAGATCAAGCATCCATGAGATGAGCGCGCGCTGCAGGCGTGCAGCCTCTCCGTTGAGCACATAGAATCGCGACCCGGTCAGCTTTACCCCGCGGTCAAAGTCGATCAACCCCATCTTCGGCCCCAACTCCCAGTGAGGCAGGGGGGTAAAGTCAAACTCGGGCAGTGCACCGTGGGTACGCAGTACGATGTTCTCGCTCTCGTCTTTTCCAATAGGGGTGGAAGGGTCAGGAAGGTTGGGTATGGTTGCCAGCAGCGCTTGCAGTCCTTCATCCACCTGCCTGGTGGTCTCATCAAGTTGCGCGATTTCCTCGCCCACCGAACGCATGGCGTCGATCTTCTCCTGCCTTTCAGCGGGGTCTTTGGTCTGACTGATTTCCTTGGAGACCGTGTTGCGCAGGGCTTTGAGGTTTTCCACTTTAACCAGCAGTCCGCGCCTTTCAGCGTCCATGGTTAATAACTTGTCGACCACGCTGCTGTCCATCTGCCGGTCGGTGAGCGCTTTGCGCAGCTCCTCAGGATGTTCCCGTATGAAATTGATGTCTAACATGCTGCACCTCATTTTTAAAGAATAACGCCCTCATCTGTCGCGCAGGACGAGGGGCGCCTCGTGGTGCCACCTGCTTTCGCTCCCGTAGGGGAACCTCATTGTGGTATTAACGGTGCCTCCGGTCTCTTTACGGCGAGAATGCCCCTGCAGAGACAACCTGCCCAAGAAGGGCGATCGGGTTGGAATCCGCCTGGGCGTTCCTGCCGCTTTGCAGCGGTCAGCGGCTCTCTGGAAGGATATCCCAGGCAGTAGTACCCGAGCTGGTCTTGTAAAGTGATTATACCTTGCGCTTAATGCCTGTCAAGAACAACGCGCGCAAGGGGATGACAGCCGCGGTCAATCGTCAGTTAAACAGGATGATGGAAAAGGACAAATTGCGATAAAATCAATTGATCATGGACGAACAGGCTTTGGTCGCAGACGCGCTGCAAGGAAATGTAGACGCTTTCAACCGTCTGGTGCTGGCATACCAGGACATGGCTTTTAACCTTGCTTTCCGCATGCTGAACGATGATGACCTGGCGGCCGACGCGGTGCAAAACGCTTTTCTTTCTGCTTACCGCAACCTGCGCGCTTACCGCGGAGGTTCGTTCAAAGCCTGGGTGATGCGCATGGTTACCAATGGTTGTTACGACGAACTGCGCCGCCAGAAACGCCGACCCACGATTCCGCTTGAACCGCAGAACCCAGAAGATGGCGAGGAAATTGAATCTGCCGATTGGCTGGCTTCTGATGACCCCCAACCCGAACAGGCTTTTGACCAGGCGGAGCTTGAACACGCCCTGCAGCACTGCCTGGAAAACCTGCCGCCTGACTTTCGCGCGGTGGTCGTTTTGACTGATGTGCAGGGGATGGATTATGAAGAAGTCTCACGGGCGGTGCGCACGCCGCTTGGAACGGTGAAAAGCCGGCTGGCGCGCGCCAGGCAGAGACTGCGTGATTGCCTGCGGCAATTTCAGGAACTTCTGCCTGCTCAATTTCGTCTTACCGGTGGAGAACGCCGATGACTGAGAGATTGACCAGCAGAGACTGGATACTGATTTCAGCCTACCTTGACGCGCGCCTTTCACCCGCAGCGTTAACCCGCGTAGAAAAGCGCATCCAGGAGGACGCTCACTTTAAGCGATCTCTCGAAGAAGTCGCGCGATTGAAGCAATTACTGGCTGCGCTACCCCAAAAACGCGCGCCGCGAAATTTCACCCTTGCGCCTGAAAAAGCGCAAAAACCGCTGCGCGGATTGTGGCTTCAACTAGCGTTGAGTTTTGTGTCTATCACCGCGTCAATTCTTCTGGTGCTGGTTTTTTCCTTTAACTATTTAGGCATGGGCTTGGCTCGCCAGGCGGCCGCCCCGCGGGCAGAAATCGCCGCCATGGAAGGCGCTGCTGAAGAGGCTCCAGCGCCAATGATCATCAATTGGAATCCGTCAGGTGGACTGGGCGGAGGAGCAGCAGAAGCCAAGAGCCCCTATACAGGGATCGATGGTATCGGAGGGCCGGGTTTTCCTGTTGCTGAACCGGGTATAGGCGGCGGACCAGTTGAACCAGCTGTTCCTGAATTACCTCCCGGCGTTGACCCACAGCCCGTGATGAACGAGGAGCCTGAGCCGCCTGCTTATGATGAACCCGCGCCCGCCGCACTGGAGGGCGAACCGGTTTCAGACGCTGACCTTTCTA
>JAAZNW010000075.1 GCA_012798065.1 Chloroflexota bacterium
CCCGAAGCGAATAAATCCGTTTAGTCGTAAGGCATCTAATCCAAACGACCACATGGGGTATTAGCAATCCTTTCGGACTGTTATCCCCCTCTTCGGGGCAGGTCACCAACGCGTTACTCACCCGTTCGCCACTAAGACAGTATTGCTACAGTCTCCGTTCGACTTGCATGTATTAAGCACGCCGCCAGCGTTCATCCTGAGCCAGGATCAAACTCTCCGCCAAATAACACCTTTCGGTGTAAGTTACGGATCTGGTTTGTTACTCTTTTGAAAACGACAGGGCATCGTTTTCCTATCACTCTTCAGTTGTTAAGGTACTGATTTCCAAGGGCCAGATTTTTCTCTCGCGACCGCCGCTCGTTAAGACCAGGTGACAAAATTACCGATGCTCCTTTACAGGACGTCATCGGCCTGCCTTTACGATTTGCTTGTGGACAAGTCCTCAAGCTTGCTGCGTTTGTTGGGTTGTTACGGATCTGCTTATTCCAGCGAAATCTTCAACGCACTTGGGACAGATATTGTAACCGCCTGTCTTTTCCCTGTCAAGGGTGTGTTCAACGAGTGGGTCACTTCTCGAGTCTGGTTATTGGGTTTTCAATGATCTGCTCTTTAGGCGAGACCGTTTGCCGTGTTATGGGCAACGAGGGATGATTATACCTGCTGATGTGTTTGTGTCAAGGGTTAATCAGCACCAATTTCACCTCTTTTTCAACTTCCAAGGGGAACTTTTCTTTCCTTTTGTGCGTTTGAAGAATAGGGCGAAACAGGAGTGTTATAATCTGAATTCATGACCAGGACACGCGCGCACCTTTCACCTTCCCTGTGGCTGCAGCTCGGCACCTCCTTATGGATTGGTCTTGCCGCGACCCTGGCGTTGCTGCTCATTTCCCACATTCTCCCCTTACTGGTCTTTGGCAACCGTATTTTCCCTGGCGTTTCACTTTCCGGTTTGAACCTTTCAGGGCTGAACGCCAACGAAGCCGCCGCACTCATCAGCCGTTCAGCATACTACCCTGCATCAGGGCGCATCACGCTGGAATACGGTTCGCAACAATGGGCGCTTAGCCCTTCCCAACTGGGGGTGATGCTCGACCCCCAGGCTACAGCCATCACCGCTTATAAAATCGGGCGCAGCGGCCCTCTGGAAAAAGTGCTGCTGGACCGTTTTAACCTCCTTCGTGGCAGCGCGGAGGTACAGCCAACCTTCATCTTCAACGAAAAAGCCACCGTTGACTTCCTTAACGCTATCGCCGCGGAAATCAACCAGCCACTGCAGGAAGCCAGCCTTGAAATTCAAGGGGTTGACGTCTTTGTGCGCAACGGTCAACCCGGGCGCGTACTCGATGTTGCCGCCAGCCTGGCGCGCATCGCCGCCCAGGTCGAACAGGTGCGCGATGGCGTTGTACCTCTGGCGGTGATCGAGACCCAGCCGCTTATCTCAGATGTCAGCGAGCAGGCTGAACTCGCCCGCGAAATCCTCAGCCAGCCATTGCGCTTTACCCTGCCGGCGGAGGTCGGTGAGATAGAAGGAAACTGGATGCTTGAGCCGACCGCGCTGGCAAAGATGCTCACCTTTGAGCGCGTACAGGATGGCGGTACTGATTCACTCGCCGTGGTCGTCAACCCTACCCTGGCAGGGTTGCACCTGGATTCCCTGCGCGAGTCGCTTGACGCTGAACCGCAAAACGCGCGCTTTATCTTCAACGATGAAACCGGTCTGCTAGACCTGAAGGATTCGGCGGTAATCGGGCGCAAGCTCAACATTCAGTCATCGCTGGAGAATATCAATAGCAGCCTCAAAGCCGGGAGCCATGAAGCCCAGCTCGTCTTTGATATCACCCCGCCCGCTGTCACCGATTCAATGACCGGAGCGGAGCTGGGGATCACCGAGCTGGTTTACGAATATACGTCTTACTTCTATGGTTCCTCTCCAGACCGCGTGCAAAATATCAAAACCGCCTCTTCCTCATTCCATGGTCTGCTGGTGCCGCCCGGAGGTGTCCTTTCCATGGCTGATGAATTGGGTGATATCAGCCTGGATAACGGTTACGCTGAAGCCCTCATCATCCTGGGTGATGAAACCATCAAAGGCGTAGGCGGCGGTGTTTGCCAGGTGAGCACCACCCTGTTCCGCACAGCTTACTTCGCCGGGTACCCTATCCTAGAACGCCACGCGCACGCCTACCGCGTGGGGTATTACGAACAGACCCCCAGTGGTGGGCATAACGCCAACCTCGCCGGTCTTGATGCCACGGTTTTTGTGCCGCTGGTAGATTTTAAATTTAAGAACGACAGCGACCACTGGCTGTTGATGGAAACTTACGTGTACAACAACACCGCGCTCACCTGGAAGTTCTACTCGACCAAAGACGGCCGCCAGGTGGAGCACAGCACTACCGGACCTACCCAAAAAGTGAAAGCCCCCGATGACCTTTATCGTGAAAACCCTGAACTAAAAAAAGGCGAGGTCAAACAGGTGGATTGGGCCGCGGAAGGCGCCAGGGTGGTGGTAACCCGCCGGGTCACACGCGGCGGCGAGCTGCTGTATAACGACACATTCACCACGGTGTATGAGCCCTGGCGCAACATCTTTGAATACGGCCCGGGCACTGAGGACATGCCCCCCGACAAGAAAAGCGGCAGCGCGGAAGACGAAGAATAACCCCCCAGTATAATGGTACAATTGCCCCGTAATGAAAAAGCGGAGGATGAATGAAGGTCAACCAAGAACTGCTTGAGATCCTGCGCTGCCCGGCCTGCGTTAAAGAAAAACCCGGTTTGCTCGAACAGGTACGCGAGGTGTGGCTGGTATGCACAGACTGCGGCCGTAAATACCCGATAGTAGAAGAGATACCGGTGCTGTTGATTTCGGAAGGCGAGCGCTGGCGCGCCCTGCCAGTGGAGGACCTGCCCGTTCCCCCGCCAAGGCCTGAATGATTTTTTCTCCCAGCTCCAATTATCTGGTATTGTTCTTGCAACAAAGCACCGGTAACACACTAACCTCATTAATGATGGTGAACTCTTAATGGCTCAAATGACAAAAAAACCCATGGCGCACTCAATTCGCCGCAACCTCAAAATGGATACCACCACCCGGGTGTTATTGATCTCATTCGCCGTGGTCGGCCTGCTGCTGGCATTTTTAGCGGGTAAATTCATTTATAACACGGTAAAAAGCTGGTCGATCACCTCTCTGCCTGGCGCGCCGGTTAGTTCTCCTGGCAGCAGCGCAACCACAGGGCAGATTCCTGATTTGAATATCCAATCCAACACCGGGCCAGAAGCCAAATCATGGGACGGTAAAAGCCGCGTGAATATTCTGTTCCTCGGGCTGGACGCCACCGACCAGCGCGAGCTGATGGAGCCGGGACCTCGTTTTTCAGACACCATGATCCTGGTAACCATCGACCCGCTCTCGCAAACCCTCGGCGCGCTCTCCATCCGCCGTGACCTGTGGGTGAATGTCCCGGGTTACGACTATCACAAGATCAACAAGGCGCACTTTATCGGTGAAGCCTATCACCTCCCCGGCGGCGGCGCCGGTCTGGCTGTTGCCACAGTCGAGGAATTTCTCGGTATCCCCATCCATTATTACGCCAAAGTGGATTTCAACACCTTCGTCAGGGTGATCGATGAAATTAAGGGGGTAAAGATAGAGGTCAAGGAACCCATCCTGGCAGATTGGGGCGCGAACGGCAATAACTTCTGGTTGGAACCCGGTGTGTACACCCTGCCCGGCACCTACGCGCTGGCCTACGCGCGCTACCGCGGCAGTGATGCCGGCGATATTGACCGCGGTGAACGCCAGATGCAGGTGATGATGGCCATTCGCGACCGTATCCTCGATTTCAAGATGCTTCCGCAGCTCATCCAAAGCGCGCCCGCCCTATACCAGGATGTTTCTGATGGCGTGCAAACCAACATGTCCTTCGATCAGGCAGTGCAGCTGATGGTATTGATAAGTAAAATCCCGCGCGAGAATTTTAAGACCTACAACATCACTTACGATGACGCCGCGCCAGAGATGATTACCACCCTGGACGAAGGCACCCAGTACATCCTGCGTCCCTTCCCTGATAAGATACGCGAGCTGCGAGACCGGGTTTTCGCCTCAGAAGGCGTGGCAGCCGCTCCTATCGTCATGCAGAGTGGTGGAGACCCACTGGCGTTGGCCCAGGCTGAAGGCGCCCGTATCAGCATCTTCAACGGTACCAGCACCAACGGCTTGGCAGAAGCCACTAGGGATTATCTTACTTCACAGGGCTTGCACGTTATTGAAGCGTCCTCTGCCAGTGAGGCTTATTCTTATACCACGCTGGTGGTACACAGCGCCACACCATACACACTGGCTTACCTGTCTTCGCTGATGAACAATATTCCCAGCACGCGCATTTTTAACCAGTACGACCCTCAAAGCACGACGGATATCACCGTTTTCCTGGGGACCGATTGGGCTACCGCCAACCCGATGCCGTAAACGCAGCGGTTGTTGCGCAATCTCATCAGGCCGGGCAACCGGCCTGATTTATTTTATGGTTGCTTAAAAACAAGTTGAATGGAACCCGGGAACGCTTCTCCATCCTTGTTCTTGCATTGTGGAACAGAAAGGTTTTGCACCAACTGCCCCGTGCTGCCAACCCGCAGGTTATAGGTCATCCCCTCCACCATCGCATAATCAGCATAGCCCGGGCTGATTTCAGGGTAGAACCCGGTGAAAAAACTTTCAACGCCGCCATCGGTGATGGAAACCTCCACGCGCACCGCCGGTACCCCTTCATCTGCTGCGTTAAACACAAAAACCTGGATCAACGACCCGCGTCCCTCCACTTCGCAAATCTCCTTTTGTTGTATCAACGCGTAAGGAGCGCCCTGTGTGGGCAAGGGGGTGGGGCTGGGGCGTGGGGTGATCGTGGCGCCGGGTGTGCGGGTTGGAGGGGGAAGCGTGGGCGTCTCCTGCTCACCAGGGGCTGGTTCGGTTGCCTGCCCGCCAGCTTCTGCGGCAATGCGCGGCAATGGCGTGATCAGCAGCTGTTTTTGGCTTACCGCCGCGGCCAGCAGCGCCAACGCCCGGCTGGTATGCTCATCTCCGCCGGGTCTCTTCTCTTTTTCAGCCTGCGCCACCAGGGCATCCGCCGGCCTGGGGTCCGCCAGCAGCGCCAGCCGTGCAACGGCGCGACCATTATCTGCTTCCACCAGGTACGCCCGGGCGACGAGCGCGCGGTACTGTTCACGATCGACCGCCTTCAACGCCGATGGGGCTACATCCACATATCGAGCAGGAACAATAAAAATAGATGTGAGTAAACCCAGGACGGCGCCAATGACAAGCCCGGTGAGCAGGTACAAGGACCCGCGCTTTTCCTTCATGGCCTGGTCTCCTGCCTGGTTTGTTGCAGGGCGATTTCCAGGTCGGCAATCAGGCGCATTTCCCAGTCGGCGTAGCCCATTTCCTGGGCGGTCAGCAATCCGCGCCGAACCGCTCCAATCGCGTCAGCCGGTTTAATCTTCTCCAGACGGTCGGTAGCCTTCTCCAGGTCTCCATCGGTGGCGAACAATTCGGCTACCATCAGCACGTAATCAGCTTTATAGTCTGCCCGTAAACTTTTCATCGCCGCAGCCGATATTTTTGCCGGGTAATACAACCAACCATACATCAGCCCGGCGGTTGCGCCAAGCATAATGGCGAGAATGAAGGCGATCAACCTGCCTTTGCGCATCTACTGATCCTTCGGCAGCATGGGCATGTGAATGCCCAACCGCCTGGCGGCCATAATGGCCTCGGGGTATCCGGCGTCAGCGTGCCTGACCACCCCCATGCCCGGGTCGGTAGTCAACACGCGCTCCAGGCGTTTGGCAGCCTGCGGGGTGCCATCCGCCACAATGACCATGCCAGCGTGCTGGCTGAAACCGATTCCTACCCCGCCGCCATGATGGAATGAAACCCAGGTCGCCCCGCCCGCGGCGTTGACCAGCGCGTTGAGGATCGGCCAGTCACTGATGGCATCCGAGCCGTCTTGCATCCCCTCTGTTTCGCGGTTAGGGGAGGCGACCGAGCCAGCATCCAAATGGTCGCGCCCAATGACAATGGGCGCTTTTAATTGACCTCTGGCAACCATTTCATTAAATAACAGTCCTGCTCGCGCTCGCTCACCATACCCCAGCCAGCAGATGCGCGAGGGCAGCCCCTGGAAATGCACCCGCTCTCGCGCTATGGTTAACCAGCGCTTGAGATGCTCGTCACGCGGAAACAACTTACTGATGGCTTCGTCCGTGCGGTAAATATCTTCGGGGTCACCTGAAAGCGCCACCCACCTGAAGGGACCTTTTCCCTCGCAAAACAACGGGCGGATATACGCCGGCACAAAACCGGGGAATTGAAAAGCGTCTTTTACACCGTTATCAAAGGCGCGCTGGCGCAGGTTGTTGCCATAATCGAACACCTCAGCGCCCTTGCGTTGGAAATGCAGCATGGCGCGGATGTGCGCCGACATCGAATCCAGTGAGCGATGCTCGTATTGCCGCGGGTCATCACTGCGCATCCTCTCTGCCTCTTCTAGTGAAAGCCCCGCCGGGATGTAACTCATTACATCATGCGCCGGCGTCTGGTCGGTCACCACATCTGGCACCACGCCGCGCAGCACCAGTTCGGGGTAAATTTCAGCGGCATTACCGATGAGCGCGATGGAACGGGGTTCTTCTCGCTGGCAAAATTCCTCCACCAGGGTCATGGCCTCTTCCAGCGAATCCACCACCACATCCACATAACCTGTTTCCAGGCGGCGTTGCGCTCGCTGGGGGTCAACCTCAACGCACAGTCCCACACCTTCGTTCATGGTGATAGCCAGTGGCTGCGCGCCGCCCATGCCTCCCAGACCGGCGGTCAGCACAAACCGACCGCGTAATGATTGCCAGCCCTTTTGCCTGGCCAGCGATCCCAGGGTTTCGTAAGTCCCCTGCAAAATCCCCTGGGTGCCAATATAAATCCACGAGCCCGCTGTCATCTGCCCGAACATGATGAGCCCTTTTGCCGCCAGTTGATCAAAATGCTGCTGCGTGGCCCAATGCGGAACCAGGTTGGAATTGGCGATAAGCACTCGCGGCGCGTCAGCGTGGCTTTTAAAAACAACCACCGGCTTGCCCGATTGCACCAGCAGTGTTTCATCCGGTTCGAGTTCACGCAAAGATCGCAGGATGGCATCAAAGGATTCCCAGTTGCGCGCCGCCTGCCCGCGCCCACCATACACCACCAGGTCTTGCGGGCGTTCCGCCACCTCGGGGTCAAGGTTATTTTGGATCATGCGGTATGCGGCTTCGATCTGCCAGTTCTTACAGGTGAGCGTACTCCCGCGGGGAGCCCTGATCACGCGTGTTTCCACCATGCGTCCTCCGTTCTTTTCCGGCCTGTTTTTTCGATTATTATACGCTGAAATACAAACCCCTTACGCCGCACGCGTTACGGGCTCCTATCAGGGATGATAACCGCACCTCAAATCTGCCTGGCGTAAGCGAGCAGCACCGGCGGTGATATTTGCCCGCGCAACCCGCCCTGGCGCAGAACCAGCCGCGTAAGAAGCGGGCGCTTTTTTAAGCGATACGCCAGGAATTCCGCCACGCGGCCAGGTTCTTCCAGCGCTTTAAAAGTGGCACGGGTGCAATGCTCACCCACCTGTATCTCCACCCTTGGCTGGGATTGCGCGTTGCGGTACCAATCAGTCCACGGCCATCCGCAGCGCCTTCCCAGTACGCCCCGTCGATCCATTCATACTGCAGTCCAACTGTGTGAGGTTTGCCGCTCCGCCTGCCAGTGGTGGTAAGCAGCAAGACCATCCCGCCGACGAGTCGATACAAAATAATGCGATAAAGCCGGGTGAATTTATGGTTGTCTGGCCTGAACCTTATGTAACGGGCCGTTCACTCGTACTTGAGCGCGTTAACCGGCACCAAAGATGCAGCGCGCAGCGCCGGGTACAACCCTGAAAGCAGCCCGATGACGGTAGCAAAAACCAGCGCAAAAACAGGCAGCCAGAAGGGCGTTGATGTGGCGGCTGTAGGCAGAGAGCCGCCCCCGTTGGCAGCCTGGCTGGCAAAATACGAAAGCGCCACCACATTGAGGATAGCGCTGGCTCCCCAGCCCAGGGCCACGCCACCCAGGCCGCCCACAAAACCAATGCCGGCGGCTTCGCCCAGGAAAATGCTCAGCACGTCGCGATTGGTGGCTCCCACCGCTTTCATCAGTCCAATCTCGCGCGTGCGCTCGAGGATGGCCATGGCCATGGTGTTGGCAATACCAATCGCCGCCACCAGCAGCGCGATGGCGCCGACGCCTCCGAAGATGATTTGCAGCACCAGGAAGAAAGAATTGATACCCTCCAGGTAAGATTGCGGCGTATTCGCCATGTAACCCAGGGCATTGATCTGGTCAGCGATATCCAATACTACATCGGGGTCTTCCGCCTTGACGATGAGCATGCCATAGCCTTCTTTATCGCGGTTGATGCGTGTCCCTCGCCCCCATTCGCTAAAAGCCGTCACTTCATCCAGGCGCATGTACATATTCCCGTCCGCCATGCCGCGCGTTTCTTCAAGGATACCCACAACGCGCACATTGAACGTACGTCGAACTTCTTCCCCATCCTGTGTGTATTTCACCAGCACCAATCGAATCACCTGGTCGAGCAGTTCTGGGGTCCCGGTCATCTCTTCGCCCGGCCGCGGGTTAGGATTGTAAAAATTCTGCGGTACCCAGGACCCAATGACCATGGTGCCCCTGGACAATTCAGTGGTGCCGCGCGCCGCTTTCAGGCCCATATCCGCCAGGTCATCGATGTTGACGCCTATGATACCTCCCCAGGACATCAGCTTGCCAAAATGGACCTCCGAGCCTGATTGCAAATAATCATGGATGATGGTCTTGCGCACACCAGGGATGGCGGATATCTCCTTAATAGCCGCGGGTGTGAGCAGTTTCATGTCTGATCCGCCGCCTGCATACATAACGCCGCCACCTCCACCCCCTCCCATCACCCTTGATTCCTGGTATCCCGGGTATACTTCAATGCTGGTTAGGTCGCTGATGCCCCATAATTGCTGGGTGGCGCTCTTCTGCAACCCCACAGCCAGCGAAACCAGCACCACCACCGCGGCGGTGCCAATCACCACCCCCACCGCGGTGAGCAGCACCCGCCCCTTGCGCCTGCCAAGGTTATAGAGAATCAGGCTGACGAGATCGATAAAACGCATCGCCCGACCTTACCCTTTAGGGATTGCGGGTACCGGGATAACTTCTCCACTGGGTGTTTCTTGCACTGGATAGGTCTCTACCGGCTGCTGGAGTCCACTATCCAGCCCAAAGAGCCCTTTAAAGAACCTCACCACCTTTTGCCAGAAAGTCTCAGGCGCGGGTACTACAGGCCCCTCTCCGTTCGGCGTGTTGCCATCCCCCATATCTGGCGGTACTTCCATGGCAGGCTGGACCTCAACGGGAATAACCTGTTCAATGAAACGCGGTTGGTTGAAATCATCCGTGTAATTGATGACAACCTTCAGGTCCAGCGGCCCCTCCTGGTAAGGCGTCAGGCTGGCATCCAGGGTGTAATAACCGCCCGGGTCCAGCGCGCCGACCAGCAGGATATTATTAAGCAGGTCGGCGTTCTCCGCGCTCACCTTCATATTACCGAGCACGTAGGTTTTCTTGCCCAGATTGGTCACCTGCAGCGGCAGAATGTTTTCCATGCCAGCGGTAATTATGCCCGCGTCACGGTAAAAACTCACCTCTACCTGGGGTAATGAATACACCAGCAGGGTGATGACCTGGTCATCCACCAATCGGTTACCTTTGGCATCGATATAGACAAAAGACAACTTCAGCGGGTAAGCTCCGGGCTGAGCAGTAACATTCGCCACCAGCTTCTGGGTCACCACCGCAGTCTGGTCTTTGCTGACGTCGCCCATAAAGATAACGTTGGAACTGCCCAGCGGCGCGAAAGTGGTCAGGTCACTGCTACCTCCCGATACGCCTCCCGGTTGCGGTTTGCCCTCCTCATTGCTGGGCATACCTCCCCCGCCGATGACAGCGGAGACGTTTTTCGCGTCCGCCATGCCCAGGTTCTTGACATCCAGTTTCAATTCAAAAATCGAGCCGGGCTGCAGAGGATCAATGTCCGTGCTGTAGCCAGTCACCACCAGTTGTGGTCGTTGCGGGATGTTGGGGGTGGCCGTAGCGGCAAACCCAGAAGAAGAGGGCTCAGCGATGACAAAAGAGAGGGTGAAGACTTCGCTGTAAGCGGTGCCAAGCGGGTCAGTGTAGTTCACCGTGGCTTTCATACTGGCCACGTTGGCCCAGGCCAGGGCATCGCCAATGAGAAATTTTTGGGTGATGGTATTGGTGTTGCCCGGGGGGAGCGTGCCGGTGGTGCGCACCCCGCCGCTCTCACGCGGATAAAAGTCAGTCCCGTCGAAAGTGACGATGATATTTTCAGCGCTTACCTTGCCGTTATTCCCCAGCACCACCTGGAGGTTCATTTCATTCCCAGCGAAGAGCGTTTTATTGCCCGTCGAATAAGAGGTGATGGTGACCATCGGTCTCCCGATAGCGGGTTTGGGTACCACCACTGTGGTCGTAAGCTGCAGGGGGTCGAATTCTACAGGATTGCCCGCCACTACTGTTACGTCCACCGTTGTAATGTCGCTCTGACCCTCAGTAGCGCCAACAGGGATGGGAACGTTCACGCTGACCGTCTTCGTCTCATTGGCACCAAAGGTAATTGTGTTTGGAACCACCGTGGGTGAGTTCCAACCAGAAGTGCTGTTCGCAGACACGTTCATTATTTGCCCAGCCTCACCAGGAATGTCCAACTTGTAAGTAATAACAGAACCCGGCAAGCCGCTCTTGGATTTGCTATCAACTGGCACTTCATCGTTCAACGGTGCCGCGTATGTGTTGAGTGTGGTCATTCCGAATAGAAAGGTCAAGGTGAGTAAAAGGCCTAAAACATTGCGGTTTTTTTTGATCATAGGATCTCTTCCTGTTCTACAATGGGTTGGGTCATATTTTCGGTGGCTTTGCGATAAGCCTCTTCAGAAACCACCTTGCCATCCAGCAGGTAAAGCATGTTGGTAGCAAACTGGCGCATGCGCGGGTCGTGCGTCACCACGATCACCGTTTTGCCTGCCTGGTGCAGGCGTGAAAGCAGCTTCATGATGGTGAACCCGCTCTGGCTGTCGAGGTTGCCGGTCGGTTCATCCGCCAGTATCAGCGGCGGGTCGTTGATTAACGCGCGGGCAACGGCTACGCGTTGCTGCTGCCCGCCTGAAAGCTCGGTGGGTTTATGGGTGGCGCGGTCGCTCAAGCCAACCTTTTGTAAAATTTCCTGGGCGCGCGCGTGCCTTTGCGCCCTGGGGATGCGAGCAAAGCGCAGCGGGAAGCTCACATTCTCTTCCGCGGGCATGGAAGGAATCAGGTTGAAGGATTGGAAAATGAACCCCACACGGTTGCGCCTGTACTCAGCCAGCAAGTTTTCGTCCATCTTTTCGATCTCGTCCTCGCCGATTGTGATACTGCCTGAAGTCGGCCAATCCAACCCGCCTAAGAGGTAGAGCAAGGTGCTCTTGCCTGAACCGGAAGGTCCCATCACCACCGTGAACGACCCTGGGTCAATTTCCAGGCTGACCCCATCCAGCGCGACCACGGTGTTTTCACCCATGGTATAGCGTTTGGTCAGGTCTCGTGTGCGTACCAGAGCCTTATCGAGCATCCTTATCCTCACTCCTGTTAGAAGTAGAAACCGCCTCTCAATGAGAGCCCTCCCAGGGCTGAAGCGAGCAACCCGGGAATGGCCATCAGCAGCAGCACGATCACCACAGAAATTGCCGTGGCAGTCCAGGCTTTGGAACGGGATAAACCGGAAAGCGGAACGGAGCCGAGCAGCAGCAAGGCAATTTGAAAGAGGAAGTAGATGTCGATAAAACCGAGCATGCTGCGCAAGTAAGCCCCAACCCCGGTGGCTTCAGCAGCGATAAAACCAGAAAGACCTGGGGCGCTCACCACTGTTTTGCTCACTATCATCGCCAAAATCTGTATCAGCAAACGGACGGCCATGGGCAGCATGGACCATGCCACCAGGTTATACGATTTGATACTGCCAGCGCGGCTGCCCGCCAGCGTAAGGCTGAGGTACATCAGGATGCTGAGCAGAAACCAGGGCATCCAGACCTTCAGCAGCCCGGAAATTAACGGGAACACGTACAGGAACAACGGAGAAGTCTGCTTTGCTTGGGCGGCAAAAAACTGTTCCTGCATCTCGGGGGTGTAGTATTGGAAGTCAGGCGGAAGTTCACTGCCCATCTGGATGACATTCCGCTTGATGGGAGCACCGATGGCCACCGCCAGAATCACCAGCACAGAGAGAATAAGCAGAGGGGTCAGCCATGCCGCTTTTTCCTGCGTCACGATTTCAGAAGTGGTGCGCGCCGGGCGCGTGAATAAGGAGGGAATCCATTTTGTGTTCCAGGAGTGTTTATTGGTTTGTTGACCTTTCGCATTTAATGCCAAAGCGCACCTCTTTTTAGGGTTCTTTCAGCATAAGACGCATTTATCATACTACAAGTTCCCGCGGCAGCCGTTATCAAAAAAATCGTTATGCTATAATCGCCAAAGGAGGGCACCATGCGCATCAATATTGGTGTGGAGAACAATTACGAAGGCAGATCGCTCGCCTGGATGTTGGATTACCCGGGTTGTTTTGCCTACGGCGCTGAGGGTAGCGAGGCCATCCTCCGCGCGCCGCAGGCGCTGCTGCGTTATAAAGAATGGGTTGACAGTCACCTGAAAGACTCCTGGATGAAAAGCCTGGGTGATTTCGACATCCACCTGGAAGAAAGTTATGACGTTTTCAGCATCAATGATGATTTCGACCTCGCAGACGAAGGGATTGAGGTGAACGCCTGGTTCCGTCACGACTGGAAACCTCTCACTGCAGAAGATATCCGCCGGGGGACGCTGGTACTAACCTGGAGCCGGGAAGACCTGCTCGAGCTGGTTTCGGGGTTAACTCCCGCCCAATTGGACTGCCGTTTTTCAGGCGAGCGTTGGAGCATCGCCGGTGTGCTGGAGCATATCGCCAACGCTGAACACTGGTACCTTCACCGCCTTGGCCTGGCGGTTGGAACCCGCCAGGAACTGCCCGCGGATGTTTTTGAGCGCCTGAAGGTGGTACGCCGCCGCCTGGTAGAGGTGCTGCCATCCTTGCAAGGCAGCCGCCAGGTGCTTGGGGTGGATGGAGAATTCTGGTCGCCTCGTAAAGTACTGCGTCGGTCTGCCTGGCACGAAGTCGATCACATTGAACATATCTTCAAGTTAATCTCCAGGCTATAAAAAACGCCTCCGCGCGGAGGCATTTTTTTGCGAACATCAGGAGGGAGGTTGCGGGTCGTTTTACTTGAGCGAAGTATCAAGCCCAAGCAGGCTGAACGCCAGAAACATCAAACCAAATACGGCTATCACCAGATACACAATCATCGCCATCGCACACCTCCAATTTAACCTTTCTCTCGCGCTCCTTTTAACCAGTCAATTTCTCATTAATTGATCTTATTCGCCTTCTTAAATACGTATAACCCCGATAAAAGTTCCCGGGTGCTGGTTGGATCTCGGAAATAGACGCGCTTAATAAATTTGTAAACTCTAACGGGAAACCGCCATCATCCGTTGGCGTGGCCTGCTTGCGGTCTGCCCGACCAAACCCCGGCAATGGGCTGACCGCAAAAGGCGCAGGCGCCGGCGCTGTTGATATGATACCCATGCAGCAGGTAACCGCGCCTTTCGATCACCGCCCTGCCGCACTGCGGGCAAATGGTGTTTTCCAGCGAGCCCACGCGCCCCGGAAGGTTTCCAGCGTAAACAAAACGCAGCCCGGCTTCCTGACCGATCTCGGCGGCGCGCTGCAGCGTTTCCGCCGGGGTGGGGGGCGCGTTTTCTTTGTAATCCGGGTGATATGCCGTCACATGCCAGGGAATATCCGGCGAAATGGAAGCCAGGAAACGACCTGCCTCCCAAAGCTCATCTGAAGAATCGTTCATCCCGGGTATTACCAGCGTTACCACCTCCAACCACAGCCCCAACTCTTTGATGCGCCGGATGGTATCCAGCACTGGCTGCAGTCGGCCGCCCATCTTCCTGTACTCGCTGTCGCGCATGCTTTTCAGGTCTACTTTATAGCCGTCCAGCCAGGGCACCAGGTAGTCCAGCACTTCTGCGGTGGCGTAACCGTTAGAAACATACGCGGTTTTCAGCCCTTTGTCTTTGGCGAGTTTAAACACCTCAACTGCCCATTCAGTGGTAATGAGCGGCTCATTATAGGAGGAGGCGATGGCCCGCGCGCCATTTTCTACAGCGTAGGTCACCAGCTTTTCGGCGGAAACCCGCCTGATAGCATAGGCCGACCTGCCGGCTTCAGGGTCACGCAGCGCCTGCGAAGAGAGCCAGTTCTGACAGAAACCACAATGAAAGTTGCAGCCCAACATACCAAAGGTCAACACTTCGCTGCCGGGTAAAAAATGGTTGAAGGGCTTTTTTTCTAGCGGGTCGATCTGCACGCCGGCCACATATCCTTTCGGGGCCATTAAAACGCCGTTGGCGTTGAACCGCACGCCGCAAATACCGCGGCGCCCGGGTTTCAGCAAGCAGCGGTGCGCGCAAGCCAGACAGCGCAGGCTGCCCTGTTCCAGTGTTTCCACCAGTTCTGCGGGCTGGGTGAGCACATCGAGTAATTCATGCGGGTTCATCTGTCGCTCCATATCCATTATAGCCCCGCGGCGGCATATTTCAATCCGCGCCAATCTTCAGATATGGTAAACTCCCTGCATATGGACGAAAAGACCCTCCAGACCCTTGAATTTCCACGGGTGATCGAAAAACTGCAGGATTACGCCTCCTTCAGCGCTTCTGCTGAGCTGTCACGGGCGCTGAAGCCGGCGCCAAACCTCAAAGAAGCCCTGGAAAGACAGACGCTCACCACTGAAGCGCGCCTGCTGCTCAACCTTAAGGCGGATATCAGCGTGGGTGGCGCGCACGATATCCGCCCGTTGCTCAACCTGGCCAGCCGCGGGGGAGTGCTCACTGAAGCGGAGCTGCTTTCGGTGAGCGGCACGCTCATGGCCTCGCGCGACCTCGCCCGGCATTTTGACAAATTTAAAGAGCGCGCCCCCCACCTGGCGGAGATCGCCGCTTTCTTTCCGCCCCCGCCAGGGATCATTGAAGCCATCTCGCGCTGTATTTCTGAACGCGCCGAGGTGCTGGACAACGCATCCGCCAAACTCTCGTCAATCCGCTCTGAGATCAGGGTTTCGCACGACAGGTTGCTTTCGCGGTTGGAACGCATGATTGGTGACACCCGCAACCTTCCCATGCTGCAGGAACCTATCATCACCCAGCGTAACGGGCGTTACGTCATCCCCTTAAGGGCTGAGTTTAAAGGCCGGCTCAAATCGATCGTGCATGACCAGTCTTCCTCCGGCGCGACCCTCTTCGTGGAACCCCTGGCGGTAGTGGAATTGAACAACCGCTGGCACGAGTTGCAGCTGCAGGAGCGCGACGAGGTGCGGCGCATCCTGACCGAACTTTCAGGTCGTGTCGGCGCCGAAGCAGAAGCCATCAACGGTATCGTTTCAGCCCTGGCGCGCTTCGACTTCTGCCTGATGTGCGCCAAATACGCCGAGGATTTACGCGCCTGCGAACCCATCCTGCGCCCCGTTTCCCCGCCGCGTGATGGCAGTCACCCTGGTACAGTCATCAAGCTCCACCAGGCACGCCATCCGCTCTTGAGCCCTGAGAGCGTGGTCCCCATTGATATCGACCTCGACGCGGAAACCTTCGCCCTGGTCATCACCGGTCCAAACACCGGCGGCAAGACCGTTACCCTTAAAACGATGGGGTTGATGGTGATGATGGCGCAGGCGGGGCTGCATATCCCCGCGCAATCGGGCTCCGAACTGAGTTTTTTTGACAACGTGTTTGCTGATATCGGTGATGAGCAATCCATCGAGCAATCCCTCTCTACTTTCTCCGGGCATATCACCACCATTGTGCGCATTCTTGAACGCGCGCGTACCAAAACGCTGGTACTGCTGGATGAACTCGGCGCTGGAACCGACCCGCAAGAAGGCTCCGCCCTGGCGCGTGCCATCCTGCTGCACCTGGTGGAAAAACGGATTCCCTGCCTGATCGCCACGCATTACCCCGAACTGAAAACACTGGCGCACGCCACAACCGGGGTGGTGAACGCCAGCATGGAATTTGACCTGAAAACCCTTCGCCCCACCTACCACCTTACCATCGGAATTCCCGGCCGCTCCAACGCGCTGCTCATCGCAAAAAGGCTGGGGCTGCCGGAGAGCATTCTCGACAATGCCAGGAAAATGATCGATCCCTCGGAACTGGTATCAGATGAACTGCTGAACGAGATTCACCACCAGCGCGAAGTGGCGCGCAAGGCGCGTTCTTCAGCAGACCGTGATCGTTCGCTGGCCAATAATCTGCGCCAGGAGTTGACCCGCCGACTGGAAGGGATTGAGGACGAACGCCGCGCCGTGCTGGAAGAAGCCCGTGATGAAGCTGAAAAGCAGCTTGCTGAACTGAAAAGCGAAGTGCAGGCGCTGCGCAAGCAACTGCGACAGACACGCCAGCCGCAACCCGAGATCGATACGATGGTTGAAAAGCTCGAAGTGCTCGCGCAGAAGATCGACCAAAAGCCGCGCCAAAAAACCACCTCTCCCAACCTGCCTGCCCCCGCGCTGCGCGCTGGAGTCAAAGTAAAACTGCGCTCGCTGAAACTTGAAGGCGTGATCACCTCCATAAACGAAGACGATGCAGAAGTGATGGTGGGGAACCTGCGCGTGAAGGTCAAAACGAGCGACCTGACCCCCGTGGGCGAAACCGACCCAGGCATTGAAAAAAGCAAAACCACCGCGCCGGTGCGCTTACCCGCTCCCAAACCCGCTGCGACCCTTTTCATACCGACACCCGGTATGGAGCTGGACCTGCGTGGTATGCGCGCAGAAGATGCGCTGGACAAACTGGATGCCTACCTGGCGGAGGCTTACGCCAGTGGCATGCCCTTTGTGCGCATCATCCACGGCAAAGGCACCGGGCGCCTGCGCCAGGTCATCCGCGAAGCCTTACGGGATTCTGCATGTGTCAGTACGTATGAAGAAGGTGGGGAAAAAGAAGGCGGAGAAGGCGTGACGATCGCACATTTAAGCGAAGATTGAATGAATGGATAAGGCCGATAGTGATTCTCCCTATAACACTACCGGCCTCATGTGCGCAGTCTCCCTTTGACTGCAGCGATAACGGCTAACGTATGTACACTTATACAACCTTTACGTTGACATATCGTTGACATAACGTCTCCATTTGTTGCGAAATTTCTGAAAAGAACCTTTGATCGCCGGTGACTCGGCGTGCAAAGCGATGCCAGCCAGCAGTTCTTTCACCCTCGTTCGCGCGCGCCCACCTGTGTCATCCCCTTTTTTGGTCATGCCAATGATCTTCCTCAACGCCAGAAATTCCATCCAAACATTCTGGCTCGCAGCCATGCGCTGCTGCAGTTCACAATAACCCGCCAGCGCGCGGGCTTGATCTCCACGCAATTCTGCTAAAGCCGCGGGTACCCAGCTTTCAAAGACGTCGTGATTCAGCAATTCGCGACGAGAGATCTCCTGCTGTAACGCGTCCGTTTGATGCTCAAACTCCTCAAGGGTTGTCTTTTCCAGGAATAACAACAGCGCATACATACGCGCTTTTAACCCAATCCCGGCGAAGTTTTTTTGTTTTGCCTCCTTGATGGAACGCTGTATCAGTTCTAACGCATCTGTATTTTTTCTCTCATCCGCCAGCATGACCGCCGCCAGCGAACGGCTTTCAACCGCCGGGTAATTAATGACATTGGAACGAAAGACCTGGTCATAATATCCGTGCGCTTTGTCGTTCGCCCTCAACGAACGGAATATATCTCCTTTAATTTTTACCGCCTGGATAAAAAGCTTTTCCTGGGGGAAATTGGCTTCTCTGCGATGCACCCGGTCGATAAAATACCAGCTCTTATCCAGGTCTCCATTGTGCAGGTACGCCATTGCCGCCACCAGTTCCAACAGCGAGAGCCAGAACCGTACCTGCAGAGTCTCTGCCATCGAGTGATTCACGCGGAAGGTTAGCAGGGCTTCTTGAACGCGCCCGTTATAATATTGCGCCATTGCCAGGAGCGCGTGACCCTGCACCCTGGCTGAACGTCTTTTTACCAGCACGCTAAGCCTGGCCATCTCGGCGGCGATTTTTTCAGCCTTGCCAGGCTCTCCAAAGAAAATGTGCAAGATACAGATGTAAGAAAGGATGTTCACGCGGTTATCAAGCGAATCCTGGTCTTTCGTTGCGGGATCGCGTTTCAAGGCGTCCGTGAGCAGTTCATATGCTCGTGTGTATTCATCCCTCCCAAACTGCATAATCCCCAATCGAGATAAAGCTTTGATGAGCTCCGCGTCGTACCCGGTGTTGGACAGGTAAAAGATGGCCCGCTGAAAATAATCCGTTGATTTTTCATATTCATACAAGAAATCTGCCGCTCTACCCAAACCGCTTAGCCCGGTACCAATAAGCAGCAGGCTGTGCGTCGCTTCTCCAACCTCCAGGCAGCGCTGATAAATTTTTTCGCAGGTGCGCGAATCATCCTGGTCGTGGGCATAGTTCCCCCACTCATTCGCCGCCTGGTAAATGACAGACTCGTCATATCCTGCCGGTAACCTGCTGATCAAATCCAAAGCCCGGCCATATGAAAGATAGGTTTCGTCTTTTGAATACTTTGAACCCGCGTACCTTCCTGCTTCCAACCACGCCTTCACAGCCGGCTGTGTCTCTCCAGCCGTTTCAAAATGAAAGGCGATTTCTTTTGCAAACGCAGGCTGCCTGGGACGGCGACTGAGCAGCGCTTTCGCCGCCCGTAAATGCAGGCGCCTCTTTTCTGCAGGGCCCAATTGGTCCAGGATTATTCCGCGTTCCACCTCGCGGCTAAACACATAACTTCCTTCCGTCCTGTCCTCAAGATTGGCGCTTATAAAGCCTTTCAGGCTCAACTCATTCAAAGCCGCCACCAGGGCTTCGTCAGTTATGCCGGTCATCTCTTCAACGACATCTATGTAGAAAGTCCTCCCTAAAACCGCCGCCGCTGACAGCGCCGCCGCAGAAGCCTTTTCCAGCAGGTTCATCTTTCCTCTGACCAGCCTGACAATGGATTCTGGCGGAGAACAGGCGCCAAAATCAGAAAGCTGATCACTGGATATATTTTTCTGCTGCATCGCTCTCAAACACTCGATCAAAAAAAACGGGTTGCCGCCCGTCTGGCTTTGCACTTTTTTCACCAGGGCTTCGTCAGCCGTCTTACCGAAAATGCGCTGCACGAAAAGGCCAATCTCACGCTTCTGCAGCGCGACCAGGCGGATCGTTTCCAGTTTTCGCGACCTACTCCTGCGCTGCAACAATGCGTCTAAATCCGGGTTGTCCCCTTCAGGAGAAACCAGAATGACCAGCAACCCGTATTGATCGAAGAACTTGTGTTCAATCAAGAAAGAAATCAAGGAAATACTCGCCTGGTCCATCCACATCGCGTCATCCAGAACAAACAATAGCGGGCGGTTAGAGGCGGTGATTTTTAAAAGGTTGAGGAAGGCATAAAAGACATTCTCCAACACGCGTTGCGGCTCTCCAGCGGAAACAGGCAGCGTGAACCCCTCTGTTCCATGGAGTACATGGTAATAAAAATGAGAAAGCAATTGCCGGTCAGAAGGCTCGAGCGCCTGCCATACAACTTCCTGAATCTGATCGCGTAAAGGCTGTGTCAATGCCATAAACGGGGTATTTCGCCCCAGGGGTAGAGAGCGGCAGTAAAGCAGAGCCGGGCTGTACGGCTGGGTAATGTAAAATTGTTTCAACAGCCTGGTCTTCCCGATTCCCTCTTCGCCCTGAACCAACAGAACGCCGCGTTTTCGCAGCGCCTGGTTGAGCAGCTCCAGTTCATGTTCCCGGCAAATGAAAGGAGGTTCATCCTCTTCTTGTTCAGGCCAATCCGTTGGGAGATGGTTTTCAATCTCTTTCCTGGCAATCGCATCCGTCTTAAAAGCCGTGAACCGCGCCGGCAGCTCTTCCTCTTGCTGCTGGTAAAGTTTTTCCATGTAGGTGATGTAATCGATCATTTCCTGAATTCGCCCGGTATCCCGCAGGCAAATGAGCGCCAGGTAATTCCAATCTTCGTCAAACGGGTTGATATCAATTCCTTTTCCCAACCAGATTAACGCTTCCTCCAGGTTCCCCCCGGAAATATAATGATCTACCAGGCGGTCAACGATCTTGATCCTGGAATATCGATAAGCCTGGTTGGTCAACTCCATCCAGTTCTCAAATCCAGCCGCGTTGTCGAGAGTAGTGCCCTGCATAAAACGGTTTGCGCGGCACAGGGCGAAACCCTCCTTCATCTGCGCTACCATCCACTCGGGCAGGGCGGATCCTCTGTACATTTCTGAACTGCTCATCAGCGGCGTGATCAACCTGTCCATCTCTCGGGAATCCACCCAGACGCGTTCTGGATTTAAAAACAATTGTTCGCCTTCTGAAAAAATCAGGTCGGTAAGCCCAATGCTGGTGCGCAGCCGGCTCAAGGCTTCTCGAAGGTTTTTTCTGGCGATTTCTTCTGGCGCATCAGGCCAGAACAGATTGCAAATCTCTTCACGCGTGACCGGGTTGTTTTGCGCAGCCAGATAGAAAAGTAGCGCCCGGTTCAGGCGGCGCTTGATGAGCACCGGCCTGTCTTCCAGTGTCACCTCCGGCGGTCCCAGCAGCAAGATCTTTAATTTAGGGGTATCCATGAATCGATTCCGCGTTTTTATGCAGCAGCTTGCCGTTCACGCGCTCGAGAGAGCAGCTCGCGGGCAGCGCCCAGACTGGATAGACTGATGCTGCCGTTCATTAACGCGAGTTCTTCAATGCGTTCATCTTCTCCCAGTCTCTTCACCCCGGTCAGGGTGCGTTGGTCGATAACGCTTTTGCTCACCTTGTAATGTTCATCGCCAAAGGCTGCCAGCTGCGGCAGGTGTGTTACGCACATCACCTGGTGTCGCCTGGCCAGGCGCCACATCTTTTCACCAACCACCGAACCTACCCTGCCGCCAATGCCCTGGTCGATTTCGTCAAAAATGAGCGTGGGAATATGGTCAGCCTGTGCCAGCACATTTTTCAACGCCAGCATCAAGCGCGAAGTTTCACCACCCGAAGCGATCTTGACCAGCGGTTTTAATCCCTCCCCGGGGTTAGGAGCGATGAGAAACTCCACTTCATCCAGACCAGACTCTTTAAGGTCAACCTTAAGCGCGTCCTGCGGCATCAGTCCATCCAGCTCCGGCAGCTCGTTGAACCAAACCGAGAAGCGCGCACCCGCCAGGCTGAGGTCATTCAATTCAGATTCCACTTCCTGGCCCATACGTTGCGCGGCTTGCCTGCGCAAACGGCTTAAGTTTTCACCCGTGCCCAGTGTTTTAAGGATCGCCGCGTTTTCCTCTTGCTCCAGTTCCTCTATCCGTTCGCCTGCGTGCTGCACTTTTTCCAGTTCACGCCTGGCTGAGAGGCCAAATTCATTCACCGCTTCGACCGTGCCGCCGTATTTTCGCTGTAATTGATGGATCAACTCCAGGCGCTCTTCCACCTGCTCCAGTCGCCTGGGATTGAACTCGATTCCATCGAGGTAGGCGCGCAGGTCACGGCTGAGTTCAGTAAGCGTTGTGCTGGCTTCTTCCAGCTGGTCGACAAGCCCAACCTGCTGCGAGTCAACTCGCGCCAGCGCTGCGAGAAGCTTGGAAGCCTGCCCCAACAGCTCCGATGCGGATGAGGTTTCAGGCGAGCCTTCATCCAGGATGTTGAGAACCTCCTGGGTGTTGGTGGTAAGCACCTCCGCGTTTGCCAGGCGGTTGCGCTCCTGTTCCAGTTCCTGTTCCTCGCCGGGCTGCAAACGGGCGGCTTCAATTTCCTGCGCCTGAAAGGCGAGCAGTTCCTGACGACGCGCGGCCTCCCGTTCCAGCTCACGTAAAGCCTTCAACTCCTTGCGAATTTGCTGTAAGGCGTGAAATTCCGTCTGGTAGGCTTCTAAAGCCGCGGCACAACCCGCGAACCTGTCCAGCAGGTCGAGGTGTGAACGAACGTTCAAAAGCGATAGGTGCTCTGATTGCCCGTGAATATCCACCAGCAGGCTGCCAAGCTCTTTGAGCAGGCTCACATTCACGCTGCGACCATTCACCCTTGAGACACTGCGCCCTTCAGCGCGGATCTCGCGCCCCAGGGAAAGAAAAGGTTCGCCTTCAAATAAACCCTCGCGCTCGAGTATGGCGGAAACCTGCTCACGGCAGGCAGCGGGGATATCGAACAGCGCTTCAAGCATCGCGCGGTCTTCACCCTGGCGCACCAGGCTGCCATCCACCTTTCCGCCCACCAGCGCCATAATGGCATCCAGAATGATGGATTTACCGGCGCCGGTTTCACCCGTGAAGATCAACAGCCCGTTATCCAGGGTTAGTTCCAGTTTGTGGATGATTGCGAAGTTCTCGATGCGCAGCTCTGTCAGCATTCCCAGTCCTCTAAATGCGGATGCCTTTCAGGCGGTAAAAAACAGTGCTGGCTGCCAGGATGGCGTAAACGGCCGGCCAAAGCAAATTCAACAACCCACCAGCGGTGTGGATATAGAAATTTATCAGGGCAAACAGCGTGTTCGCCACTGGCACAACCAGCCCGCCGACCAGCGTGGCCGCCACTGCGATAACGGGTATCGGTTTTGAGCGCCGGCGTCGAATTACAAAGCGTACGGCTTCGGCGATGATCATTCCCGCCACCGGCGCCAGCAGGATGGTGAAAAAACCGAACAACCCGGCGATAAGGCTGCCCAGAGATGAAAGCACACCCGCGGTGAGAAAGGTGAGCGGGTAATCCCACCAGCGCGCGGTTTCAAAAATCCTTTGCTGCCCTTTCACGCATTCCTTGCAACGGTAACCTGTGGGTGTGAGCACCGCGCACGACAGGCAAATTGGTTTTTCGCAACGGTTGCAGCGCAGCAACGTTTCGCGCTGGGGATGCGCATAACAGTGCATTGATTCTGATGTTGCTTCTTCTGCCATTAAAAATCACCAATAGAAGGATTTTGTTCCATATAGTTGCTCAGGTTACGGTAGAAGTAACCCGGTTCCTGAAAAACGACGAATTTCACCGAAAGGTCGCTGGCAGTCACCGTCACGCGGTCTTGATTGCTGATAAGCGCCGGTTCGTGCCCGTCCACGCTCATCACGGCCTCGTGGTCGCTGTCTACTGTGATCACCACGCTGGCGCCTTCTGGCAAGATCACCGCCCGGTCCATGGAGAGATGCGGCGCCACCGGCATGATGAGGATATTGCGCAGTTCCGGGGGCATGATCGGCCCGCCCACCGCCAGCGCGTAAGCCGTGGAGCCGGTGGGAGTCGAGGCGATCAGCCCATCCGCCACGTAACTCGCCAGCGGGTAGCCATCCACCTCGGCGTGAATGCGGATGGGACGCACCACCTGTCCGCGGGCGACCACCACCTCGTTAATCACCTGGCTGGTGCGTAATCGTTCATCGCCGCGCCACTGCTGGGCTTGCAGCATCATACGATTCTCGACCTTGTAATCTCCAGCCAGCAACCGCGGCAGCGTGTCAGCCCAGTCTTCTCGCGAAAGCTGCATAAGAAACCCGAACTTCCCCAGGTTGATCCCCAATATGGGCAGTCCCTGCGGAGCCGCGAGGTGACCGGCGCGCAGCATGGTGCCATCTCCGCCCAGGGCAATGAGCAGGTCATATTCCCCCTGGCTGATCTTCCTGCGCAGGTGCTGGTTGTCAGTGGTGGTGACAGTACTGCTTACGCCGTGCGACTTCAGCCACTGCTGAATAACCGCGCCTTCTGACAGGGTATCGGTCGACCCCGGCCGCACCACGATCGCAATACGGTGAACAGATGGCGTAGACATGGTTTCTTTATTATAACGAAGTTTAATCGGGCGCATGAATACTCATCACCAACCGTAACGGGGTCATGACGCGTCTGGCTGTGGTGTTCATATGTCGCGCCATCATCACGAGATTTAACAGCCGACAATGTAAAGTAACGGCTACGCAGATAACCTGTGTGGTCTTTTATGTTTCTTTTCAGAAGTGAAGAATTTCCCCATGAACGCCTGGTGCTACTCTGCCAATCCGGGATACTTTTCAGAGAATCTCTGCAGCGCTTCCTGCAAATGCTGCTCGCGCAGGCTCAGCGTCAGATCGGCGCGCGTGCGCTCGATAATGCCGCGCACCAGGTCGGTCTGACGCCGCAGCCCATTGGTGATGGCGTCGGGGTAGTCCAGCGTCACTAAAAAGTTGTAGATCTCGTCCATGGTGTTTAACAGCCGTTCGGCTTCTACCGAGTATCCCTGGCGCAGAATATCCAGGCATCTGCGGCGCAGTTCACCGATCGCTTCCGCCATCCCATTGACATAAGTAGCGTGTTCGATTTCCAGTTCTTCCGGTCGCGGCAACCGGCGATTCTCGATCAACGCGCAGGTAAGGCTGGCTTCAGCAAATTCCTTGATCGCGTCCTGGGTGTACCCGGCGTGATAGAGGTCAGGGTAATCCGCCAGTTCACGCTGTAAGGTGAGCACCAATTGGCGGGCTTCATTGAGCAGCCCATGCGCTTCGTCTTTATCACCGCGGTGTATGGCGCGAATGGTAAGAGCAGAAACCCGTGTGAGTTGGCGTGCCTGTACCAGCGCCGCGTCACGCACTTTGGTGCGTTCATCAAAGACCTTGCGCGTGCTTTCCACAATTTCGTTGAATTCGTTCATGGGCTAACCCGATTTTGGCGGTTCGGGAGGGTGCACCGACCTGAAAAGGTCTTCTGCCAGCCCTGAATCGCCAGGGAGATAGATTTCACCGAAGGCCGCCTCGTATCGGGCAATGTTCTCTGCCAGTGCGCGTAACAGCAGCTTGGCGCCTACCGGAGAGAGCAACACCCGCACCAGAACGGTGAGCCTTTTTTGTCCAGGCAGGATTCGGGAGAAATCCACCGCCAGTTCTGAGGGGGTATGGCTGATGCGCGCCAGGTTGCTGTAAACCGGCTCTAATTCATCCGGCAACTCCATTGGGGGTAACCCAAGGGGCGGATTTTGCGGTCTGTTGCTCATGGGAGCTCGCTAAAACGGTATCTCTTCAGAGGGAGCGATATCCAGCTCTTCTTCCTGCCCGGGTTCGCCGCCTTCTTGACGCTGTGACAGGAATTTGACCGTCTGGGCGGTGACTTCGTATGACGCGCGCGCCTGGCCATCCTGCCCCGTCCAAACCCGCGGGCCGCCTGTTTTCGTATCCACTGTCAATCTTCCTTCGATCAGTACCAGTTTGCCTTTTTGTAGATAAGTGTTGCAAGTCTCCGCCAGCTTACCCCAGGCGGTCACCTTGAACCACACCGTTTCTTTCACCGGTTTGCCGCTCTGGTCAGAGTATTGACGGTCTGTCGCCACCGAAAAACTTGTTACTGCCTGCCCTGTAGGGGTATAGCGCATTTCAGGATCCCTGCCCAATCTGCCAACAATCACCAGTTTCTGATACATTTGTTCCTCCTTAAGGTACCGTGTAAAAATCGTGTGCGGTTATTATTCATTTTACAATAAAAATCATTAATTCAATCCTGCCAGAAGGGGGATATTATTGACAGCTCAGCCGCGCGCCGCCCGGTTCGGCGCAGGGTCGAAAAACCAGCCAGGGAATAATGTTATAATCTTGCCAGTGAATGCCATAAAACCTCGAAGCATCCTGATTTTCTTGTTCATCCTCCTGGCGGCGGCTGTTCTGGTAATCACTTCGGCGTTGATCTCAACACCGGCACAGGCGCAGGTGCTTTACTTTACCCCCACTGCTGATGACAGCGGCGCGATTTATTACATCGTGAAGCAAGGTGATACCTGCGACAGTATCGCTCTGGTCAACAACATTCCGGTGGATACGCTGCGCAACCAGAACTCGCTGGACTTTGACCAGTGTCGTTTCCTGCAGATTGGTCAGAAGCTGCTGCTCGGAACCGTGCCCACCGCGGTCATCACCCCTGGCCCCTCGCCCACCCCTACTTCCATCCTGCCCACACCAGAACCGGTCAAAGGCTTTGGCACGCTGTGCATTTACCTTTATAACGATATTAACGGTAACGCCATGGCTGAAGAGGAAGAAACCATGAACACCGGTATTGCCGGCGGGCAGGTCAGCATCACTCACCTCGGGGGTGAATACTCCAATGTAGGCACAACTTTAAGCACGGGAGAAGCCCTGTGTTTCAACGATATCCCTGAGGGCGAGTACTCTATCAGTATCGCCATCCCTGATGGCTATAATCCCACCTCCAGTCAGAATGTGACCGTGCTGCTGAAAGCCGGCGACACCTCCACCGTTAATTTCAGCGCGCAGGTCAACGGCCTGGCGGAAAGCCCGCGGGGAAACGGAGATGCGGGCGGGTCTGTTCTGCTTGCGGTTATTGGCGGGTTGATCCTGCTGGCCGGAGTAGGCGTGGGCCTTTACGCGCGGTATATCCTCCGCAAATAGTCAGCATCACCTTGTAAACCGCCTTTGCCCCCTGCCCGGTTGTCAGCGGGGTCTATTCAGCTATGCGCTGCTCTTTCCAGATATCCGCCTCGTTATGGTAACCGGCTTCTTCCCAGAAACCCAACCTATCCACCGCTGAAAACTCCAGCCCGCGCAGCCATTTGGCGCCTTTCCAAAAGTAGGGTGTTTTCAGGTCTGGGCGCTGCGGAATAGCGCCCACCACACCGCGCAGCGGGTAGCCATGGTCAGGGGTGAGAGGGGCGCCATCATAATGCGTGGCAAGGAGGAAGTTATCTGCCAGCGCTATTTCTATAGGAAGATTGGCGCTGAAGCCGTATTCAGCGTGTTGAATAACAAAGCGCGCCTGCGGCTTTAACCGAATCAGTCTGTTTTCAATCAGCGTGCGAATGGATACTCCTTCCCAGAGCGTATCAAACTTACTCCAGCGCGTCACGCAGTGAATATCCATGATTAACGTGGTTCGCGGCAGTTGTGAAAATTCCGCCCAGGTCAGGCGCAGCGTTTGCTCCACCTCGCCCCACACGCAGAAGTCCCAGTTTACCGGGTCAAAACCCGGCACCGCGCCGTAATGTAATACCGGGAACTTCTGGGTGAGAAATTGCCCGGGCGGCATACGTCCCGCCGCTTTCATTTGCTCTTCTTCAGTCTTGCGTCGAAAAATACTGTCCATATTTCACCTGAGGTCATTATATCTGTTTTTTGCCTTACCCAGAAGCTGTTTGAGACAAATTTGGATAAACTCAAATTTGGACAAAAATTGACATATATCCTGCGCCTGGTTTACAATTGAGCCCACAGGACAACAAATGCTGATATACGCGCAAAGACAGGACCCATTTGAGACCCGGTTGTTAAAACTTCACCGGGATGCCGCCGAACTGGTAGGCAACCTTTCATATGATGAGGTGCTGGAAAAAATTGCCAGCATCGCCCTGGAACGTTCCGGCGCAGGTTACGCCGCGGTTGCCACCCTCGATGAACATGGCGAGATCGAGCGTTTTGTTCCCGCGGGGATGCTGCGCACCCAGATTGAGAAAATCCCTCATCCGCCGCAGGGGTTTGGCTTGATCAGGGCGATGATGAACACGCGCAGCGCCATGCGCATCCCCGCTATCAGTAAAGATCAACGCCACAGCGGCTTCCCGCCTGAGCATCCCAAGATGTCTTCGTTTCTCGGCGTGCCCATCTTCCAGGGGCAGCGCCAGATCGGTCAGATCTATATGACCGATAAAGTGATTACGGGAGAGTTCTCAGAAGAAGACCAGCGCTTGATGGAACTGCTGGCCGCCTACGCCGGGGTCGCCATCGTCAACGCGCGCCTGTTCCGTGATTACGCCATGCGCGACCGTGCGTTGACCCGGCAGAACGAAAACCTTTCTCTGCTCAACCAGCTTGCCAGCACCCTTTCCACCAGCACAGAAGTGAACGAAATCCTCGAACAGGGGATGATGCAGTTGATGGATTACCTGCGCTTGGAAGTGGGTGAGATTTTCATTAAGAACGAGGATAGCAGGCGCCTCAACCTGCTCATCCATCATGGTGAAGCGGTGGATAGCCTGTGGAAGCGCGCGCAATTCTCTATTGGCGAGAGTACAGTAGGGCGGGCAGCCAAGGGCGATGTGCCCATCGTTCTCAACCTCACTGAACACGAATACGCCGACCTCAACCCTCTCACCAAGGCGCGCGGGTTGCACCAGATGGCGGTTATTCCCATGAAGGGGCGGCGCGGCGTTGTTGGGGTTTTGTGCGTGGCGACCTGTCACCCGCAGCCGCTGAACGAGCCTGATGTGCAATTCGCCCAGGCCATCGCCGCCTGGATGGCAACCGCCATCGAAAACATCCGCCTGAACATCACCGGGCGCCGCCTCGCTATCCTTGAAGAACGCGACCGCATCGGTATGGACCTGCATGACGGCATCATACAGTCAATCTACGCCGTGGGGCTCACGCTTGAGCACGCCCGGCTGTTAATGAAAGACAACCCGGATACAGCCACCAGCCGTATCCAACAGGCGGTCAACGATCTTAACAGCACCATCCGTGATATCCGCGCATACATCCTCGACCTGCGCCCGCGCCAGCTTAAGAACGAAAACCTGATGGAGGGCATCAACCGGCTGGTGCAAGAATTCCGCGCCAACACACTGGTGGATGTCACGCTCAACGGTCCCAAAGACGGGGTCGCCACCCTGCCTGAGGCCCAGGCGCTGGCCCTCTTTCACATCTGCCAGGAGGCTCTGGCCAATATCGCCAAACACGCCAAAGCCAAACGCGCATACGTGAGTGTGTGGACCACCTCCGAACGGGTGTTGTTGGAGGTTCACGATGACGGGCTTGGTTTTGAGCAGAATAAAACCAAACTCTCCATCGGGCACGGACTTTCGAACATGGAAACACGCGCCATCAACGCGGGAGGTGAGGTAGACATCTCCTCAGAACCTGGCGGCGGCACCACCGTACTTGCCTGGGTACCCTTCCCTGACCCGGATTTCTCCAGCAACGACCGCGTGATAGAGTAAACCGCCCTTACGGTTGCCAGTGGCGTTCCTTTAGGCTACAATCCTCCTATGAGCTGGAACCTGCTGGGCCATACCTGGGCTGAAAATCTGCTGCGAACACACATCGCGAATAATGAAGCGCGCCACGCTTACCTCTTCACCGGCGCTCCCGGTGTGGGGCGTCGCAGCCTGGCCCTGGCTTTTGCCAGCGCCCTCAACTGCACCCAACCACAGCAACCCGGCGATTACTGCGAGAATTGCCGTATATGCAGGCACACTCAACGTATGCAGTTGCCCGACTTAAGCGTCGTGGCACCTGAAAGCGAGGGGGGAAGCATCAAAGTGGCACAGGTGCGCGAGCTGCAGCGCGCCCTTTCACTGACCCCTTACGAAGCCAGATACCGTGTGGCGCTATTGTTAAACTTCCAGCTGGCGAATGCCAGCGCGCAGAACGCGCTTTTAAAGACACTCGAAGAAGCCCCTGAGAAGGTTATCCTGTTGCTCACCGCCGATGCTGCTGATTCGCTGCTGCCTACCATCGTCTCCCGTTGTGAAGTTCTCCGGCTGCGCCCCCTGGCTGTTGAAGCTCTTGAAGACGCGCTCCTCAACCGCTGGCAGTTGGCGCCGCAGCAAGCCCGCCTGCTTGCCCACCTATCCAGCGGGCGCCCCGGCATGGCACTGCAGATGGCGCAAGATCAGCACCTGCTGGAGAAACGCGCCGCCTGGGTGCAGGAACTGTTACGCCTGCTGCCAGCGAACCGCTATGAGCGATTCAGCGCCTGTGAAGCGTTGGCCCGCAACCGCGACCAGTTGCGCCTGATGCTGCAGGTTTGGCTTTCGTTCGCCCGCGACCTGCTGCTCACCGCCAGCGGCAGCAGTGAAAAAATCGTTAATCAGGATCAGCTGGCGGAAATCGAGCGTATTGCCGGCGGTCTGCCCACCAGGCGCCCGTTGGAGATGGTGAACACCTTGATCACATCACTGGAAAACCTGGAAGCCAACGCCAACTTGCGTTTGCTGCTGGACAACACCCTGTTAAAAATCCCTCAAATCAACTGATATATTGAAGGCTTCCCCGCAGGCTGCGCTCCAGACGCTGAAAATCAGCGGAATAACGCAGTTCTTCTTTTCGCGGTCGCGGAAAGGTGACCTCGATGTCTTTGGAGATCTCGGCGGGGCGCGGCGTGAAGAGCAGCACACGGTCAGAGAGCAGCAGCGCTTCTGAAATTGAATGCGTCACCATCACCACCGGCACACGCTGCCCTTGCCAGATGCGCAGTAATTCGCTGCCCATGCGTTCGCGCGTCAGCGCGTCCAGCGCGCCGAAAGGTTCATCCAATAACAACAAGTCAGGCTCCTGGATAAAGGCGCGAGCCAGCGCCACGCGCTGTGCCATGCCGCCCGAAAGCTCGGAAGGCCAGTTGCTGCCGAACTCTTCCAACCCCACCAGGCGCATCATCTCCGCTACCCTGCTGGCGCTCTCCTCTTCTGCCATCCCCAGTAGTTCCAATGGCAGTGCGATATTCTGCCGCACCGTGCGCCAGGGCATAAGGTTGGCGTGCTGAAAAACCAACCCCACCCGCGGCGCGCCATCCGCGCCACCAAAGCGTATCCAGCCGGATGTTGGCTTGAGCAGCCCGGCGATGAGCCGCAGCAGCGTGCTCTTGCCGCTCCCCGAAGGACCCAGCACGCACAGGAACTCTTCACTACCAAGATCAAAACTAATCTCGCGCAGCGCCTCAAGCCCGCCTTCCGCGCCGCGGAAGGTCATGCCCAGCTGCCTGACTTCGAGGAAACCGTTGCTCATTCTTATCTTCTATGGGATGAACTGGTTGTCGTAAACCTTGCTCAGGTCAAGCTCATCTTTCAGCAGCCCCATTTTCAGCAAGATGCGCTGCATATTTTCCCAGGCTTGCGGCTGCGAGTAACCCAGGCGATCGTCTCGCCATAAAGCAATGGAGTTGAGAAGCACCTGCATTTGCATTTCCTGGTCCGCCGAGGCTAAATTCTCCACGTATTTTTTGCTGATCTCAAACGCCTCTTCGGGATGGTCGATCGTGTATTGAATGCCTTTTATCATTCCCGTTACCATCGAACGAACCAGTTCAGGGTCTTTTTGCAATGTCATCTCATTGGTGATAATGCCATTCGCCACCAGGTCAACCGCGTCCGCGACCCGCAGTAATGTGATCTCTTCACCCAGGCGCTCTAACTGCACCGGCTCGTTGGCCACATAAATCACCACCGCCTCGTCTCGGTCAGCGATCAGCGATTCGACCTGTGTGAAGCCAATGGAATCCAGTTTCACATCCGCCTCTTTCAACCCCGCGGAGTCCAGCAGGGCGATGGCGCCGATGTACGAAGCGCCGTAGAGCCCGGGCAGGCCAATCTTGCGCCCGCGCAGGTCTTCCACTGTGTTGATCTTGGCGGATTTTTTCGCCGCGATGCCTACCGGGTATTGCTGGTACCAGGCCATCACGTACACCACTGGCATCTGTTGCGCGCGCGCCAGCAGAACCTGCTCACCTGAGACTACCGCGAACTGCAGGTCACCGGTGGCGGTAAGCACGGTATTGTCATTCTCCATGCTGTAATCAATGGCAACATCCAGGCCGGCATCCCGAAAGTAGCCCTTCTCAATTGCCACGTAGATAGGCGCGAACTGCACATTGGGGATGTATCCCACCGGCAGGCGCACCTTCCGCAGTGGCGCGGAGGTGCTGGTTGGTTCCACCGCGGGCGCGATGATGCGTGTGACCGCGAACAACGCGATGAGAATGACTCCGATGAAGAGGAGAAGAAAAAATGTTTGTGATGTCTTTTTCATGTGTTCCCTCGCGAACGAGATTTTAACCCCTATCAGCCACCCGCCAACGCGTGGCGCGCCTTTCGGCGAGCATCGCCAACCCGTACAGGCTCATCGCCATCAAAATCAGTGTGAACAGAGAAACGAACACCAGCGCGGTATCAAACTGCCCTCGTCCCACGTTGATGAGAAAACCCAACCCACGGTCAGCGCCGACGAATTCTCCCACCACCGCGCCAATCACCGAAAGTGCCGCCCCAATGCGCAGGCCGCCAAAGAGCACCGGCAGCGCCGCTGGCAGTTCCAGGTAGCGCAACGTTTGCGCGTGTGTGGCGCGCATTGAACGCATTAGATCGTACAGGTTGGCAGGTACTGCCCTGAAGCCGATGATCGTGTTCACCAGCACCGGGAAGAACAAGGTGAGCGCGCAAATAAGCACCTTTGAAAAAATGCCCTGCCCAAACCAGATGATAAGTAGCGGCGCAATAGCCACAGTGGGGATGGCCTGGCTGGCCACCAGGTAGGGAGAAATGATCTTTTCCAGCAGGCGGGATTTCGCCAGTAGATAACCCAACGCCATCGCCACCAGGCTGCCCGCCAGCAGACCCAACAGCACTTCGGAGAGCGTTACCCCCGCGTGAAAGAGCAGCGTGCCATCACCCGCCACCTGCAGAAACTTGTTCCATACCGCGCCTGGCGGGGGGAGTAAAAAAACCGGCGGCTTGCCCCAGTCAATAATGAGCGCCCATACTCCCAGTGCTACCAGCAGCGATATTCCTGCCAGCCAACCGTTATGACGCGCCAGGAATTCCAGCGCCGGTTGGCTGCCGCCGAGCGTATCACCCATTGGGGTTTTCAAGTCATCATTCGTGCGCAAAAAAAGCCTCGAAACGCGTTGGTTTTCGGGGCTGGCTGACAGGCGGGTATTCTGCCTGTTCTGGCTGCTCTTCTTTCATCCGGACTGTACCGTCGACCCCGGAATTTCACCGGATCCTGCGCGTGTAATGCGCTCGTGGGTTATCACCACCGATCGGGAATTGAGGCGCGAACCTCTCACCCTGCCCCGAAGAAGCGTATTGAATTGAGCGTATTTTATACCGGTGCAGGGGTGATGTCAAGCAGAGCTGAGGGGTGAACCGGTATGACCTCGCCCTGTTCCGATAATATTTCCTTATCTCTTAAATGTATGCCTAAATGAAAATACGGATTGAGGTGAACCAGTGAACGAACCTGCGCTTTCAGTTCAAGATACCCAGCACTGATCTGAAAGGATTCGCTTGCTTGAGGGTTGGTTCTATCTATATAACGAATTTCTCCCTCTAAGGCTGTACGGATATGTTCGCCCAATCCCGTTAGGAGCGGAAAACTCCGGCTTGCTCCATTTGCAATTAGGCTCGTCTTCAGGATGAGTTCTATTGATAATCAAACTCCCGTGTCCAATTGGACACGGGAGTTCGTTTGTTAAAGAAGCCAGGCTTAGTTTTTCGGCATGAAGCTGATGCCCGCATAACCGGTAATCAGGCCGTTGTAGGCGGCTACCCACATGGCGTCTCCCTTGCTGTTGAACCAGTAATATTCAGTTCGCCTTGAACCATCATCCTGAATCTGATCCCAGATGATCAATCCCGGTGAGCCAAGGATCTGCGCCACCAGTGTGTAAGGCAACTGATAATTCATGTCTTTTTGCAGTTGAGCCAACTGGTCATAAGTGTCGCTGTCGAACTCCACGCCCATATCTACCTGATTGACCGGCCCAATAGTTTTCTTATAAACCAGGCCTGAGGTGGTGATGGAGACGTAAGCCTTCATGTCGCCACCGATATCAAAGACATAGGTATCTTTGTGATCCGCGCGCGGTTTGAGCCCCCCGGAAGAACTCTTAAGCGGGCCGATAATGGGCTCAAGCGCTACGACTTCGTTGATCGGGACGGAGAGATATTTACGGTATGGTCCGGTGGTTAAAAAGCCCTTCCCTTCTGGTACATCGCCTGCAAAGTCCATTCCACCTGCAAAAAATGGGGTCGGATCCGTAGGTCCATAAGATCCTAGCCGCGGCATGCCCACCAGTTCTACCGCGTCAATTTCATTCCATCCCAGTCCCAATTCTGATTGGTCAATGGTGACTCGCACCTTGTTCACATAAATTTCGGTGGTTGTTTCAATGGAGACGGTCAGGTATGCCGGGCAATACTGCGTTGTTTCAGGGGAACCTTCGTAAACAGAGAATTCGGTACCGTCCTCGGCAATCACGGTGATATCCACGACCTGCGAAGGGTTATAACTTTGCACCACGGTTACCTCGAACGGAATGACGGGGGTTTCATATGTCAGTTCAATCCACTCGACCGTGTTGGAAGACGAAGAAGCCCAGGCAAAAATATCATCCTGGCAATCTTCTACATCGGGCTCACCCACAGCCTGTTTAGCAGACCAGCCTTCATCACCGTACTGTGAACTGGCTACCGCGCTCACCGCCCACTGATGCAGTTGGCCATCCTCATCATAGGTGGAGAACTGACCGGGTTCAAAGTCAAAGTCATCTGGCGAGACGATATACCCATCATCGTAGATGTCTTCGTCAAAACTCATTTCCTTAGGTTCAAAGAATTTAATTGACTTTAGCACCTTTTCATAATTTTTGTTGAGCGCTTTCCATTCTGCCTTTGGCGCAACCCCAAGCAGGACAAAATGTTGCGTCGGTTCAACCATCACAATCACCAAGCGCCCCATAACATCTTCATCTTCGTAATCTTCAAGCTTAATATCCAGGCCAGCCTTGCCATCCACTTTCACCTTTTTTGGCTTTGAAAATTTTGCGTCTGGTAAAGATTCTTTCATGTTCCCCAGAAGCTTCTGGTTATCCAATTTTTCTTCTTGTTTTGCCCCCATCATGGCGATCATCGGTCCTGTTTCATCGTTCCCACCTGGGGCCATCATCTGGGTGATGCCATAAAACTCGATCAGTTCGTAGCCTTCAATGGGCTTGAATGAGTACCCGCCGACTTCAGAGCGATATTCGCCTGAAGACGCCGTGTCCTTGTCTCGCCCTGGCAACAGCCCGGTCAGGCTGCAGGCCATTAGAAAGACCGCCAGAACCACGATTAAAATGCTCTTTTTTCTGAAGTTATTTGTCATGCTCTCCTCCTTGTGATTATTCTATTTCAATTGGTGTTTGCTGGCAGCAGGTATCTCCGCCTGACTACCCAAGAGCAACTTTGATAGAATTATAGCAGAACCTAACTTTTTCCTGCCTTCATTTTCGCAAACCTCCCGCATCGCTTATTGAACGCAAAGGAGATCAACTCTTAAGGATTGGATTGATAATCCGTTGACGCAGGGCGCTGGATAGGGTATCCTTAACCCCGCGCTCCGGATGGGACCGGCGCGGCAGAGCCCTGCGAACCCCGTCAGGTCCGAGAGGAAGCAGCGGTAAGGAGGATACCCTGGGC
>JAAZNW010000076.1 GCA_012798065.1 Chloroflexota bacterium
AACTCATCGCTAAGTCAATCTGGGTTCGAATCCTCATCCTTACAGGACGCTCCGCGGCCCTCTCCGCTCTTAATAACTCATCGCTAAGTCAATCTGGGTTCGAATCCTCATCCTTACAGGACGCTCCGCGGCCCTCTCCGCCAGAGAACGGCTTCCAGGACGCGAAGACCGCAGCCCTCTCTGACAATTAAAAAGACCCTGGCAATAAGACACCAGGGTCTTGATTGTATTCCACCAGGTTATTGGGCGTTCACCGGTTCCGGAAGTGTCATCCCTTCGAGGATACTTTCAAGCGCCATCGTATGCACACAGCGCCCGCGCGACATAAAGTATTCACAATCGCATTTCCAGGCGCCATTCTCGTAATCCACAACATGGGCATTATTGTCACCCTTGACCACCACCTTGAAAGAATGGAATTCAAACCGTTCGCGTTCCTGCGCGTAGCGTTTTGCTTTTTCGATCTTGCCAATCAGACTGTAATCCATTTCTATTAGCTCCTTTTCATCAATATGGTAGCAAAAAGGCACGCTTGAACAGGCGTGCCTTCAGTTGTTTTCTCCATTATGGTAACCCAATACTCGCATGGTGATCAGTTCTCCACTTACTTTATGTTAGACCCATTCACGTTCTTTGTCAACTACGATTGCCTGACAATTGCCCTACAGTTTGAACGCGGGCATATCTTTTTCCATCACTATGGCGTCTTCGCCGCCTTCGTAATACCTTCGCCATGTTTCCACTTTGTGATAACCGTTTTTCAAATAAAGCAATTGAGCTTCCAGGTTCGTGCGGCGCACAGAAAGTTTCACCAGCGGCATTCTAAGCGCCTGCTCGCCGGCGCGCAGCAAGGCTTCTCCGATACCCAGCCGCCGGTATTCCGGCAGCACCGCCAGCGTGGTGATCCACCCTGTTTGATGCGCACGCCGGATATCACCACCGACGAACCCGATCAACCTTCCCTTGTGCTCCGCTTTGATGCGTATCGTGGCTGGAAAGGTGAGCGCAGCAATTTGCTCAATCAGCGGCCAGGCGTCCAGTGGAAAGCAGGCTTTTTCCAGCGCGTTTAACTGGGAAAGGTCTCCCAGCGTTGCGGGTAGTAGTTCATAGAACAATGGTCTTTCAGTCATCGCAGCGTAAGAAATGTGGGTTGGGAAAAACTCTCCCAACCCACAACTTACTCATAATCATCCGTCCTTACTTCTCGGTGTTCTTCTTGACGAAGTCGCTCAACAGGCTGGTAAATTCCATTGGGAAGATATACTTGGTGGAAGGCCCGCTCGCCATGGTCTTGAGGGTTTCAAAGTACTGCAGCGTCATGGTCTTCTGGTCAATATTTCGCGCAGCGGCGTAAATCGCTTCCAGCGCCTGCTGGTACCCTTCCGCCTTCAGCACCTGGGCCTTGCGTTCGCCTTCTGATTTGAGAATCGTCGCCTGTTTTTCACCTTCAGCGCGCAAGATATTGGCCTGTTTTTCACCCTGCGCCACGTTGATCGCAGCTTCGCGGCTACCCGTTGATTCGGTGACCACAGCGCGGCGGTTTCGTTCAGCAGTCAACTGGCGGTTCATCGAATCCTGCACGTCACGCGGCGGCACGATCTCACGGATTTCCACGTTGGTCACTTTCACCCCCCAACGCTCGGTCACCTCGTCCAGGCGGGCGCGCAGGGCGGTGTTGATCTTTTCACGTTCAGACAGCACACCATCCAACAGGATACCGCCAATGACGGAACGCAGCGTGGTGGTGGCAATACCTTGTGCCGCCAGTTCAAAATTCTGCACCTGGAGCACAGATTGCACGGGGTCAAACACTTTGTAATACCAAAGAAAATCAATGGACAACGGGGCGTTATCCTGCGTGATGGATTGCTGCGCCGGTATCTCTCTTACCTGCTCGCGCAGGTCTACGGTTACCGGGCGATCAACAAAGGGAATAAGCAAGATCAACCCGGGCCCTTTCGCGCCAATACAGCGCCCCAGCCTGAAGACCACGATCCTGCGATATTCAGGAACGATCTTGATGGCCGCGGCTAAAAAGACCACCAACAGAATGAGCACCGCCCCGATCAAACAGTAAATCAGAATACTCGCTTCTCCGAACATAGCTCCTCCTTCAGTTTAGATAAAACGAAAATGTATTACTTTTCTTCTTTAGCCGGTTCAACTACCAACACCAATCCATCGCGACCAATGACTCTGGCATATTGTCCTTCGCGGATCGGTTTATCACTGCGCGCGGTCCATTCCTCTCCGCCTACATAAATGGAGCCGCTGGTGCGAATGTCACTGCGCGCAACGCCTATCTGCCCGATGAGCGCGCCCAAGTCTTGCGAGGGGCGCAGTTTCATGGCTTCAATGCCCTTGCGCGCCACAAACCAGAGCAGCACAATGGCGACTACACTCATAAACACCGCCAGGAATGGGTCGATCGCCGGAGCGCCGGATTCCAATTTAAACAGGAATATTGAACCGACAACGATAGAAGCGATAGCGGGGATTAAGTACAACCAGTGCTTGTACTTGCGCACGGCGATGAGGAAGGGGACCACTCCCACCATCAGCAGGATGAGCGCCCACAGGTTGATGGGCAGTTTGATGACCGCGTACCCGGCCAGGACGATGGCAAAAAGCACACCGACCTCTAAAATACCGGTGCCGGGTGTAAACAACGCCAGCACGCCTAAAACGAATCCGATCACCAGGATGACATAAGCCACATTTGGATCAAGCAGCAGGTTCATACTATCCTTTCATTTTCCTAAATTCATTATACACGACTATGTTTCTCATTTCATAGGTTTCTATCGTAAACCCAAGTGTCCAGCATGATTACTGTAGAAGGTTTTTATAAGAATCCCATAAGAAGAACATGTCCAGACAACTTTTTTGAACTGAATTAATGCTTGCAAAGGTTCTTTTTTTATGTTATAGTATGGCTACTTCAGAGAGGAAAGAGACATTTTTCTCTCAATATTAAATCGCTCCCACCGGAGTGGTTTTTTTCTATCTAAATTTTTTTCATCTTCTTAGGGAATTCCCCTATCACGAACCAATATGGGAAGGAAATGGATATGCCAACACCAGTCCTGACGACCGAAGGATATCAAAAACTACAGGATGAACTTGAGTACCTGCGCACAACCAGGCGCGAACAGATTGCTCAAAGATTGCACGAAGCCATTGAAGGCGGAGAGTTACTGGATAACGCCGAACTTGAAGCGGCCAAAAACGAACAGGCTTTTGTTGAGGGCTCGATCAAGGAATTAGAAATTCTTCTCGCCACCGCTCGTGTTGTGGATGAGGCGGAGATTGATAAAGAAACCGTTCAGGTCGGCAACCGTGTGACCATCCAGGAGATTGGCGCGACACAAAAAGAAGAGTACGTTATCGTGGGCGCGGCAGAAGCTGACCCGACCCTCGGAAAAATTTCAAACGAATCTCCAATGGGGAAAGCGCTGTTGGGTAAACGCGTGGGAGATAAGGTCCAAATTGAAGCCCCCGCCGGTGCTTACACGGTCAAAGTGCTCAAGGTGGACCTATAATCAACCGGGTGCTACGCCGCAGCAACACCAGAGCGATTCGTTCTCTGAGGAAACCGAGGCCTGCCCCGCAAACAAGGGCGGGCTTCTTGATTTGAAAAGGAACAAACCATGGAACTGAACGAGCTTGAAAGAATTCGGTGTGAAAAAATCCAGCAAATGCGCGATAGCGGTTTCGAGCCCTATCCAACGCGCACCGAGGTAACCAGCACAACAGCAGACGCGATCAAAGCCTTTGAAAATGCCGAAAAGGCTGGAAACCCTGAAACGCTGACCGCCGTGCTGGGCGGCAGGTTGCGCGCGGTGCGCCTGATGGGTAAGCTGGCCTTCGCCCACATTGAAGATGGCAGCGGTCGCATTCAACTTTTCTTCCGGGTAAACGAACTGGGGGAAGCAGAAATGCAGCGGTTTAAGGACCACTTTGACCTGGGTGATTTCATTCAAGCCGGCGGAGACCTGGTGCGTACGCGTACAGGAGAGGTAAGCCTGCTGGTGCGCAACTTTAAAATGCTGGCGAAAGCCATCACTCCCCTGCCCGCGGCTAAAGATGAAGTGGTGGATGGGCAGGTGGTGCGCCACGCCACCCTTTCAGATCCCGAAACCCGCTACCGTCAGCGCTACGCGGACCTGGCTGTGAACCAGGAGGTTCGCCAGATCTTTCGCACGCGCGCAGCCGTGGTACGCGCGCTGCGTCAGTTTCTCGACAGCCGTGGTTTTCTGGAGGTTGAAACTCCCATCTTACAGCCTATCTATGGCGGAGCAGCAGCCAAGCCATTCGTTACCCACCATAACCAGTTAAAGCAGGATCTTTACCTGCGCATCTCTTTTGAACTTTACCTCAAGCGCCTTACCGTGGGAGGTTTTGACCGGGTGTATGAAATTGGCCGCGACTTCCGCAATGAAGGAGTGTCTTATAAGCATAACCCGGAATTTACCCAACTGGAGTTCTATTGGGCCTACGCAGACTACCTCAAGGTAATGGAAATGACTGAGGAGATGATCGCCTATGTTTGCGATTCGGTTTTTGGCACCCGCAAATTGACTTACGACGGCGTAGAACTGGATTTCAACCCGCCCTGGCAGCGGGTGAACCTTCGCCAAAGTTTGATAGAAAAAGCCAATATTGATATCTCACTTTACCCCACCGCCGAAGCACTCGAAGAAATGATGGTCTCACTCGGTATGAAGGTCAAACCCGGGGAAGCTCGGGGCAAGCTTATCGCGCAGCTGCTGGAAGAATTTGTCGAGCCCACCCTGGTGCAGCCGACCTTTATGGTTGATTATCCACGAGATATTTCACCATTGGCCAAGAACCTGCCGGGTGACCCATCGACCGTGGAACGTTTTGAGGGTTTTGTGTGCGGAATGGAATTGTGCAACGCATTTACAGAACTAAACGACCCACTGGAGCAAGAAAAGCGTTTTCTCGAAATGGGTCGTGACTACAAAGCGGGCGATGAAGAACAGCACCCCATGGATGAAGATTACCTTAAGGCCATGTCTTATGGCATGCCGCCCCAGGGCGGGTTCGGCATGGGTATCGACCGCCTGGTGATGCTGTTGACCGATCAGAAAAATATCCGCGAGGTACTGCTCTTCCCACCTTTGCGCGAACGCGATGACCAATAATGGTACTCACCTCCCTTCCCGGTCACCAATACGTGACCGGTTTTTTTATGGCGCGCGATTGTATAATATAGACAGCGAGGTGTGTATGAACCCCCATCCCCCCATCCGCCGTTCACCAATCGCCGGTGCCTGGTACTCAGACAACCCGCATATACTGCGTAATGAGATCAAAGCGTACATTGACGCAGCAACACCGCCAGCGCTGCCGGGTGAAGTCACAGGTCTTATCGCTCCTCACGCCGGGTATTTTTATTCCGGCGCAACCGCAGGGCATGCCTACCGTTGTGTCAAAGGGCGCGCGTTTGATGTTTGTGTTGTTTTCTCACCCCTGCATGATTACCTGCCCAGCCAGCTGCTCACCAGCTCTCACCTTGCCTATGCCACCCCCCTTGGCGAGGTGCCCATTAACCAGCATCTGGTAGAACAGTGTTCTGCGAACATCGCCAAAGCAACGGGCGAAATCCTGCAGCCCATCGCCAATGACCGTGAGCATTCGCTTGAAATCCAGCTTCCCTTCCTGCAGGTGGCGTTAAGCGCACCCTTTAGCCTGGTACCAATCATGGTGCGCAGTCAGGACCCGGCTCTTTTAACGGCTGCGGCGGCGGCAATCGCTCCTGCACTCAAAGAACAGAATGCGCTGCTGGTAGCCAGTACCGACCTTTCACATTTCTATACTCAGAGTGAAGCAATTCAACTGGACACCAGCATGCTGCAACAAATCAGCGCTTTTTCACCTGAGGGTGTGCTGAGAGCGGAGCGCTGCGGCGAAGGGTTTGCCTGCGGCGCAGGTGCGGTGGCTTTGATGTTGTGGACGGAAAAAGAGCTCGGCGCTACCAGGGTTACGCTGCTGCACCACAGTACCTCTGCTGATTCCTCAGGCGATGCCAGCCGCGTGGTCGGTTATGGCGCACTCGCGGTCACCCGCTAAGTTTTTCAATGTCCAATTACGCCCGTGTTTCTGTCAACATCGCTCCATTAACCGGTCTGTTTGATTACCAGGTGCCTGATGAGTACGCGCCCCATATTCAACCGGGCAGCTTGGTCACCGTGCCATTTGGCAGGCAAACCGCGCAGGGGGTTGTGATCTCTCTGCTTGAAACCCCGGCTGTTGATCAAACCCGTCCCATCGCGACTGTTGTTGACGATACACCAGTACTGACTTCCTGGCAAATGCGCCTGGCTGAACAGATGGCGCGTGATAACCTGGCCACCCTGCCGCAATGCCTTGACCTGATGGTGCCGCCCGGGCTGAGCCAGCACGCTGACACTCTGGTAACGCGCAGCAAACAAGCGCGAACAACCGCACTCTCATCTGTGCAGCAGCGCCTGCTTGATCTGCTGGAAAAGCGCGGCCCCTTGCGCGGGCGCCAGGTAGACACGGCGCTGCCCCGGGTGAATTGGCGTGAGAGCCTGTCAGCATTGGTTAAGGCGCAGCTGGTAGTCACTCAATCCGTTCTGCCCTCGCCGTCTGTCCGCCCAAAGGTCGTGCGCACCGCGCTGTTCAGCGCCCCGCGAGGATGGCGCGATGATCCTGGTATTCTTGTCGGTCGGGCAAGCTCACAAGCAGCCCAGCGCCGTGTTGCCGCGCTTGAGTTCCTCGAGCGGCAGGCAATCCCGGTAAATATTTCGTGGGTTTATGCGGAGAGCGGAGCTTCCTCCGCGGACCTTAACCGCCTTGCCGAGATGGGGCTTATCATTCTCGGTGAGACGGAAATCTGGCGCGACCCGCTGGAAAAACTACAACCCGTGCTCATCCATCCACCTGTGCTCACCAATCATCAACAAAAGGTTTGGGAGGAGATTCATCATCAGCTGGTGAACCCATCCACGCCCGTACCCAACCTGCTGCTTGGCGTCACCGGATCAGGAAAGACCGAGCTTTACCTGCGGGCTGCTGCCGCTGTGGTGGAAAAAGGGCGAGGGGTTTTCATCCTCGTCCCGGAGATTTCGCTCACCCCGCAAACGGTGAAGCGCTTTTTCGCGCGCTTCCCTGGGAAGGTTGGTCTGATCCATTCCAAGCTTTCGCCTGGCGAGCGCTACGATACCTGGCGTCGTATCCGCGCTGGCTTGCTGCCCATTGTCATCGGTCCGCGCAGCGCGCTCTTTTCCCCGCTCTCCGACCCCGGGTTGATCGTCATCGATGAAGCGCACGATCCCTCTTACCGCCAGGAAGACACGCAACCGCATTATCACACCGTGCAATGCGCGCTTTCGCTCAGTCAAATCAACGGCGCCTGTCTGTTACTGGGCAGCGCCACGCCAGATGTGGAAACGCTTTACCGGTTTACAGAGAACCACTGGCCCATACACCACCTTCCCCAGCGAATTTTGGCACATACCTCGCCGGACGGTCAACAACCACCATCCACCCAGCCGAACTTTACCGATCTGCCGCAGGTTGAAGTGGTGGATATGCGGAAGGAATTAAGCGCTGGCAATCGCTCAGCCATCAGCCAATCGTTACACACCGCACTGGAGGAAGTGCTGCAGCGTAATGAACAGGCGATCCTTTTCCTCAACCGCCGCGGCAGCGCCTCGTATGTTTTTTGCCGTGATTGCGGTTTTGTATTACGCTGTCCGCGTTGTGAAACTCAGCTTACCTGGCACGCTGATGAAAACCAGTTGATTTGCCATACCTGCAATTACCGCCGCGCGCTGCCTTCGCAATGCCCTTCCTGTGGCGGGATGAACATCCGCCAATTTGGGATGGGAACAGAGAGCCTGGAGAAGTATTTACAGGGCCAATTCCCATCCGCGCGCCTGCTGCGCTGGGACGCCGACACTGCCCGTTACCGGGGAGCCCACGATCTCATTCTGGACCATTTTATCCAGCACCGGGCCGATGTGCTTATCGGTACACAAATGCTCGCCAAGGGGCTTGACCTGCCGCTGGTGACCCTGGTAGGGGTGGTTCTGGCAGATATCAGCCTCAATCTTCCTGATTTTCGCGCGGCAGAACGCACCTATCAGTTGCTCACCCAGGTAGCAGGCAGGGCGGGGCGCAGCGCTCGCGGCGGCAAAGTCATTTTTCAAACCTTCCAACCCGGGCATTACGCCATCCAGGCTGCCGCGGCTTATGACGCGGAGGGGTTCTACAGAACCGAGTTGGCCTACCGAGAGCGCACCGGGTATCCGCCATTTTCCCGCCTTTTAAAATTTGAATTCAGGCACACAGACGCAGCCAAAGCCCAACACAGCGCGCAGACCGCCGGCGAACAGCTCAAACACTGGATTGACACAGAGAACTACCGAAACACCTCGCTCATCGGGCCAGTGCCCTGCTTTTATCAGAAACGCGCTGGTTATTACCGCTGGCAGGTGATCATCCGCGGCCCTGACCCGCGCGTGGTGCTTGAGCAACACACTTTTCCTGATTGGAAGGACCCCGGGTTGCTGGTAGACCTGAATCTCGACCCATTGAACCTTCTTTAAAAGCCCAGCGGGAGGGAAATCCCTCCCGCCTCACTTGTTTTTTTTTATAATCTAATAACCCAACACCGACCAGGGATTGACAAAACCGCCATTCAAGCGCACTTCAAAATGAAGGTGTGAACCGAAGGAGCGACCGGTATTTCCCGCGGCGCCGATAACACCCCCTCTGTAAACTCCCTGACCGCAAGAGACATATACCTGCGAAAGGTGGGCGTAAAGCGTTTCGTAGCCGTTACCGTGATCGATCACCACCAGGTTCCCATAACCTGAGTCATTCCAACCAGCGTACACCACTGTGCCACTATCAGACGCGTAGACCGCATCTCCTACACCAGCGGCAATATCAATCGCGAGGTGGTAACTGGAGAAATCAAACCCTGAAAGGTCATATTGCGCAGCCGGCCATATGAACGCAGTTGAACCGATAAGCACATAATTGGTTGAACCGCACCCGCCCGGCCCGGCGATCTCGCGCGTTGCGCCTGAACCAGAGGTGTATGCCAGGGGCACGATCCAGGATTGGATTTCACGATATCCGCCGGGAATCATCACATATTCCAACCCCGCGACAGATGGGGTGGTAATATCCATATGGTTAGATGGCCAGCTGATAATGTCATCAACATTCGCGTAGTACTTCTCTGCCAATTTCTCTAGGGTGTCTCCCTCCTTCAACTTATAGTAGATGCCATCCGTGGGTGGGATGGTCAACTGCCAGCCGGGATTTAGATACGTAGGGTCGTCATGCAGCAGGTCATAATTCGCCCACAAAATTGATTCCGGTTTTAGGTTGTATTTTTTGGCAATGGCGAAAATTGAATCACCCTCTTCAACGGTGTGCTTGATGGCGAAATGGCGCACCCCTTCAGGTATGGTCGTGTCCAGGCTGGCGGCTCTCACCAAAGAATAGTCTGCCTGGGCCGAAGTTAAAGCCGGTAGTTCCACCTGCGCGTCAGAGGCTACGTTCAAAGGTTCATGGCTCTTTTTCTCTCTATCAGCAGGGTTAAACCTAAACAGCACTGCCAGCAAGATTGCCACCAGGAAAAGAGTTCCCACCCATGAGAGAATGACAGTCCAGGAAGGCGCTGGTTGAGCAGGTTTTACAGGCGTCGTCTGTTCTTCCGGCTCTACAGCCACCTTGGGGGCTGTTTTTTTCGTTGTCAATTAATCCTCCGTTAAATTCTCCAGGAATTCCATATTGTCTTTGGTGCGCGCCATACGCTGTAAGATCGCTTCGGTTGCCACTGCCGGGTCCATACCCGCGCCCTGCGGCGGGGTGGCGATCATCTGCAGGTACATACGCCGCATCAACCACACGCGCGGCAGAATATCTGGTCCCAACAGCAGGTCTTCACGGCGGGTGGATGAGCGTTCAATATCAATGGCCGGGAAGACGCGCCGTTCCTGCAGCCTGCGCGATAAATGCAGCTCCATGTTGCCGGTGCCTTTGAACTCTTCGTAAACCACATCATCCAATCGCGAGCCGGTATCTACCAGCGCGGTAGCGATGATGGTGAGGGAACCTCCTTCTTCGATATTGCGCGCAGCACCGAAGAATTTTTTTGGTGGGTAAAGCGCCGAGGGGTCCATTCCACCTGAGAGTGTACGACCCGACGGATTGACGACCAGGTTATAAGCGCGCGCCAGGCGGGTAAGTGAATCCATCAAGATAACGACGTCGCGGCCAATTTCCACCAGGCGTTTGGCGCGTTCCAGCGTAATTTCAGCTGTGCGCACATGAGCGCTGACCGGTTCATCGAAAGTTGAGGCCACCACTTCTGCGTCCACCGAGCGGTCCATATCAGTCACCTCTTCAGGGCGTTCACCGATAAGGGCGATGATCAGGTGTATCTCGGGGTTGTTAGCGGTTATAGAGTTGGCCAGCTGTTTAAGGATGGTCGTTTTTCCCGCCTTTGGGGGCGATACAATCATTCCGCGCTGACCACGTCCAATAGGGGCAATCAAGTTGATGAGCCGCGAAGATAGAATGCTCTTATCGGTTTCCAGGTCAAAGCGCTTATCTGGAAAGATGGGAGTAAGGCTTTCAAAGGTCTTCCGGTTGCGCATTTCATCCGGGGCGAGGCCGTTAACGCTCTCCACCTTAAGCAAGCCATAATGCCGCTCAGCGTCTCGCGGGGGTCTCACCACGCCAATGACCAGGTCTCCCATGCGCAGTTCATGCCGCCGCAGCTGCGCCTGTGAGACGTAAACATCTTCCGCACCGATTGAATAATTGGTGCGTAAGAAACCCACACCTTCCGGGGTGATCTCAAGCACGCCGCCGCGCACTTCAAGCCCTTCTTGCTCGGCTTCCGCCCTGCGGATATTGATGATCAGGTTTTCTTTTTTCAGTCTTTTTGCGTTGGGGACTTTGAGCTCTTCCGCAATCGCGCGCAGCGAGGATAGGGACGCTTTTTCCATTTCAAGTATTTTCATAGGTTCATGTCCATCAGTATAGGTTGGAGATTGGCACCCCGACCTGGGGTCAGGCTCGGGAAAGCTGATAGGTTTTTCAGTGACGGGATTTTTTGTCTTCCGGTTTCACCCGTGAAGCCGGAAATAACCTTTTCATTATTGTGATTACTCAAGTAAAATGAGTATATCATGGAAAAAAAACTGACGCAAGTCAAGGGTATTGAGTAAAATTACCCTGTTGTCAAATTCAATCAAAGCGAGTGTCAATGCGTTCTTTCTGTAACGTTGGTTTATTGGTAGGTTTGTGTTATGCCATTCTGCTTTCGTCTTGCGCCCCACGGTTGGCCGCTGCTCCACTGGTTGTAGACCCACCTTCAACACCCATGCCCGCGCTCACCTCCACGCCGCCAGCCACGGCCACTGTGGAGATACCCGCGCTGGTTGAACCAACCTTCACACCAGCCAGCGCAGTCTGCCAGATTAACCGCGTTAAAGCCATCCCGGTGTTTGATCAAAACGGCTTGTTGAAATCGTTTGATACTCCTGACAAGTTCATCGTCTTAACCATCGACGATGGCTACAATAACGAAGTGCTCAACCAAATGCTGGACATCCTGGAAGAGCACGGTGCGCGAGCGACATTTTTCCTTGTCGGCACTTCTTTTGGCAAGAATATCCAACGGGATACTTTCCAGCGCCTGGTGGATAACGGTAACGATATTGGTTACCACAGTCTCACCCACCCTGACGTCAATATCATTGACGGGATGTCGCAGGAAGAATGGCTGCAGGATTACCAGGATTGGTCGGATGCGCTAAGGGCGGTCATCGGAGATGACCTTTACACTCGCGGTGTAACTCCTTATGTACGCGCTCCCTGGGGAAGGTGGACACCAGAGTTCATGCAGGCAGCCCGCAAGCAGGGCTTCATCCCAGTGTACTGGAGCGCTGACGAGCACACTTTTGAGCCAAACCGGATGCCGCTCAAACCGGGTGGCATTCTGATCCTTCATATCATCCCGGAAAACCTGGATGAGTTGCAGCAACTTATGAAAACGGATTGGCAGGTCATCAGCCTGCGCGAAGCGCTGGGCGAAACCTGCAATTAATTGCTATCAGGGTTTCTGTTATCCCAGGTATTCTTTGAGAAAACGGCTGCGTGTGGGATGGCGCAGTTTACGCAAGGCTTTGGCTTCTATCTGGCGTATGCGTTCTCTTGTCACGTTAAAATAACGGCTCACTTCTTCCAGCGTGTGATCTTTCCCATCGATCAACCCAAACCGCAGTTCCAGCACCTGACGTTCACGCTCTGATAAAGCGGCCAGCGCGTTTTGCACCTGTTCGCGCAACATCTCGCGGGCTGCCGCGTCCATTGGTTCCAACGCTTCATCGTCTTCAATGAAATCCCCCAGTTGGCTGCTTTCTTCATCACCCACTGGCCGTTCCAAAGAGATCGGTTCCTCGGCGGATTGAAGAATGCGCTGCACCTTCAAAGTCGCCCAGGACCAGCGCCGCTGCATTTCTCCCTCAAGCGGCTGATTGGTAAACCGTGCCATTTTGATTGCCGCTGCGTCTTCCGGTGAGATAATGTCAGATTCAAGAGCCAGCTCTTCAAGCGTTGGTTCCCTGCCAAGCTCCTGCACCAGGCTGCGCTGCACCCGTAAAATACGCGTAATGGCTTCGAAGAGGTGCACCGGTATACGGATCGTGCGGGCGTGCTCAGCGATATAACGGCTGATGGACTGCCTGATCCACCAGGTCGCGTAGGTGCTGAATTTAAATCCACGGGTAGAATCAAATTTCGTCACCGCGCGCAGTAAACCCAGGTTGCCTTCTTGAATCAAATCGAGAAACGAAATACCCCGCCCAAGGTAGCGCTTGGCGATGCTCACCACCAGCCGTAAATTGGCTCGAATCAAAGTCTGATTGGCTTCTTCAGCCCGGTTGAAGACCCCTTCAACCTCGGTTTCCAGCGCTTTTTCATCCGGTAATCGTCTTCTCAGCCAGGCCATATCAGGAATGGTGTCGTGCTGGATGACATATTCAAATAGAGCGTTCGATACTCGTTCTGGCAACAGATACATGCATATAAAAACCGTAAAAGCCTGCCTGACCAGTCCTTCCCAAACGGGGTCTTTGCCCCAAAGCGCGTGGTCCAGGTGGTTGCGCAGGTAGGAGGGTTCGTCCGATTGCCACGAGTGCCTGAGGAGCTGCGCCTCAGCGAGGGTCAGCGCGAAATCAGGACATTCGATCAACCCGATACGTTCTGTGTCCTCCTGCAAACGCCTCCACGAAGTCGTCAATTCTGAAAGCAGGGCGGTAAACAGGGCGCGGTAGTGTTTTTCTTTTCCCGGGGAGGGTCGGACGTGTTGACGCACAGAATTTACTCTCACACAGGCTTCGATCCTGGCTGCCAGCCTGAATTCAGCATCCGCGTCCAGCAGGTTGATTTGACCGATTTCTTTCAGATACAGGCGGACAGGATCTTCGGTCAGCTCCAGCGCGATAGCCGGGTCTTCAAGGATCTCAGCCGGGTCTTCAATCTCAATCTCGTTCCATTCAGCCGCTCCCATCGCGGTTCCGGGTTCTTCTGTATCTTGAATTTCAGGGGTTTTCACCGTAGCATTCACAACTTTTTGGCTGCCCGGTTGAGAACCTGGTTTGCCCGCTGCGCCGATGGTTTTGTGTTCAATTTTCGCGCGCGCTGATGGGCGTTGTGGTTTTTTTGCTTTCATGTGAGGTTTGACAGCCGTCTTCACCACCGCGTTTACTTCAGCAGGAGCATCCTGCTGAAACGAAGGGCTTTGTGCGGATTTTTTTTGACCGGAGGACATGGGTTAACTATACCATAAGTGTTTTGTCTCTTTTTTATTGCGTTTTAGCCAGGGCAAGGTCCAATTTTCCCCGAGCAATCGTGTGACTCAAAATCATGGACTGTAATGCCTGGTCGTCGCGGTCTGCGCTCTCCTCTTCCTGGAGGAAGCGCAGCTGGTTGATGACCTGGTTTACGCGGATCAGGCGTAACGAGATGAGCGTGCGGTACAGGTCAGACAGGATCGTTTCGGTTTGCGTGTTTTTAATGTTCGTTTCTGAGAGCAGTTCATCCAGTCGTTCAGTAAAATCACCCGTGGTGTTCTCTCTCAGGTAATCCAGGGCCTCTTGAGCATCCTGCCGCATGGCTTTCATCAGCAGCTTGATCAATTCATGATTTTGCGCGTCATCAAAATCTGCAACCGAAAGAGGTTCAACCCCCGCCGACTTTATACGCCTCTCCAACTCGTAATAACGGTCAGTATCGTTCAGCAGGAGCGATAAAATGTGTTTCTCCATTTGCAGGGTTCGGCTATCCACAGTTCTCGCGCCAGGCGTTGATCTTGCCATCTGAGTGCCTTGCGCCGCTTCTGCGCTGGCGCGGCGAGTTCGCCCACGAACCTTTTGCAGGCCCATTAATGAACGTTCATCAACTTTCAAAAGGCGCGCCAGCTGTTGCCGGTAAGTATCCCTTTCGACGGCGGAAGGGACATCTTCGATCAAAGGGGTCACCTGCGCCGCGATGGCAGATTTCACTTTGGCATCTTCAAGGTTTTGACCCGCCGCCAGCGTTTCCATCACGTGAACCACGATAGGCTTGGCGCTTTCCAGCACCTGCTGCCAGGCCTGCCTGTCCTTAAGCACCACATCATCTGGATCCAACCCCGGGGGCAGGGTGGTCACACGCACATCAGCCTGCAGCCGGGCTTCATGCTTCAACAAACCGCGAGGGTCATAAGTCAATTCGGCTTCACGGTCAAGCGCCTGGCGGGCAATTTCAACACCGCGCAGTGTGGCTTTCTCGCCCGCCGCATCGGCATCCAGCGCAAGAACGATGCGCCGGGTATATTTCTTCAGGTAGCGCAATTGATCCTCGTTGAGCGCTGTGCCCATCGGAGAAACACTGTTGGTAAAACCGTTTTGGTGCAGGGCGATCACATCCAGGTAGCCCTCAACCAGCACCACCTGGTCGGCATCACGAATAGCCCTTTTCGCCTTGTTCAAACCATAGAGCAGCCGCCCTTTGTTGAACAAAGGGGTCTGCGGCGAGTTTAGAAATTTGGGAACATCCTCGGGGTTAAGCACCCGCGCGCCAAAGCCGGCCATCTTTCCGGCGCCATCGCGAATGGGGAACATGATACGATTGCGGAATTTATCATAATAACCGCCAGAGTCCTTCTCCACCAGCAGCCCCACTTCCAGCATTTGCTCAAGCGCGTGCCCCTTGCCGCTCAGATGACCCAGCAGCGCTTCAGAAGATTGCGGGGCATACCCAAGTTCAAAGGCTTCTATGGACGCGGGTGTAAGACCGCGTTGTATCAAGTAATCATACGCCGCTCGCCCCGCAGGTGTCTTCGTTAATTGAAATTGGTAGTATTTAACGCTTTCTTCGAGGAGCTGGCGCATAACCTCGTACTGGTCTTCTTTTTCCTTGCGTTCAGGCGTCATGGGCGTCAGGGTCACGCCCGCCCTTTCCGCCAAATATTTGAGGGTTTCGGCAAAATCCCAGCCTTCACGCTTCATCACGAATTTGAATATATCGCCGCCTTCATTGCAGGCGCCAAAGCAATGCCAGGTGCCATTATCAGGGAAAACCGCGAAAGCCGGGGTTTTAGAATTTGGGTGGAAAGGGCAAAACCCAGAATAACTCCTGCCGGAACGGCGCAATTTCACCGTTTCGGATACGATGTCCACGATGTCCAGCCTGGCTTTTATCTCATCAATCGCGGTCATAGGATCAATTGTAGTACAGAAAACGGTTCGGCTCTGTTGAGCGAATGACTAAAAGCCCTCCAACTTCGACAGGTCAGCAACTCCGCGCATTATTGCGGAAACACGCTGCAACAGCCCTAAGCGGTTGGTGCGCAAACCAGGGCCTTCAGCCATTACCAGTACAGAATCAAAAAAGGCGTTGACGGCCGGGATCATAGGTAGGAAAACATTCAGCGAATCCCTGACAGAACCCGCGCGGCGTGGTGTTTGTTCAGCCTTCACCAACGCTTCGTGCAGAGCTTCCTCTGTGGGGTCTGCGAACGCCGCCGGATTAACCGGATAGATCTGCTTCTGATCCCGGGTTATGCGAACACAGCGGGCATATGCCGGCAGGATGCTGTTCCAATCCTCCCGTTCAACCCAATTCCCCAGTTCCTTCACCCCGCGCTGCGCGCTGGCGGGGTTATTGGCTTGTTCCGCCAGAACCGCATCCACCACATCATAACGCGCGCCCTGCTCAATTAAGATATTGCGCAGGCGAGCGGTGATGAAATCAGCGCAGGTCTGCATGTTTTCCACGCTAATCGTGAGCGGCAGGTTTTGGGCAGCCAGTTCCAACCATTGGCGCAGGTCAAATTCAATATCAAACGCCGTCAGTAACTGAACAAGCCCAATGGCGGTGCGGCGCTGCGCGAAGGGATCACGGGTGCCGGTAGGTGCCAAACCAGCGCCAAAGAGACCCACCAGCGAATCCAACCGGTCAGCCAATCCAACGACCAGTCCTGCCTTTGAGCCGGGAAGACTGTCTCCGGTGTAGCGTGGAAGGTAGTGCTCTCGGATGGCATCAGCGACAGCCTGCGTTTCTCCAGAATGCAGCGCATAATACTGCCCCATGATGCCCTGCAGCGAGGTCATTTCCACCACCATGTGCGTGACCAGGTCGGCCTTGCATAATTCAGCGGCGCGCAAAGCGGTCAACTTTTCCGCCGCGGAGAGACCCAACGCGCCTGACAGGGGGTCTGCCAGAAGGGTAACCCGGCGAGATTTGTCCAGCATTGAGCCCAGCTTATGCTGAAACGTGAGCGAGCCCAGGCGAACCAGCATGTCTTCAAGTTTGTGTTTCATATCTTCCTTAATGAAGAACTGCGCGTCCGCAAAACGCGCCTTGATGACCTGCTCATTCCCATCTGTGACCACGTCCGCGCCGTGACCATCCCCATTACGCACAACAACAAAGAACGGCAGTAATTTGCCCGCGTCATTGCACACCGGGAAGTATCGCTGATGTTTCTTCATCACTGAAATGAGGACTTCCGGTGGCAACTCGAGATGCGCGGGGTCAAACCGGCCCAATAGCGCTGTGGGGGCTTCTACCAGCCGGCTCACTTCCTCCAACAGTTCTTCTTCCAGTAATGGCCTGCCGCCCACCTGTTCACAGCGCTCATTCACCTGCTGCTGGATCGTCTTTTTCCGCCGTAGTGGGTCGAGAATGATTCCCTGGCTCGAAAGAAAGGCTTGATAATCAGCCAGAGAGGTGAGAGTTATTTCAGTAGGTTCATTAAACCGCAAGCCATGCGTGGTATTCGTGGCCCGCAAACCAGCGAATTCAAAAGGAATGGTAGAACCGCCTAAGAGCGCGGTCAACCAGCGCACCGGGCGCGAAAATGGCACATTGGTATGATTCCAGCGCATGGTCTTTTCGAACTTAATACTTTCCAGCAACCCTGGAAGCGCTTCGCCCAGTACCTGGTGAGTTGGGCGGGTATCTTCCTTTACCAGGGCTACCAGGTAGGTACCCCCGTCAATCTCGCGCGCGCGCAGGTCTTGCACCCTCACGCCCTTGCTTTGGGCAAAGCCTTCAGCTGCCTTTGTGGGTAATCCATTGGCATCATAACCACGGCTGGCTGGTGGACCTTTGACCAGGGTTTCTTTGGCTTCCTGGCGCGCCGCCAGGTCCTCCACTATTACCACCAGCCGGCGAGGCGTCCCCGCCACAGACACCTGCCCATGGGTCAACCTCAATTCATCCAGCATCAACGGTACGCGTTCAATCAACTGCTCAATCGCGCTCTGCAGGTCAGCTACCGGCAGTTCTTCGGTGCCAATTTCCAATAATAGATCGGTGGGTGCATCGGGGAAAACATGGGTTTCTATTGGCTTCACCTCTACAGCCGATGTCTTTTTTTCACCTCTCATCCAGGGAAAGCCTAATTCCTGACGCTGGGCAACATAAGCCTCCGAGATCGCACGTGCCATCTCGCGCATCTTGCCAAACATCGCCTGGCGCTCGGTCACACCCATCGCGCCGCGGGTATCCAATATATTGAAGGTGTGTGAGCATTTCAGCAGGTAATCGTAAGCAGGCAACACCAATCCCTTCCCCAGCGCTTCTGCGGCTTCTGCCTGATACAGCTGGTAGAGCTGGCGCATGCGCTCCACATCGGCCACTTCAAAGTAATATTTACTATGCTCCACTTCAGCCTGCAGGTTCACATCACCATCCGTGAGGGTGTCGTTCCAGCGCATCTCGCGGAAATGGTGCACACGCTGTAAGGGCATGGTAATGCGCTCGAGCCCGTAGGTGATCTCCACGGAGACCGGGTCGAGCATCAACCCACCCGCTTGCTGAAAATAGGTGAACTGGGTAATTTCCTGACCATCCAGCCAAACTTCCCAGCCCAGCCCCCAGGCGCCCAGCGCCGGTTGCTGCCAGTTGTCTTCCACAAAGCGGATATCGTGTTCTCTCGGGTCAATCCCGATAGCCTTTAATGATTCCAGGTAGATTTCTTGCGGGTTACCCGGATCAGGTTTGAGAATCACCTGGAACTGGTAATGCTGCTGAAAGCGGTTCGGGTTCTCCCCATAACGTCCGTCATCCGGCCTGATGGATGGTTCCACATACGCCACTTTCCAGGGCTCCGGGCCCAGCACGCGCAAGAAGGTCGCCGGGTTCATCGTACCGGCGCCCACCTGGCTGTAATATGGCTGCCAAATCAGGCACCCCTGGTCTGCCCAGAATTTCTGCAACGACATGATCACGGATTGAAACGCAAATGCTTTGCTCATTAATTCTCCGGGAAGGTGTGACTTTGAAGTGTTCCAATTATACCCCGAGAGCAAGGGGCGCCGCTGGTGGCGGGCGGGGTCACATTTGCTTGCGAATTTGTTTAAGGAATTCTGGCGAGTTCAAGCTGCGTTCGAGTAAATAGGTGAGATAGTAATGCTGCAGGGCATCGATTTCCTGGCGAATGGCAGGCGGCGGAGCGGCGCGCATGGCTTCTTTGTAATTGCTGCGTTGAAAATGACGCAAAAAACGCAGCGCTTCCATCGAAACCGGACGGCTGCTCTGACCGCGCGTGGCGCATTTGGGGCAGAGCACACCGCCCATATCCGCTGAAAAGTACTGGTCGCGGGCGGTGATCGCTTCGGCGCAGGCGGCACACTCAAACAGCAATGGTCGGTAACCTAACAGGTCGAGCAGGCGCATTTCATAATATTTCACCGGCACAAAGTCTTCTTCTGTGGTGGACAGTCTGGTAAGTGTTTCGGTCAGGAGCTGGTACAGTTGCCAGTTTTGTCCCTCTTCATATGTGAAACGATCAAGAAGTTCCACCACATAAGCCGCTTGCCCCATCTTTTGCAGGTTTTCACGCAAGGGTTGAAAAAGGTCGATGGCTTCTGCCTGGGTCACAATCCACAGGTCGTGTCCCTTTGCCAGCATGATGGCAGCGCGGGTAAATGGTTCCAGGTGACCGGCTTTACGCGATTGGATTTTGCGCAGCCCTTTGGCGATGGCGCGTAGTTTGCCCTGTTCACGCGAATAGATTACCAGCAGCCGGTCAGCTTCGCCCCAATCTGAATGGCGCAGCACCACCGCCTCCACCCGGATATTGCGCTCGCTCCTGGGCATAGAACCTCAAAGCAGGTCTTCAGGCCTGAACGCCCAGGGTAATAACCCCTCAACAGTGGTATCTATATGCGTTTTGCCGTTGGTATCCACAATCAGCACACGGGTAGAAAGACCAAACTCAGCCATCACCTGGCGGCAGGAACCACAGGGTGAACCGCCGTTATCGGTCATCACCACGAGAACAGTGAAATCACGCTCTCCCTCTGAAACGGCTTTGAACATCGCCACTCGCTCGGCGCAGATACCTGCCGGGAAAGCAGCATTTTCTATGTTGACGCCATCGTAGATTTTACCGCTGGCGGTGAGCAGCGCTGCGCCAACCGCATAGTGAGAATAAGGCGCGTAAGCCCAATTGCGCGCGTTTCGGGCGGTTTCGATTAACTTTTCGAGCATCTCCCCATCAATTTGTGTCGTTGTCTTCATCCTGTTTCTCCATCTTCACCGCGCGTATCCGGCCAACCCGGCGGTGATGCACTCCTTCCACCGTTAAACGCCAGCCATCAAAGACCAGCTCGTCCCCTTCAACGGGTACCCTGCCTTCCTGGCTGTAGAAGTACCCTCCCAGCGTATCCGTTTGGTCAGACTCCAGTTCAGTATCCAGCGCTTCATTAAAGTCATCTAACGAAACCCTGCCCAGGAAGACAAACTCGTTATCCGATATCTTTTCTACCAGCCGTTCTTCGCTTTGATCGTACTCGTCACGGATCTCGCCCACAATTTCTTCGACGATATCTTCAAGGGTTACCAATCCCGCCATGCCGCCGTATTCATCCACCACCACCGCCAGGTGAATCCCCCTGGCCTGCATTTCCGCCAGCAGCTCATCCGCTTTTTTTGATTCAGGCACAAAATAGGCCGGGCGCAGGAATTTGCGGATGGTCTGATTCTTGGCTGGTGAAGTAAGCAGTTTCAACAGGTCTTTGGCGTAGAGCAACCCGATCACATTATCAATCACCTCTTCGTACACTGGCGCGCGAGAATGCCCTGTGGTGATGAATTGATTAATGGCGTCGTTCAATGGCGTGTCCACATCCAACGCCAGTACTTCAATGCGCGGCACCATTATTTCACGGCAAAGCGTATCACCAAACTGGAAGATGGAGTAAATCATCTTGCGTTCATCAGGTTCCAGCCCGCCTTCTGGTTCGCCAACCTCCACCCAGGTCTTCAGCTCATCTTCTGAAACAGCCCCCAGGTTGCGCTGTACCGTATCACCGGAGCCCTGCAGACCCACCAGCAGCGAGGTGAACGGGCTGAAAAGTCGGTCAAGAAAATTCGCCAGCGGCGCCAGGCGCATCGCCCAGGTTTCGAGGTCTTTCAGTGGAAATCGCTCTGCCAGGAATTCGAAGCAGAGCAGCGTGAATATGGCTAAGACGAAGATGCCCAACAAGCCGCCGATCGAAAGCTGGGTATATGTGGTTTTCAGTAATAACCAGAGGGAGGCGAGTACCAGGGCGTGCAGCACGGCTACCAATAAGCGCATTGTTGCGCGCAGCCGGGTGGTTTCCAGCACCTTGATGGTGCGCTCCAGTTCTTCCCGGTCTTCTGTGCCCAGGTCGATCAGCTGCGGCAGGCGCGCATTAAAAAGCGCTACCCGTATGATGCAGATAAAAATATCCAGCGCGACAAACACGCCAAGTAACAACCAGGCGATCAAGGTCACTTCATTCCTTTTTCTTCATTGGGCGGGCAGGAACACCCGCAACAACTTCATTGTCGGCGACATCATGCGTCACCACCGCGCCGGCGGCGGTTTTGGCGTTTTTCCCTATCACCACGGGGGCTACCAGCATGGTATCGGAGCCAATGAAGGTGTTTTCACCAATTTCGGTGGGGTTCTTGTTCACGCCGTCAAAATTACAGGTGATGGTGCCCGCGCCGATATTGACGTTTTCGCCGATCGTGGCGTTGCCAATGTACGAAAAATGACCCATCTTGACCCCTGCCGCCAGGTAAGAGTCTTTCACCTCACCGAAATTACCCATGTGCACACCACGCCCCAGGTGCGCTCCTTTGCGCAGGTGGCAGAACGGACCCATCCCAACCTCGTCTTCTACTACCGCGCCTTCAACCACCGACGCCAGCAGGTGGCAGTGATTGCCAATTGTGGAGTCATTGATGAAGGTGTTCGGTCCAATTTCGCAGCCTTCGCCGATGATGGTGCTGCCGCTAAGCCAGGTGTTGGGCAGCAGAATGGTGTCTCGACCAATTTTCACGCTTTCTTCTATATAAACAAGTTCAGGGTCAGTCATGCTTACGCCGGCGAGCATATGCGCCTGATTGATGCGTCGGCGGATGACGCGCTCGGCTTCCGCCAGGTGCACGCGGTTGTTGATGCCAAGGGTTTCTTCCTCGTCTGTCACTGTAAGGCTGGAAACAGGCGAACCTTCTGCCACAGCCACGGCTACGATGTCCGTGAGGTAATATTCACCCTTCGGTGAAAGCTGGATCTTCCACAGCGCCTGCCACAACCAGGAAGAATTGAAACAATAAGCGCCGACATTTAATTCATCAATTTTCAATTGCTCAGCCGTGGCCTGGGCTTCTTCAACAATGCCTGTCACTCCTCCATCCACGCCGCGGAGGATGCGCCCAAAGCCGCGTGGATTGGCTGAGCGCACGGTGAGCAGGGCCATTGGGCCGGTGTTTTGTGATTGTGTGGTGACCAGCCTCTGTAGGGTATCCGCGGTGAGCAGCGGCATGTCCGCTGAAATGACAAGCACCAACCCACTGGCGTCAGCCAACAACCCTTCAGCCGCCTGCACCGCGTTGGCGGTACCCAGGCGCTGCGGCTGCAGCGCGTAGGCTACAGATTCTCCCAGAGCACTGCGGACCTGCTCAGCGCCGTTTCCAATCACCACCACTGTTCTACTGGAAGAGAGCGCGTCCGCCAGATCGATGGAATATTTTACAAGCGGTTTCCCATTTAAAGGATGCAGCACTTTAGGCAGGGTTGAGTTCATACGCGTTCCCTGCCCGGCAGCGAGGATGATGGTAGAAAGATTCATATTTCTCTCCACGAAAGATACCAGCGAGTCATTTTATTCTACACCGGATTAAACACAGCCGCGCGCCATCCAACTTGTGGCAGCTGAGCCGAAAAACACGGATTGAGATCTGGGAGGTTCTGATTTCTTTTTCATTCACTTACTGCACAGGCTGGGGCGCCTGGATTCGAACCAAGATCCACAGATCCAAAGTCTGGTGTGCTGCCATTGCACCACGCCCCAATACACTCCATCCGCAGTGGGTTAGATTCTAACACAAAACCTGTTGGAATGGCGTCTCCCGCCTGCCCTCTCATTTACCCGGGCAGGTCTCTCCGAGCGTGAGAGCTTCAATGTTCTTCAAAGGGCTGCGGGCGCTCACATCCAGTTGCAACCCGCACAGGTCAGGTCGTGAAACCATGGCTTTGACGTGAAAGAACAGGGGCAGCGCGGGCAGGTCTTCCATCAGGATCTGTTGCGCGTTAGCGGATTGGGCGGTGAGCAAATCGCGGTCCAACCCGGCTGAAAGCGCCTGTTCACAGGCAGCGTCGTATTCGCTGCTGGCGTATCCGCTGAGGTTGACCCCTCCATAGCGCGTGCCCAACCACTTGTTCTTTGCTGAGGGGATCTCTGAAGAAGAGAACAGGAAACAGGGCGGCTGCCTGCCAGTTGACCACGCCAGCTCCGCCAGGTCAAAATTGCGGCCAAAGATCCGCCCTTCGGGGCCAGGCGCGAACATTTCGCCCACAGAAATGAATGTGGGCGTGACCTTGATGCCGCACTCACCCAGCGATTTCACCACCGCTTCGGTCACAGCCGCGTGCAGTTCACTCTCGGTAACGTAGTAATTCAGAGATAGTTCGGTGTTGTAGAAGATATTCTTAATATCTGCCGCCACCCTGGGGGTTGAGTGGTTGCCGTCGCTATCCTGCCAGCCTGCTTCTTCGAGCAGCTGGATGCCCAACTGGGGGTTGTGCGTGTAGCTCCGCGTCTCTGCCGCCGCGAAAGGATGATTGGGCGGCAGGAAAGTGCTGGGGATGACCGATTGGTTCAGGGTGATATACGTTTGGATGTACTCGCGGTCCACACAGTAGGCGATCGCCTGGCGCACTCTCACATCTCCGAAGAAATCCTGACGGTCTTCATACGGGTTGTAAACATCATCGTAAGTTGCCGGTTTAATACCGAAGTACAGCCCCTCCCATTCTGGACCCATGCCAAAGTAAGCTTTGAGCTTTCCCTGTCCTTCCAGTTCACGCACGCGCAGGATCTGTGACTCCAACCCGGCGGAGGTATCTATGATGTCGCATTCACCGGTCAACATCATGCTCAGGTCAACCTCAGGCGTGGAGGGAATGAAGCGGTACACAAGCACATCGAAATAGGGCAAACCTTCAGCCGCTCTGAAGTAATGAGAGTTCTTCACCAGGCGGATGTGGTCGCCGCTCACCCATTCGTCCATCTTATACGCGCCCCAACCAAGGGGCTGGCGCGTGGTCAGGGGGTCTTCGTTCATCTGGGTAGGAGTGAGCCCGGCGAGCGCGTGTTCTGGCAGCGGCGACCAGAAAAAAGCCGCGGGGTTAAGCGTAAGATAGCCTGGCTGACCGATCCATTCCACCGTGTGATCATCCAGCGCAGTATATGAGAAAGTACGCTCGATGTTGGTTTTAAGGACCCTGGTTGCCTCGTCGGCGCTGACGCTGAAGGAGAAAACCGAATCTTGCGCTTTAAGCGCTTCGCCATCTGACCAGGTGACGCCGTCCAGCAGGGTGAAGTTCACCACCATCTGAGTCAATTCGAGCGCGGTCGTGCCGTCCCACTCTACCGCGCAGCCAGGGGAGGTGCAGCCCGCCGGGAAAACGCGCGTGCCCTTCTTAAGCGCGACGATGTCTCCGTTCACATTTGCGACCGGGTCACCCTCACTGACCGCCACAGAGCGCAGGCTCACCGCGCCATTTTCCTGCGAAGGGAGAGTAGCCAGGATTACCGCGGATGGTTCATAATTGAGCGTGTCGACCGGTCCATCATAAAGCGCCTCTAGCACGCTCCACTTGGTACGCGAAGTATCGCCATAGATGTACAGGTCACCGGGTTCATTGGCCAGGCACACGACCAGCGTCTTGGGGGGCGGCGACGTGGGAGTGGGCGGTGCCACGGTGGGCGTATTGGCAGGCGGGTTGCCAGCAATTTGTTCTTTGTGGCAGGCGCTCAGTAAAAATAGCGCTGCCAGCATCACCGACAGCAGGGCTATAATAGATGTAAGCCTTGTTCTCATTCTCATATAGATTATCCTCGTGTCAATTATAAAGCATAGACCGGGAACAAAAAACGGCGGCTGTGAGCTGCCGCCGTTGAGGTTCGAGTGCGCGCTTTATGACCGTCCGCGCATTTTGGGGTCTAACACATCGCGCAGGGCATCCCCCACCAGGTTCCAGCCCATCACGAAAAACACCAGCGTCAAACCAGGGTAAACGACGATATACCAGTAGTCAGCCAGGTTGGTGATCCAGTTGCGCGCGAAACTGAGCACCTGCCCCCAATCCGCGTAACCCATGGGAGTGCCGATACCGAGAAAGGACAGCGCCGCGAAGGAAAGCACCACATCGCCAATACCAAGCGAAGCCAGTACCAGGGTGGGGAAGATGGCGTTTGGCAGGATATGCTTAAACAAGATACGACCGTCTTTCACCCCGCACACACGCGCCGCCAGAATAAAATCGCGCTGTTTGACCGAGAGGATATCGCTGCGAATAATACGCGCGTAACCCATCCAGCCAAAGGTGATCATCGCCAGTAAGGCAGGAACCAGGCTCCTGCCAATGACCGGGGTCAGTACCGCCGCCATGATCAAGGCCATCATAATATAGGGTACAGTCATAAAAACATCCACAATGCGCATGATCAGCTGGTCAACCCATTTGCCGTAATACGCAGAGACTGAACCAAGGATGATACCAATCATCACTGTAGCCAATACAACGATCAATCCAGTGCGGAAAGCAGTCCGGGAACCCCAGATGACGCTGTAGAATATATCATACTGCCCCTGGGCGGTTCCCATCAGGTGCACCCATTCATCCTTACCGGTCAGTGGTTTGTACCAAAAAGGCACCTCTGGTACATTTTGCTTCCACTCAGTGCCCGGTGGGCGGGGTTGACCGCTGAAGCCATCTCGCGGGATTTTGAAAGGGTCATCATTCACCGGTGGAGCGATCAGCGGCGCAAAAACCGCGACGAAAATAAATATTCCAATCAGGATGAAGCCGATAATCGACGCGGGGGTTTTTAACAAACCCTTAAGGATGCGATAGTTTTCAGGCCCAAGGAGTCTTTCCGCCCGGCTGATTTTGCGGTCCGGTACCACTTCTTTTAGCAGGGTGTTGTCACCTGTCGGTCTTGGTGTTTCAGTCATGTTGTTCTCCTCAGTCCAGGCGCACGCGCGGGTCTATGACGCCATACAATACATCGACGATCAGGTTAGCCACAATTAAGATCAGACCGTTAAAGATCGCGAACCCAAGTGTGGTGACCACATCCAGTTGTTGAGCCGCTTCGGCTGCCGCAGACCCGATGCCGGGGTAATTAAATACGGTTTCTGTAATCACCACGCCGCCCAGCAAACCCACCACGCTCATACCAGCCATCGTAGCAATGGTCAGCATGGCGTTTGGGCGAGCGTGTTTATTGATCACATCTTTTTCTTTAAGCCCTTTAGCGCGTGCGGTGACCACGTAATCCATGCGCAGGGTTTCAAGCATCGAAGAACGGGTAACGCGCACAAAAGTTGCCCAGGTGATGTACGAAAGGGTCAGGATGGGCAGCACCATATGGCGCAGCGCGTCCCAAAGAATATCCAGCCGTCCATTCAGCAGCGCGTCGATGGTGAGCAATTTGGTGTATTGATGAAAATTCCCCTGCATAATTTCCTGCGTCACCCAGTTTGAATTCTTCCCCGGCGGAAACCAACCCAGTTCCGCGTAGAAAAACATCAAGATCAGCAGCCCAAACACAAAGACCGGGAAAGAAGTGCCCACAATACTGAAGATCCTGGCGGCCTGGTCGATGACGCCATTCTGGTGAACGGCTGCCTGCACCCCCAACCAAATCCCTACTGAAAGCATAGGGAAGACCGTCCACAGCGCCAGGTCAAGCGTGTTAGGAAACCTGTTGGTAATAAGGTTAGCCACCGGTTGAGATTGAGAACGTGAATAGCCAAAATCACCGTGCAAAATACCACCACTACGTTCTCCTGTAACCGGGTCAATCACGCCGTTCAACCAGATCCAATATTGTTGGTAGAAGGGTTTGTCTAAACCATAATGCCGGATAACACTTTGAATCTGTTTATCATTCTTGGGGAAGTCTTTTACATATAAGGCTGACCGCTCCACCGGGCCCAGGAACTGAAGCATACCAAAGATGATCAGTGTAATGCCAAATAGCAGCACCGGGACCAGTAATAAACGGCGGATTATGTAGTTGGTCATCGAAACACCTCAAATCAGGTTTTTCTGTGCGGAATGGATTGAATGCAATTCAATGCATTGCGCAAAGAAAAATCAAGGTTTTTGCGGGAGCCTTTTAAAGGCTCCCGCAAATAACTTACAGAGCGGTTCTCGCTTACTCGACTAAGAACGTGAACAGCAGTACATCCTGTGACAGCGCCGGCAGACCGTAGTACAAGCGCAGCGGGCGGTCATTGGCTTCAGCGCAAACCTCAAAGCGTCCTTTGCCCAGGATAGTGGTATCGATGGTGCAGATGTTCTGATCATCAAGGTATTTGTTGGTCTCTGCGTCGTAGAACTTGGCAACGCTCACCATTGGATCCACCTGGGTTGCATTTTCTCTCGGCACAGCGATGACATCAGCGTCACCAGCCTTAAGCGCGGCGAAGCGGGTACCGAATTCGGGAACGTCTTTGATAAGCACCTGCTTTAACGCAGCGGGGGTACCCCAGTAATTGTCATTGCGGAGCAGGGATACTTCTTCGCCCTGTGTCCAGTAATCCAATTTGAACGGGCCGGTACCATTGGCGATCGTGGTAAACGGATCGTCAGCAGACACCATACCATAGTAGTTCTGCCAGGTATCGCAGGAGCCATCCCAACCACCTTTTTCGATGACCCATTCTTTATCCATAATGGAACCCCAGCCATTGGCGATGGTGCCAAGGAAGGGACCCCAGGGCTGTGCAAGCGTCATCGTTACCGTACCGGTGGCATCATCAGCCACGATTTTAGACATTACAGTCTCGCAGGCGGCTTTCAGAACAGCCGGATCATTGGCCATCAGTGCTTCGCGATCATCAGCAGAAGCGCCTTCATCGACGATCATGGTGATATCGTCGTTGCCGACACCGAGGAAAGGCTCCGCCAACATCCACTGCGGTGAGGAATATCCTCCCTGTAGAAGTCCACGCTGGAAGGAATATGCCACATCAGAAGCGGTCAGGTCGCCGCCCTCGTGGAATTTGACGCCTTCACGGATTTTGAAGGTCCAGACAGTTCCATCATCTGATACTGAGTATTCAGATGCCAGCTGGGGAACATATTCGCTAGTGGAAACGCCATCATAGAAGACCAGGGTTTCGTACACGTTCTGGACGATCTCTCCGCTGGCGGTGTCATAAGACAGCGCCGGGTCGAAGGTATCGGGTGAACCGGTGGTCATCACAGTGAAGACATCGGGGTTCTTGGCGTCTGCCGCTTTTGAGATCGGGTAGTAGTAAATGCTGGAGAAGATCGGGTTCATCACGCGACCCTGCACCCACTTCTGCTCGAAAGCGTGGGAAGTGGAGAGTACCAGGGGAATACCAACTGCCTGATCATAATACAGCTTGTTAAATTCTTTGTAAACCTCGGCGCGATCCTCGAATTTCACCAGGCCCACACCCTTATCCAACAGCGCTTTGAACTGATTCCTCAGGTCTTCAGGTAAATTCTGCCGACCGCCATAAGTGCCGGTGGTGTAAGGCTGGTACCAGTTGTGCGGGTCGTGGATATCTTCAAGCCAGCCGCCAGTCATCATGGGCACCTTGTGGGCGCGTTGGGCAGCCAGATAGGAAGGCCACGGTAAACCGAGGGTCTCAACCACGAACTTTTTGTTCACTTTGCTGAGGTTTGAGTTCACGATCTCGGTGTAAATCTCGCGGGTGGTGTTACCGGTGTTGTAAAGCATCTGGAAGCGAAAACCCATTTCCCAGATATCATCGGGATCTTCACCAGCCGGGATGCCGTCTTTGTCCACATCAGCCAGTTTGAACTCTTCCTCGCATTTTGCCAGGTCATACGTGTAATGCTCGGTATCGTTTGAATACCCCGGCATGCCAGGCAGAGAGAGGGTTAAGGATTGAACGGCTTCGCCCATGTAGACATCGTCGATGACTGTCTGATAATCGAAGCAGTAAGCCATCGCCTTGCGGACATGGACATCATCGAAGAATGTGGGCGGAATGCCATTTCCATCCAACTTATTGGAACCCAGGTAAGGGTTAAAAACAACCTCGACGACCTCACCAGGTTCTGCCACAGGGGGTTCTTCACCCGCAGGGGGCTCGGTCACAGGGGGCTTGGTTGGCTGGGCGCAGGCTGTAAGAATCAAGCTTACGACCATCAACAAAGCAAGCAGTACATATACCTTACGCATTTTTTCTCCTCCTTGTGAGAACTTTTGAAAATTCGGTTACAGACAACAAATACGGTATGGGCAGCATCTTCACCAGAATTGTCATCACCTCCTCGTGTTTACCCTTCGGTTAAATTTTATGACACGCCGCGAAATGTCCCGGCTCGACTTCCCGCCATTCAGGTGACTGCTCCGCGCAAATCGTGTCCGCAAGGGGGCAGCGGGTGCGGAAGCGGCATCCTGACGGGGGGTTGACAGGGGAAGGTACATCGCCTTCCAGTATGATACGGCGGCGTTGCTCGTTGTAGGTAGGGTCGGCCACCGGTATCGCAGAAAGTAAGGCCTGGGTATAAGGGTGGAGGGGTTTGCGATATAAAGTGGTGCGATCCGCCAGCTCCACAAACGTACCCAGGTACATCACCGCTACACGGTTGCTGATGTGGCGCACCATTGAAAGATCGTGCGCGATGAAGAGATAGGTCAGGTTCAATTCTTGCTGGAGTTCTTCCAACAGGTTCACCACCTGCGCCTGGATGGAAACATCCAGCGCCGAAATGGGTTCGTCGCAGACGATGAAAGAAGGGTTTAAGGCCAGTGCCCGGGCCACCCCAATGCGCTGGCGCTGACCACCTGAAAACTCGTGAGGATAACGGCTGGAAAAATCGGGGTTGAGTTGTACCATGTCCAGCAGAGAAGCAACTCTTTCATCAATTTGCTTGCTGTTATTTTCTCCAAACGCCATCAATGGTTCACCGATAAGGTCGCGCACGGTCATGCGCGGGTTAAGGCTGGCGTAAGGGTCTTGAAAGATCATCTGCATTTCTCGGCGCATCAAGCGCATGGGTTCAGGGCGTAACTTAACCAGGTTGGTATCTTTATAGTAGACATTGCCAGCGGTTGGCTTATAAAGTTGTAAGATCGCGCGGCCCGTGGTGGACTTACCGCAGCCTGATTCGCCGACCAGGCCAAGCGTTTCTCCGCGTTGAATTGTGAAAGAAATGCCATCTACAGCGTGAACCACACCTACCTGGCGGCGGATGACACCACGATAGATTGGGAAGTGCATTACCAGGTTTTCAACCTTAATCAATACGTTGTTGTTGGTGGTCATCGTTTCTTACTCCCGTTCCTGATGTCGACCCAGCAGGCTACAGAGTGTCCATCCATTACTGTTTTCAGGGTGGGGTTTTCTTGCCAGCAGCGTTCAATCACCCAGTTACAGCGTGGTGCGAACGGGCATGCGTTTGGTTTCTTGTACAAAACAGGGGGCATCCCCTCAATTGAAAATAGTTTTTTGTGCACATCTTCGTGGATTTTCGGCAGGCTGCCCAGCAGACCCACCGTATACGGGTGTCTCGGGTCAGCAAAAAGATCATTCACATTGGCTTCTTCGATTATGTATCCGCCGTACATCACCATCACCCGGTGAGCCAGGCTCGCCACCACCCCAAGGTCATGGGTGATCCAGATGATAGCCATTCCCAGTTCTTCGCGCAAGTGTTTGACCAGGTCAACGATTTGCGCCTGGATGGTCACATCCAGCGCGGTGGTTGGCTCGTCAGCGATGAGGATTTGCGGGTTGCAGGAAAGCGCCATGGCGATCATCACGCGTTGGCGCATGCCGCCAGAATACTGGTGAGGGTAATCCTTCAGTCGGTCAGCAGCGTTGGGGATTCCTACCAGCCCGAGAAGTTCGATGGAACGTTTACGCGCCTGTTCTTTGGTGAGATTCAGGTGAAGCATCAAGGGTTCAGCCATCTGCTTGCCAATGCTCATCACCGGGTTGAGAGATGTCATCGGGTCCTGAAAGACCATGCTGATCTGCCCTCCCCTTACATGGCGGATTTCATCAGGGGTCATTTTTAACAGGTCGTTCCCTTTAAAGAATGCCTCGCCGGCTATGATCTTCCCGGGTGGCGCAGGGATGAGACGCAGGCACGATAGCATGGTAACGCTCTTCCCGCATCCGCTTTCACCGACAAAACCCAGGGTTTCTCCCTCTTTAATGTGAAAGGAAACACCGTTGACAGCGTGCACGGTGCCCTCAGGGGTCTTGAAGTGAGTTTCTAAACCTTGGACTTTTAATAATGGTTCACCCATTTATTGATCCTTGCAATAAAAATGATCACTTCTTAAAAAGCAGGTATCTTGTTAGTTTACCATAAACAGATGGTTTTTTGGCTGTAAAAATTGATCGGGAAAAATGATGGTTTTTCATAAAAAATTAAATTGGCGGCTCTTCATTCACAGAAGTGCTCATATGCTTGTCTGTGCTCCCCAGCCGGATGGCTGGGTTTTCAAAGATGCGGCTGCAGGTAACCAGCTGGTTATAAATGACAGGGCATTTCACCCACTGTCCGTTAAAGTCCACCAACACATCCACCTGGCCCAGCATCTCATCGTAATTGCTCATAATCAAACCATGTTTCTGGCTTACCACGTCTTTCACATGGTCGAAAGCGAACAGGCGCATTTTAAGCGCTGTTTCTTGCGGCACCTCCTGTCCTTCATGCGCCAGTATGAAATCGATCACTTCATCCACCTGCTGAACGGACTCTCTGAACCTTTTGTTGAGGATTGAATCGCTAAAGTTACCCACCAGGCTAAATGAAAGAAAACAAACAACCAGTGGAACGATTAAGGAGAAGGTACCTGATGAAAACAGCGCCTGTTCGATGAGAATATTCTCGATTAGACCGATAATCAGCGAAACCAAAGCGATGACCGCAAAACTGATCCACAGGTTCTGGTATAACTCGTGATGGAATGGATACTGTAAAAAATCGCCAAGAGCAGGGTTAAATATAAAAATGATCCGGGGAGCCACCTTGATCGGCAGCCAGACCACCAGGTGGGCAAATAAAAGCGCCTGCAATAACCAAAGCAAGAGGCTGAACCAGGCGCGCTCAACCCTCGCGGTCAACCAGCCGACCAGCGCACTGCTCACCAGCCCAATGACTAAACCCGGAACAAAATTCACCCACGGAAAGACTCCGTGCGCGCAGGCCAATAAAAACGCGTCCACTCCCCAGGTAAAAATGGCGAACGCCAGCCCGGCAGCAAGGCCGTAAAGCAGCCCTGCTTTTTGTTTTCGTTTGCTCACTGCTGGTTTCATCTTTACCAACCTCAAACCCGTGCAACCGGTGACCCTGGTTCGCTATCGATGTGTGGAGGAGAGATTTTCATCATACACCGGTTTTTAAAAAAGTCAACATTTCCTGGTTTGCAACAGGCGTCACCCGGGCAGGGGGAGCCTCTTTCTGGTGATTGATGTCGAATGTTGCGGGTTATTCATCGCCTACGCGCATGCGCAGGTAAGATTCGTATCTTTCTGCGCTAACCTTGCCCGCTTCGACCGCCTTTATTACAGCGCAGCCGGGTTCTTCATAATGGGCGCAGTCGTTGAACTGGCAGTGTTTCACCAGTTCGCGCAGCTCCGGAAAATACCCATCCAGCTCTTCAGGCTCGGTATCCCACAGCGAGAGTTTGCGCAGCCCTGGCAGGTCAGCCACGTACCCGCCGCCATCCAGAGGGAATAATTCTCGCACCACCGTGGTGTGCCTGCCCCTGTCTTTACGCGCGCTGACCTCCTGCACCGCCAGCTCCAAGCCGGGTTGTACGCGGTTTAAAAGGCTGGACTTGCCCACACCTGAAGGACCGGTGAGCGCTGATACTTTGCCGGATAGCGCCTCGCGCAATTCATCTACTCCTTCACCGGTGACCGCGGAAGTGTAGATAACCCGGTAACCCAACGGCGGGTAGATGCTGAATATCCGCCGGGCGTTGCGCTTACCTACGAGGTCCAGTTTGTTAGCAACAACAACCGCGCCCAACCCCTGTTTTTCAGCGATGACCAGGAAACGGTCGAGCATGCGTAAATGCGGTTCAGGTGAAGCGCAGGCGAAAACCGCTACGATCTGGTTTGGGTTGGCCAGTAAGATCTGCCGGTATGTTCCGCGCGGGGTGGGATCCAGGCGCGCCAGTTCTCGCGCGCGAGGTTCGATGGCTTCAATCACCCCGCTGCCGTCGGGAAGGCGGGTAATGGCAACGTTATCACCGATGCTGATCACGTCTCCCTGGAAAGAGCGGCGCTTCAGCCGTCCGCGCAGTTTACACACAATCATCCCCCCGGCTGTTTGTACGTTGTAGAAGCCGGATTGGAAACGGGTGACAATGCCTTTCAGGGTTTCCGCGCTCACATTTATTCGGTATCAGGCTCGGGGGTGCGGGTCACATAATAATCTGTTTCCCACCAATAGTACCTGCTGATCTCGCCGGTAAAGTAAGCCTCGATAACACGCCTGAAAACCGGCGCAGCGTAAACTGAGCCATCACCCGCGTTTTCCAGAATGACTGCCACCGCGATATCTGGTTTTTGCGGGTTGTTCGCATCAGTAAAGCCGGCAAACCAGGAGTGGGGGTCTTCTATTGAAGTGGTAGCAGTACCGGTTTTACCGAAAATCGGGGTCCTCAAGCCAGTGAAGCGGGTGTAAGCCGTGCCGCGCTGGTCACGCACCACCAGTTCCATTCCATCTTTCAACGCCTGCAGGGTTTCTTGGCTGACCGGGACCTTGTGAAGCACTTCTGGCTCGAACTGTTTCAGGACAGCGCCATCCACGCTGGTGATCTTTTCGATGATTTGCGGTCGGTAAAGCGTGCCACCATTGGCAATTGCCGCCACCATGTTGGCCGCCTGCAGCGGGCTCACCAGCATATCTCCCTGGCCAATTCCCATTTGCACCGCTGCGCCTTCAGTGGTGGGATCATTGATCTGCCCCACCTCTTCCGCGACAGCGCCAATCCCGGTGGCTTCGCCAAGTCCAAACTCGCGCGCCCAATCAGAAAGATAGGTCGCGCCCTTCTGTCGGTAAAGGTCCAGCCCCAGGTGATAAAACCAGGGGTTGCAGGAACGCATGATTCCCTGCACCAGCGTGAGGTTGCCTGAAGGTGGTTTCTTTTTATCGAACGTCCAGTCATTGCCCACAAAGCCCGGCAGCTCGGTGTATTGGCTGGTACATTCATACCTCGAATCTGGTGTATACAACCCCGATTCGAGCGCTGCGGCTGCCGTGACCAGTTTAAACACAGACCCCAGCGGGTAAGCGGATTGTGCGGCGCGATTCCACAGCGGGCGTGCGTGGTCATTCACCAGGTCCTGCAGCGCCCACTGGCTGTTATAGTTTTGCGGATTAAAATAATTTGGGTCGAAACTGGGGGAAGAAGCCATGGCAAGTACACGGCCGGTATCCACTTCCAGTACAACAATGGCGCCTGAGAAGCCATAGAGCGCTTTTTGCACCAGGATTTGCAGGTCTTTATCCAGGGTGGTGTAGATCATACTGGGTGGTTTTGGGTCTGTCTTACTGATCAAAGTATCGTAGGAACCATCCGCGTTGACCACATAAAGGTCACCCGCGGGTTTGCCTTTGAGGTATTCTTCACCCCATTTTTCAATCCCGGCTGCGCCAACCTTCTCGTCTCCGGCGTAGCCTTTGCGGCGGTAATCCTCATATTGTTCTGGTGAAATGCTCAGCAGGTACCCGATTACCTGAGGGGCAATTCCGCCGTCGTAATAATAACGCGAGGTGTAGGGATTGACCGCCACTCCGGTGAAGGAATTCAAATAATTTGCGTAGCGGTTATAAGTTTGCGCTGAAACTTCGCCCAGTGGAATATAGGAGCCTCCTCCACGCTCAATGGTATCGCGGATCATATTTGAAGGAATGCCCGTCATAACCGTCAGGATCCCAGCCAGGTTGCCCACCTGGTCATCCGCGATTTCATCCGGAACCACCCCGATTGCCACAGCTTCGGCTTCAGCAGCGATGATATTGCCGTCATTATCATAAATATCACCTCGCGTGGGGGAGGTGAGACTGAGCGCGAGCTTTTTCCCTCCGCTCAGTTCAGGCATGATCAATCCGCTTTCCCACTGTATCCACCATTTACCGTGATCTGCCAGCAGGCCCATTTCCATGCGGCGGATGATATCGCCGAACAAACTGGTTTTAAAAGACACCTGGTAACCCACCTTCGCCGAGGTGGGATTGACCAGCGTGGTGAGGATGCCGTATTCAATTTCCCGTAAGGTCATATTGAGAGCGACATCCGTATAGGTTTTCACGAAATCCGCTTCAGAAATGGCATCGCGGCTGGTAGGCGCCAGCATGACGTACATGCCGCTGTAATCCTGCTGATTCCATTTTTCCAGGTATTCCAGCACGGTCAGTGAAACGTCAGGCAATTGAGTGGTTTGCACGATAGGCGAAGGCAGCTCGCCGCCTGGTTCAATGGTGGGTTGCGCGCCATTGCTACAAGCGTTTAAAACCAAAAGAGCTGTGACCAGAATCTGCCAGGGAAATTTAAAATGGTTTATTTTCATAGTTTCTCTTTAACCCACATTCTCGCCTGCTAAAATGCGTTTGAATACCGGGCACGCATAAGCCAGTTCCTTCTGGCACCGATAAGGCACGCGCTTGCGTACCCCGAACCCCAGTCGCCTGAGCGCCCGCTCGATATGGCACAGCGGCAGGCCCATGACGCTGGCATAACAACCAGAGATTTTTTCAACGGGATTGAACGTTTCATTCTGAATGGCGTAAGCACCCGCTTTGTCCAGTGGGTCTCCTGATTCGATATAATTGACAATTTCTTCTTCGGTGTAAGCCCGCATTTTTACCCGCGTGGAGCAAAGTTCCAGTTCTGATATACCGCGTGAGGGCAGCGCCAAAACGATGGCTGTGTGAACCATGTGGTGGCGGCTGCGTAACTGGCGCAGCATGCGGGCAGCGTCATCAGCGTTGAGCGGTTTACCAATAATTTGGCTGCCATCTGTCACGGTGGTATCCGCTGCCAGGATAAGCGCATTAAAAGGTGCCTGGCGTTCACAGGCACGGGCTTTTTCCTGCGCCAGGCGCGAGGCATAGGCTGAAGGGTTCTCACCAGCACGTGGTGTTTCATCAATAGCAGCCATGGTTGTTGTAAAAGGCACCTCCATCCACGCCAGCATTTGCCGCCGTCGCGGTGAATTGGATGCCAGGACGATCATTGGTTCACTCATAGAAAATATTCTAACACAGCCCCTGCCGGTGGGGCGTTTACAGTCTTATCGTGTAAAATGGACTATATCATTTTTCCGGGAGGGATGAATGCAAGCACTTAAAGAGCGTGTGGCCGCGGAAGGAAAAAACCTGGGGGATGGTATTCTCAAGGTGGATAGTCTTATCAATCACCAGGTGGATCCCAAGTTAATGGACCTTTGCGGATTGGAGTTCGCGCGCCGCTTCGCGCTCACCAACCCGACGCGCATTTTAACCGCTGAAATTTCCGGCATTGCGCCAGCATTGATGACCGCCCGTCACCTCAACCTGCCGGTGGTGTACGCGCGTAAGAGCCGCCCGGTAACCATGCCCGATACGGTGTACCTCACCATCGCTCCTTCTCACACCAAAGGTAACAAGGTAGAGCTGATCATCTCACCGGAATACCTGAAACCCGGAGAGAAAGTGCTGATCATTGATGATTTTCTCGCCTCTGGGGCTACCATTTTGGGGCTGGTACGGCTCACCCAGGCTGCCGGCGCCAGCATCGTGGGAATCGGCACCCTCATCGAAAAAACTTTCGAGGGCGGAAGGGAAGCGCTGCAGTACCTCAAAGTCCCCATCGAAGCGCTGGTGCAAATCACCAGCATGGAAGATGGGAAAATCATCTTTGCTCCGTAGTCTATCGTTCGCTTATGAAAACAGCCATCGCCATACTGGATTTTGGTTCACAGTACACACAGCTAATCGCGCGAAGGGTCCGAGAATTGCAGGTGTATTGTGAAATTTACCCATGGCATACTCAGCCAGAAGCCATTCATGCATTAAACCCCGCCGGGTTTATTCTTTCCGGCGGACCGTCTTCTGTATATGAAGAGAACGCGCCAACGTTGCCGCTGTTCATCCTGCGCTCCGGGCTGCCGGTGCTGGGCATCTGTTACGGTATGCAATTGCTGGCTGAGGCTTTAGGCGGTATGGTGAGCGCATCTCCGCAGAAAGAGTTCGGTCTGGCAGAAATCGAAGTCACCAGTTCTAACCCGCTGCTTAAAACTGGCAGACAGACTGTGTGGATGTCGCACGGCGACCAGGTGAAAGAAATGCCCCCGGGTTTTTACCGGCTGGCTTCCTCCGCCAGCACTTTCATCGCCGCGATGGCTGATCCTGCGCGCGGTATCTATGGTGTGCAGTTCCACCCCGAGGTGCATCACACCCCGCGCGGGATAGAAATACTGCGCGCTTTCGTGAACGATATCTGCGGGTTGCAGCCAGAGTGGACGCCGGAGAACATCATCGCGTCATCTGTTGAGCGTATCCGCCGCCAGGTGGGCGGCGCGAACGTGCTTTCCGCGGTCAGCGGCGGAGTCGATTCCACCGTGGCAACCACGCTGGTACATCGCGCCATCGGCAACCAGTTGCGCACCGTCTTTGTCAACACCGGCTTACTGCGGTTGAATGAAGCCGAACAGGTGGAGAAGGTACTCAAACAACATCTTGGTATCCCGCTCGTTACAGTAGACGCCAGCGCCGGTTATTTTGACGCTCTGCGGGGTATCACGGATCCTGAAGAAAAGCGCCGTGTCATTGGCGCGAAGTTCATCGAGGTGTTCGAGCAAGAGGCCGCTCGCGCCGGCAACCCGCCGTTCTTAGTGCAGGGCACAATTTACCCGGATGTGGTGGAATCTTCTTCGGCGCAGGGCAGCCAGGCGCAGCGCATCAAGTCTCATCATAATGTCGGCGGGCTGCCCGAAAGTATGAAATTCGAGTTGATTGAGCCGCTGCGCTATCTTTTTAAAGACGAAGTGCGGCGCGTCGGCGAAGCTCTGGGTATCCCTTCGCAGCTCGTCTGGCGCCAGCCTTTCCCTGGGCCAGGTTTGGCGGTGCGCTGCCTGGGCGAGGTGACCCCTGAACGGGTGCGGCGTTTACAGCTAGCTGACGCGATCTTCCGCGAAGAGCTGGAAACCGCCAACCTGTTAAACCAAAAACCCGCGCCGGGCTGCGCGCTTTTGGCGCAGGCTTTCGTGGTGTTGTTGCCTGTTCGTTCAGTGGGAGTGATGGGAGATCGGCGCACCTACCAGGAAACCGCCGCCCTGCGCGCGGTGACTTCAGAAGATTTTATGACCGCGGATTGGGCACACCTGCCTTACGACCTGTTGGGGCGCACAGCCAACCGCATCGTCAACGAGGTGCCCGGGATCAACCGGGTTGTTTACGACATCACCTCTAAACCGCCATCCACCATCGAGTGGGAGTGATTCTTATTAACAGCGGGGTTTTCGCTTACAATAGTTGATAAGGAACATTCTGAGCATGCGCTTACCAAGCAGGTTCATCACCTTCACCCTGGTCATTATGCTGCTGGCGGTGGTGTTTTCTTCCGCCGCGGGGCAAAACCCTGGCAGCATCACGGTTAAAAAATTGGATACCAGCGCGTACCCGTTGATCAGCGCCACTTTCACAGCCCTTGACCCCAGCGGCGGGTTTGTGAAAGACCTCAAAACCGGTGAACTGTGGTTAAGCGAAAACAGCGCTGCTGTCACCTCTTACACCCTCGAGATGGAACAGGTGGGCGTGCGTTTTTTTGTCGCCATCAACGAAGGCCCCACGCTGGATAACCGTTTTTCTGGAGTGATGCGCATCGACCGCATCAAGACCGCGTTGTTCAATTGGGTTGCGGCTCAGCCAGCCCCTGCGCTGGACGAATTTCACCTGGTGGTCAACGAGGGGGCGCTTCAATTCAACCCGCTTGAACCCTCCAGCTGGTACGCCGCGCTCGATCACTATCAGCCAGACCTGAAGACCGCCACTCCCGGGATGGCGAGCCTTTCTGCCGCAGTGGATAACGCGTTGAACAACAGCCTGCAATCTCCCAAGGCCACAGCACTGCTCTTCATCACCCCCCTGCCCACGGAAGTGCAGCTCGCCGCCATGCAAGAGATCATTGCCCGCGCCAAAAGCAACAACCTGCACATTTTCATCTGGTTGATTGGCCCACAGGATTACGGTGGCAGTGATACGGCTGTGCAGTTGGAGCGTATCGCGCGGGATACAGGGGGACAGTTTATTATTTTTTCTGGGGCTGAAGAACTGCCTGCCATTGCTGATTTGCTCGATCCATTCGAATTCGTGTATCACCTCAGCTATAAAACCGCCAACAACATCAGCGGAGAGTACAGCCTGGTGCTTGAAATCAAGAGGGGCGAGCTGGTGCTGGCTTCAGAACCGGTAACATACGAGCTGGCGGTATCACCGCCCAACCCCATCTTCCTTTCGCCACCCAGCACTATCGAACGTAGTTGGAGCGAGACCAAAAAAAAATCTGCTTCTGTGTTGATCCCGGAGAAGGTCAACCTGAAAATCCTGGTCGAGTTTCCAGACGGGATGCAGCGGGAGCTGGTGAACAGTCGTCTTTTCGTGGATGGTGGCTTGGCAGATGAAAGGAGCGCCCCGCCCTTTGACACATTCACCTGGGATCTCTCAAAGTACACCGAAAGCGGCCTGCACAACCTGCAGGTCATCATCGAAGACGCTGCCGGGTTAACAGGTCAAACCATCCAGCTACCAGTAGAAGTGAAGGTCGCCGAGCGAAAAATCACCGCTGCGGAGCGCCTGCTCGAGCAGCTTACGCTGGTCAATGGCATCATCATGGGCGTTATCCTGCTGGTGCTTCTCATCGGGCTGGTATTGTTGGTAAAAACCCTGAAAAAGAGAATTAAAAAGAGACCCGTCAAAAAACCCGCTGATCCGGTCACGCAGCCGGTAAATATTGAAGGAGAATACACCCTCGCGCCGCCACAACCGGAGACTACGATCCAATGGCCGGTCATCCGCGGGGTTGGGCTGGCGCCCGCTCGATTGATCCAGAAGCGCTCTGCTGCGCCGGTGGTGGATTATCTGCCTGAAATTCCGCTGGGAAACGATGAGGTGCTTATCGGCTCTGAACGCCGTAAAGCGGATTACGTCCTGGTGCACAGTACGGTTAGCCCGCTGCACGCGCGCATCTATAAAGACGCTGACGGCAATTATCGCATCGCGGATTCAGGTTCCGCCGCGGGCACATGGGTCAACTACGCGCCGGTATCCACCAGGGGGGTACAGTTGGAGCATGGAGACCTGGTGCAGTTCGGCCGGCTGGCGTATATTTTTGAATTGCACAGCGCCGCGCCGCGGCGGGTGAAAGTGCTGCCATATCAAGAAGACTGATCAATAATCATTGTAACCGCAGCAGAGGGCAGCGCCCTCCGGCTGGTCTATTTTCACACCTCGATTCCAGCTGCCCTGGCGCGCGCCAGGATTTGCTCCGCCCGTTTTACCACCGGCAGGTCAACCAGTTTTCCCTGGTGAGTGAACACACCGCTGCCGCCGCGCTGGGCGAGCTCAGCCCCATGCACAATTTCACGCGCGTAAGCGATGAGAGAATCCGAGGGCGTGAACGCGCGCTGCACCGGCCCAACCTGCGAAGGGTGCACCACTGTTTTACCGCTGAATCCCAGCTCCACCGCGTCGCGGCATTCCGCCTCCAGCAGCGCTGTATCCCGGTAGTTGATCTGCACCATGTCGATGGCTTGCAGTTGAAAAGCCGCCGCGTGCAGCACCAGCGCGCTGCGCGCGTACAACAGCTCGCGCGCCGAATTTGTACGCGTCACCCCGGTATCCGCGCAAAAATCCTCTGCCCCAAAGACCAGTGCCTGCACACGCGCGCTCGCCCGGCAGATCTCCGCCAGGTTCACAAACGCAGACGCGCTTTCAATGAGCAGCGCCAGGGCGATCTCGCCCTCCTGCCAGCCTTGCGACTGTTCGAACGCGCTGATGATCTTCTCCACCGCCACGACGATCGCCGCGCTATCTGCTTTGGGAATGAGAATAGCATCCGGTTTGCCCGGTAACACCGCCGCCAGGTCTTGCTCGGCCCTGCCGCTGTACAGCGGATTAATCCGCACCAGGCGCTCAGTTCGCCCGAAATCCACTCGTTCCAGCGCCTGGCGAATCACACCGCGGGCTTCATCTTTGCGGTTGAAAGCCACCCCGTCTTCCAGGTCAAGGATGGCGCAGTCCAGCCCAAGCGTGGCTGATTTCACGATTTTATTTTCATCGCTGCCGGGCACATACATCATTGCCCTGCGCGAGCGGGTCACAGGTGAAGATATTGGCATGGTCGCTGCTCCTGTTAGAAATATTGGCTTGCGATAAAATGATACTACATGGAGGAAAACCCGTTGAATAAGCCCGTGAAAACGCTTCCAGCAGGTTACACCCTGGCCGGCTCCATCACTCTCACCAGAACCGCTGATCTCCTTCCTATGCTTATCTGGAGCCTGGTGCTGCCCGCGCTTTTACTCCTGCTGGTGGTGACGGTGTTGTGCCTCACCCATCAAATCGCCGATTGGAACCTGTTCAGCCTCCATTCAGTTGGTCAAATCGCCGCCTTTTTTGGTGGAATGTTGCTGGTGACGCTGGTGATGGTCATCGCGCATGAAGGGTTGCACGGGCTGGTATTCTGGTGTGCCACTGGCAATCTACCCAGGTTTGAGTTCAAGTTTTATTATGCTTCAGCCAGCCCCGGCGGCTGGTACCTGCCACGGCGGGTGTTCATGCTGGCCACGCTGGTCCCCCTGGTCACCATCAGTCTGGTATGCCTGGCGCTGATTCCATTTGCTTCCCCATTCTTACGCTGCCTGCTCATTTTGTTAGCGGTGTTCAACGCGTCAGGCTCGGCTGGTGACCTGGTGGTTGCGCTGCGTCTGTTTAGGCTGCCGGCAGAAACGCTCAGCCTGGATAATGGCACTTCGGTGTACTTTTTTATCCCCGCGCCTGGTTGAGAGGGTTGATTCACAACCCGGTTTTGCTTGCCCGCGGGTGTCACTCGTGATAAAATGACAATCCCTGCGCAGGAACAAGGAAGGGTGGCCGAGTGGTTTAAGGCGCCTGTCTTGAAAACAGGTTTGGTGAAAGCCAACGTGGGTTCGAATCCCTCCCCTTCCGCCAGTCTCTATTCGCTGGGAACAACAGCATACACGGGGAGGTGCCGGAGTGGCTGAACGGGATCGCCTGCTAAGTGATTGTCGGGCTTTAAACTCGACCGGGGGTTCGAATCCCCCCCTCCCCGCCATTTTTACACAGGAGGTTTTCCAGCCTGTGTTTTTTGTTCATTCGCTTATTTTGTTTGCGAAATTATTTCACATTCACCTGCACCATAAACACTTTTAACGGCTCAACATTATCCTTCCATGGACGGTAATAGACCAGCTTGAGGTTACTCGTTCCCGCGGCGATGGTTTTAAATTTATAGGTAAACACGCCGCCTGAACCGATAAGTATTGAATCTGACTTGTACTCTGGTTCGCCAACCAGCTCCACCACGGCTGGATCGATCTCCTTCAATTCCCAGATGTAGCCGGTGGTGGGTGCCCCCTCCAGAGCCACTGTGAATGTTTGCCTGTTTTTCAGGTCAAGCGTGGAGCCACTATCCGCCAGTTTTAATTTCGCGGCCGGCGCGCTGCATGCCGCCAAGGCAAGCAATATCACCACAAACACGACAACCACGAAACGTTTTTTCATCTTTACCTCCGGAGTATTCCTTATCACCAAGACGGGTTGGGTCGTATTTTCGTTCCACGCTAGCGGGCGCTGCAAACCACCAGGAACCAGACGATAGTGGAGATTAGTACCAGCCACTCCAAAAACGCCATCCACCAGAAGCGTGGACGTGCGCGCACTTTTTCTGTGTCCAGCACGTTTTGAGCCTGTTTTTTCGCCGCTCTGCCGGCGTAAAGCAAGAAAGCCGTGTAGGCAGCCAGAGATAAAACACCAAAAAAGAGCACATACAGCGGAATCACCCTGCGAGCAGCCGGCTGCAGGATGATGGCCACGCTGAACAGCAGCACCGTCACCAATCCGGAGCGGAAATACGTCATCGCCGCGATTGTGTGCGGGTTGATCTGGTTCATGGGGAAAATGCCAACGCACATACTGGCAGCCGCGGTGACAATGCCGGCGCTCATGGCAATGTACCCCCAGGGGGTATTCATATCAAAACCCACACCGATAAGCATCAAGATGAAGAGCAGCCCCGCGAGGATCAGAGAGGCGTTGAAAAGCGGCGCCATGCGAGAAACACCCAGCTCCCCAAGTTCAGAAATGAAATGACGTGTAATCGAGTAACGCTCACCCTCTTTACCGCGATAAAAAAGAGCCGAGAGCAGCACCCCTGCCAAAATCACCAGGCTGCCCGCCAGCCCCAGCCTCTGGTAAGATTGTATCAACCATGCAAGCATTGCTGAAGTCCCTCCCAAGAACAGCTCGTGAAATTGACCCTTGTTTCTGGTATTCTAAAATAGATGGTTTGCCAGTATCATAACCCATAAACTGGCTCTGACTTCTTTTTTAAGTTCCTTAAAAATTCGCATGCACGGAGTGTTCTATGTACGAAACCTTATCATCAGATTATGACCGTTTTGTTAACTGGCATAACCGCCTGCCCTATGAAATGCCTTTCATTGAAAGAATAGTCAATCAAATACAAACGGGCAGCCCGCGTTCGCTCCATATCCTCGACTGCGCCTGCGGCACCGGTATGCACGCCATCGCACTGGCGCAGCGTGGACAGCAGGTCAGCGGGGCTGACCTGTTCCCGCAAATGATAGAAATAAGCCGCCAAAACGCTGCCAATGCCGGCGTTCAGGTTCGTTTCGAGGTTGCCGGGTTCGATCAGCTGGCAGCGCAGTTTGGGCAGGCTCAATTCGACCTGCTGCTTTGCTTGGGGAACTCGCTTCCTCACCTGCTCAGCCCAGCAGATCTGGCTGACGCGTTGGACGATTTCGCCCTCTGTCTGCGCCCTGGAGGGATGCTGCTCATCCAAAACCGCAATTTTGACCTGGTCATGCAGCAGAAGGAGCGCTGGATGGAGCCGCAGGTTCACCGCGAAGGAAACATCGAATGGCTTTTCCAGCGGTTTTACGATTTTGAAGAGGATGGACTGATCCGCTTCAATATCGTGACCCTTAAAAATGAAAATGGCGCTGGCTGGCAGTCATCCGTTGCCAGCACCCGTCTGCGCCCGCAATTACACGCCGAGTTGCAAAGCGCTTTGAGCCTTGCCGGTTTTGAAAGCATACACCCCTATGGAAGCCTGGCAGGCGACCCGTTCTCAGCTGCTTCCAGTGGTAACCTGGTGCTGACGGCGGTGCGCACTTAAAAAAAGGGAGGCAGTATGAAGATCGAGCCCGTCAGCAGTAAGTGCGACCTGCAAGCCTTTATCAACCTGCCTTATCAGTTATACCGCCGCGACCCTACCTGGGTGCCGCCACTGCGCTCAGAACAGCGCGCTCAGTTTTCGCCGCAGCGCAACCCCATGCTCAGGCATTGCGAATACCAGCTCTTTCTGGCCAGGGAGGGGGATGAGGTAGTGGGGCGAATCTCCGCTTTCATCGACCACCTGGCGCTGGAACACTGGGGACAGCCCATTGGGCTGTTTGGTTCTTTTGAGTGCGTGAACGACCCGAGAGTCTCAGAAGGGTTACTCGCCAGCGCGCGCGCCTGGCTGCGCGCGAAGGATATGCGCCGGATGCGCGGTCCGTGGAGTTTTGCTTCACAGGAGTGGGGGCTGGTGGTAGAAGGCTACCAACCAGAACCGGTCATCATGGCGCCTTACAATCCGCCTTATTACAATGACCTGCTCACCGATTTCGGGCTTACTGCGGTTAAAGACCTGCTGGTATACGTGATCGATGCCCGGGAAAATTACGTCATCCCCGAGCGTATTCTACAGTTGACGCAAAAAGTGCAACAGCGTTACCGCGTGCGTGTGCGCCCAGTGAATATGAAACGCCTCGAAGAAGATGTGCTTACCATTACCCGGCTGGCAAACGCCTCCATCTGTGACAACTGGGGGTTCTATCCAGTAACCGAGGAAGAAGCGCGGGCAATGGCGCGCGACATGAAGCAAATTGTCAACCCCGCCGCCATCCTCATCGCCGAAGAGGAAAATGGCAGCCCAATTGGCTTCGCCATGAGCCTGCCTGATATCAACCAGGTGCTCAAAGGGCTTAATGGGCGCCTGTTGCCTTTTGGGTTCTTTAAGATGCTTTTACTGCTGCCGCGCTTGCACCAGTACCGTATGTGGGCGCTGGGGGTAATTCCACAGTGGCAGGGCAGGGCCATTGACACCCTGCTTTACCGCGCCACTTACGACGCGCTCTATACCGATAAACTCCGCCTGGAGATCAATTACGTCTTGGAAGACAACGACCGTATGAATAACGCCATCAGCAAGCTTGGTGCCAGACCTCTACGGCGTTATCGCATTTACGAAGCAGGTATTTAAGCTCGCCCCCAATCTTGACTTATGCCGGTGAAGTTGCTATGCTGAAATAAACAGCACCCTTCCCGAATTCATCGTGGTATGTTCGCCAGGTTAATACATCGCGCAGCTGTTCCATACTGAACGGTCTTTATTTATGAAAGGAGGAGCAAGATGTATCTCCACCTCGATGAAGAAGAAAAGAAGATCCTGCTTGATTTATTGGATACCTGTATTTCGGACCTGCGCCAGGAAATCGCCGGCACAGATAATATCAACTATAAAGATATGCTCAAGCAACGCAAGCAGGTGCTCATCAAACTATTTCAGGCGCTTCAATCTGACCAGCAGACCCAGTCAATGACCTGAAACACCAGTGTAAGCGGCTTGCCCCGGTGTTCATAACCTTCACCGCAGTCACTGCGCTGAGATATAAAAACCTTTGGTCCTCGGGCTGAGGTCATCCAGCGGCAGCACATCTACCAGCTGGTAATCCTGGCTGCCGAGCCCTAATTTTTCAGCGTAATGCAGCAGCACATAAGGGTCTTTGAACCTGCCATGCAGCTGCGCGAAAGGATGGCCGTCATGTGGTTGGGGCTCCAGGCTGCTGGGGATGTTCTCCAATATCAGCGGCAGGTCTGTGGTCTTATCCAATACCGCTTTATCCAGCGCCACGATATCGTCTGAGCCAAAAATGCCAGCGTCTTGCAGGATGGGCATAGAGGTAAAGCCGAAACAATCGCACATGGGCGTCATGTGTGTGGCCAGCGCCAGATGAGTGGTCTTTCCCTGCTCAAAAGTGGAAAGGGTGATGGCTGTCGAAATGGCGGCGGCTTCCATAAAAGTATGAAAATTTTCCGGCTGAATGAGCAGGCTTCCTGGAGGTGCCACCTGCTGGCAGCGCATGCACTGGTTGCAGGATTCAAAATGCAGGTGAAGTTCCTCGGGGTCTTTTTTATCAAAAACCACCGCGCCAAAGGGGCAGGAATCAACAATCTGCTGCATCAGCGACCGGTCAGGGCAACGCTCTTTGAACCAGTAGCGGTCAAAATGGCTGGTATCGTGAATTTGACTGCGGGTTTCGCCTACCATACAACCAAGCGCGATGTTCTTGAAGGCAGCGCCGAAGCCGCACATGGGGTGACCCTTGACGTGAGCAAAATTGACCAAGAAACTGGCGTCCTCCACCATACCCGCAACTTTCCAGGCCTTCATATTTTTGTATTGCCATTCATGATCGTAATGGTAGCGTTCGTGTAAGCCAGCGCTTGGATACACCGGGCAGCCCAGCACTTCGCGCGTGTAGCCGCGCGACTCGCTGCCCGCCACATCCCAATCCACATCCACGATGAAAGGCTCTCCACCACCTTCTTTGATGGCGCTTACCACTTTGCGCACGAATACCGGGTGGATGGTGGAATAGCCGATATTGTTTCCCACGTGCAGTTTCAGGCATACCCATTCACCTTTCACCCGTTCGCGCAGGTGCAGCCTATCCAGTATGAGATCAAGTTTCGCTGGTAATGATTCGCTGGCTTCCAGCCGTGCCTGGCGGGGTGAACCATAAAAAACAGTGGCTGACATGGCAGAATTCCTTTCTTCCTTGAGGATAATGAAATTATATCAACGACCCAAATCGCGTGCCAGACTCTTATGCCCGGCGGGTGGGTAAGCTATTACAAGAAGCGATACCGCACACTGTTCCACCAGGTTGAACCTGCCTTTTAGCGCCGCTGTGCCAGTAAGCAAGTTACCAGCGCGGTGAAGACAAAAGCGGTACGCTCGGTTTCGTATCTGATGCGCCCTTCGCCGGGGGCATTTTAACTTGGCGCTAACAAACTGCTGCAAACCTCCCTCTTGACTTTACCGTTTTGAGAGAATAAAATGGGCTCATTGAAGTCACACTGAAGTTAGAGCCTCTCTCCATACAGAAAGGGTTCCAGATGCAATCGGAAGAAACGGGCAGTACCAAGGATGTACCTCCTCTCAGTACCAAGAGGATCTTAGTCCTGTCCACGTACGTTGAAAAGAATAAGGCGCCTGAGAGACCACAACGGTCGGGGCGCGCAAAGGGAGTACCCGCCTGTCTCGTATGAGCTGATTGATCAAGGCACGCTTACGCTGCCGGCCGGTGCTTCCGCCACCAGCCGGTTTTTGTTTCCGGCGTTAAGACCACAAATCATCCAGTGGCAAACCGCGACCACGGTGAACCACTTCATTTTTGGAGGCCGGCATGCGCTATTTTGTCATCAAAGCGGAAAAGGTAACAAAAAAATACAGTCACCGCCCAGGTATTGAGAATATTACCTTCGAAGTGGAACCAGGTGAGATCTTCGGGCTGCTGGGCAACGACCACGCCGGAAAAAGTACCCTGGTGAGCCTGCTGGCGGGGTATTTTCGCCCTAACAGCGGTCACTTGATGGTTTTTGGCCTGGACAGCCAGCGCGAGTCCCGTCAAATTCGCGAACGCAGTGGATTTTTTCCTGGCAATTACCCCGCTCCCAGCCGCCACACGGTGGCTGAATTACTGCGTTCACAGGGGCACCAACCAGGCGGCATGCTGTGGACGGATATCCAGAAGCTGACCGACCAGTTGGACCTGGACCTGGCACAGCCAGCTGCCACCCTTTCCAGCCACGACCGACAGGTGTTCGACCTGCTGCAGGCGTTCATTCCACGCCCTGAATTGCTGGTACTGGATGAACCTACTTATGAACTTAAACCCGCCATACAGGATGTGTTTTTCCGGTTGATTTCTGAGGCGCGCCAGGACGGGCGCACCGTCTTTCTCACCTCGCGCTCACTGGCTGAGATGGAACGCATTTGCGACCGCGTGGCCATTATGCACCGCGGTAAGCTGGTGGCGGTAGAGCGCGGCATTCAGTTGCGTTCGCGAGCCATCCGCGTGGTTGAAATGCGTTTTGCCGATAGCATCTCAAAAGATGGCTTTGCCGATATTCCGAACATCCGTAACCTGACCATTGAGGGCAACAAGCTTCGTTGCGTGCTGCAGGGAGAACCCGACAGGCTGATCAAGACAGCCTGTCAGCATCACATCACTGACCTGCTCAGCACCCAGCCCAGCCTGGAGCAGGTGCTCGCGGATACGTACGGGATAAAGACCATCTAACAAGCTTGTTATTGATAACCGCTCTATTACCAGAGCCAATGAGTGAATATCGCAGCCTGCTGAAAGGTTCGATCGATTTTAAGAGGGATGCTATAATTCGAGTTCATTCACTCATCAGCAGAGGTAGACATGCGAAACGAAGAAGGCCTGGCTTTCCACCTGCATATTCAACAAGGCGACATTGGGCGTTACGTGTTGCTGCCCGGAGACCCCGCGCGCTGTGAAAAGATCGCGCGTCATTTTGAAGATGCTCATTTCGTAGCGCAGAATCGAGAGTACGTCACCTGGACCGGCAGCCTGCTGGGCGAGAAGGTCTCGGTCATTTCCACCGGCATCGGCTGCCCCTCAGCGGCCATCGCCGTGGAGGAAGCCATCGAAGCCGGCGCGGACACGCTGATAAGAGTTGGCTCCTCTGGTTCGATGCAACCTCATATCCACACTGGCGATGTGGTGGTGGTCAGCGCCGCCATCCGTGATGAAGGCACCACGCCGTACTACCTGCCTATCGAATTCCCAGCTGTGGCAGATATTGAGGTGGTGAACGCGCTGCGCGAAGCAGCCAAAAGGCTCGGCTACAAATCGCACACGGGTATCTCGCAATCCAAAGATTCTTTCTACGGCGAGGTAGAGCGCGCGCGTATGCCCATGCCGGCTCGCCTGGCGGAACGATGGAACGCCTTTATCACCGGTGGCGCCGCCTGCTCTGAAATGGAATCTTCAGCGCTTTTCATTCTCTCGTCCATTTACCGTAAGCGTGCTGGCGGTGTGATGCTGGTCATCAACGAATCTGACCTCGCTGAGGTGGACGAGGGCAACCCCGCCAAGCATATGGCTGAGTTCGATGCTGACCGCGTCATTAAAGTGGCAGTCGAAGCGCTGAAAATCCTCATCCAATCTGACCGCCATTAGGTACCTTCCGCTTTGAAACCCACGACACTGCACTCACGCATCACCAACCTCTCACGCGAACTGGCCCTGTTCATCACCGCTTCTTTCGCCGTGGGCATGGCCGCCAGCCTGGTGGATTCAACGCTCAATAATTTCCTGAATGACACTTTTTCGCTGAACGGCTTTCAGCGTTCTTTCCTGGAGTTCCCGCGCGAATTCCCGGGGGTGATTGTGCTCTTTGTTTCGGCGGCATTGTGGTTTCTGGGCAGCCGCCGGTTGGGCGCCTTCGCCATGCTGCTGGCAGCCCTCGGTATATTCCTTATCGGCTTTTCTTCCTCAAGTTACGGCTTGATGGTGGTCTTCCTGTTCATCTACAGTAACGGCAATCACCTCTTTATGCCTGTTGCCACTACCATTGGCATGGAGCTGGCTGCTGACGGGCGCACCGGGCGCCGCCTGGGGCAATTGAACGCCATCCGCAACCTGGCTACCATTGCGGGCAGCTTCCTCGTCTTCATCGGTTTCAAATTCCTGGGGTTCACTTACCAACATAGTTTTACCATCGCCGCAATGGTTTTCACCGCGGCAGCGGTGCTGATGTTCTTGATGAAGCCGGAGAAATCCGCCCCGCCGAAGACCTTCCTCAAGTTGCGCAAAGAATACACCCTGTTTTATGCGTTGGCCGTTTTAGCGGGGTCGCGCAAGCAAATCTTTATCACATTCGCCCCGTGGGTCATCGTCACTATCTTCAATAAACCCACCCAGACCATTGCCACGCTGGTGACCATTGGCGGGGTTATCGGCATCCTCTTTCAACCGTTCCTGGGCAAAGCGATCGACCGCTATGGTGAACGGCTTATCTTGAGTGCAGAAGCCCTGGTGCTTATCTTTGTGTGCCTGGGGTACGGATTCTCGCGTTCCGTCTTTGCTGAAAACGTGGCGTTTCTCATTGTGTGCGTTTGCTATCTGCTCGATCAGATGCTCTTTTCGGTCAGCATGGCGCGTTCCACTTACATCAAAAAGATCGCGCTTGACCCATCGGATATCCAGCCAGCGCTTTCCGCATCCATCAGTATCGACCATGTTTTTTCCATCAGCGTGGCCCTGCTGGGCGGCGTCATCTGGAACAACTTTGGCTTTCAGTACGTTTTCTTGCTCGGTATGCTCATCGCCATGGTCAATTTCATGGTGGCGCGGCGTATCGTCATCCCCAAACCCTCTATAACCGAAAAACCGATCCCCCAGCCGATCGAGCGGGATTAAAGCGCGCAGAACCCTCTCCATCGCTCAAACGAAATTTGGATATAATCAAGTTACAGTATCCCAAAAAAAAACGCTGGGTAAGCGTTGACTGAAAGAAGGGTAAAAATGAAGGTGAATTTTTCCATGTGGAAAAAAGCCCTTTCCACCCTGGTAAAGATGGACAGCAAGGAGGAGTGGGATGAGCTGGATGTGGTTTCCAAGTGGCTGATTGCTACCCGCTCCGCGGTGACTATCGTCACTTTGTACTCCTGTGCTATTGGCGGTTTGTTGGCGATTAGGCACGGCTACTTCAACGACAACTGGGGAATGTCCATTCTCGCCTGGGTCATCGTTACGCTGGGGTTGTTCATCGCTCACGGCACGAACAACTTTCTCAACGATTACACTGACTTCGCTCGCGGAGTCGACACGGAATCCTACTTCCGCACACAGTACAGCGTGCACCCGCTCATCCAAAAGTTCTGGAGCAAAGAACAACAGTTTCGTTGGTTCGCCATCAGCGGCACTCTCGCCATGTTAGCCGGTCTCTTTGCCCTCTTTTACACCCACTTCTCGCTCGACATCATTATTCTCTTCGCTGTGGGCGCGCTGGTGCTGCTGTTTTATACCTGGCCACTTAAGCATATCGCTTTGGGAGAGCTTTCCATTTTTCTTATCTGGGGACCGATAATAGTGGCAGCCGTTTTCCTGGTGCTAGCGAGAGGTTCAACCGAGCATGTGTGGCCGGTCGCGCTGGCCGCTGTGCCATGGGGGTTGAGCGTGGTGAGCATTAATCTCGGTAAACACATTGACAAAGCGCCTGAGGATAAAAAGAAAATGGTTGGCACCCTGCCAGTGGTCATTGGCGAGAAAGCCGCGCGCATCACCAATATCATTCTGCTTGCCCTTATCTATCTTTTTATTCTCTACCTGGTTTTCATCAGCCGCTATTTCTCTCCCATCCTGTTAATTGTGTTCTTTGCCGGTCAACGCATGCTGTACGCCATCGGCGTGCATACCAAGCCGCGCCCGGCTGAGCCCCCTCAAGATTGGCCGTACTGGCCAACCTGGTTCGCGGGTTTCACTTTCTATCACAACCGCCTGTTCAGTAATCTGCTGCTGATCGCCATTCTCATTGACACCTTATTACGCTTGTTTTTACCTGGTTTTTGGCCGGCGCAATAAAGCGCCGCACCTCTCCTAAAAGGAGCATGTTATGGATATTGTCCTTCTCTCGCGCTGGCAGTTTGCTCTCAACACCATTTATCATTTCTTCTTTGTGCCGCTCACGCTTGGGCTTGGCTGGTTCGTCGCCATCCTCGAAACGATGTACGCGCGCAGCGGCAACCTCTTGTATAAGCGCCTCACGAAATTCTGGGGCAAGCTCTTTCTCATTAATTACGCCATGGGCGTGGTGACCGGCATCGTGATGGAGTTTCAGTTCGGAATGAACTGGTCGGAGTATTCACGCTTTGTAGGAGATGTATTCGGCGCTCCATTGGCGGTGGAAGGGTTGTTAGCGTTCTTCCTGGAATCCACTTTCCTGGGGGTGTGGATCTTTGGCTGGGAACGCCTTTCCAAGAAGCTGCACGCCGCGGTGATGTGGCTCGTGGCTATCGGCGGTAACCTGAGCGCGTTTTGGATCCTGGCGGCAAACGGTTTCATGCAGCACCCTGTGGGATACGCCATTGTGAACGGTCGCGCGCAGATGACCGACTTTGGCGCGCTGCTGGGCAACCCGCGCGCGCTTTACCTCTTTCTGCACACCTTCTTTGCCGGTTTGGTGACCGCTTCATTCTTTATGTTGGGGTTCAGTATCTACCACCTGGTCAAGAAACAAGAAGTGGAGGCTTTTAGAAAATCCTTTGTGCTTTCCGCCTTGATTGGACTGCTCTCCACAATCGCGGTGGGAGGCGCAGGGCATATTCAGGGCGTTTACCTGCGTGAAGTGCAGCCCATGGCTGCTGCCGCTTCAGAAGCCCATTATGAAACAGCCAACCCGGCGGACTTTCACCTTATCGCCGGTATTGACCAGGATGGGCGCAAAACCACCTGGTCAGTCACCATTCCCAGGGCGTTAAGCTTTTTGTATTTCTTTAAATGGGAAGGCGAGGTGGAGGGGCTCAACCAGGTGCAGGCGCGCTACGAGCAGCTTTACGGTCCGGGAAATTACATCCCCAACATTGCCCTGACCTTCTGGTCTTTCAGGGTGATGGTGGGGGTGGGGTTGCTGATGGGATTGCTCAGCCTTGGCGCGCTGGTCATCGCCTGGAAAAAGTACCCCGAAAAGTGGATTGAGCGCTCTGGCTGGCTGGTTTGGATCATTCTCCTGCCTTATCTCGCCAACACCACCGGGTGGGTGTTGACGGAGACCGGCCGGCAGCCCTGGGTGGTGCATGGATTGATGCAAACCAAAGACGCCGTCAGCCCTAACCTGGCACCCGCCACAGTGCTCATCAGTTTGATCGGTTTTGTGTTGATCTACGCGGTCTTAATGGTGATTGACCTTTACCTGCTGGTAAAGTTCGCCAAAAAAGGGCTCGGCGCCGGAGATTTAGATTCGGTTCCCATTGCGGGTGAAGTTGAAGCAAAGAAAAAAGGAGGAAAATGATGAACCTCAATATCCTGTGGTTTGTGCTGGTTGCCGTTTTGTACGCTGGTTTCTTTTTCCTCGAGGGATTTGATTTCGGCGTCGGCATGCTGCTGCCCTCGCTGGGGCGTAAAGATGTGGAACGTCGCGCCATCATCAACACTATCGGTCCGCACTGGGACGGCAACGAAGTGTGGCTCATCGTGGCGGGCGGCGCCACCTTCGCGGCTTTTCCGCAATGGTACGCCACCCTGTTCAGTGGTTTTTACCTGGGCTTTTTTCTATTGCTCTTCGCCCTCATCGTGCGTGGTGTGGGGTTCGAGTTCCGCAGCAAACTTTCCGCGGCTCGCTGGCGCTACGGCTGGGATTGGGCTATCGCCGTCTCAAGCTTTGTGGCCGCCTTCTTGCTGGGTGTGGTCTTTACCAACCTGGTGCGCGGCGTGCCGATTAACGCTGCCATGCAATACACCGGCGGCTTCTTCACACTGCTCAACCCTATCAGCCTGTTGGGCGGGTTGACGGTAGTGATGCTCTTTCTGTTCCATGGGGCGAACTTCCTCACCCTTAAACTGAGCGATGGACTGCGCGAGAGAGCGCGTAACGCCATGAAAACCTATTTCACCGCCGCGCTGTTGTTCGCGCTGGGGCTGTTTGCCGCGCTGCTGTTCACCCCTTCCGCCTTTTCTACAAAGGGCGTTTTCAGCGCTGTTCTGCCAGTGCTAGCCGCCGCTTCGCTGGTCGTTTCGCGGGTAATGATGGGCAAAAAGAAGGAAGGCTGGGCGTTCATTTGCTCCAGCCTGGCGGTTGTGCTCACCGTGGCAGCATTGTTCACCGCGCTCTTCCCTAACGTGATGGTGTCCACCACAAACCCGGCGAATAACCTGACGATTTATAACGCTTCCTCTTCCCCTTACACGCTTAAGGTGCTCTCCATCATCGCCGCTGTCATGGTGCCGGTGGTGCTGGCGTATCAAACCTGGACCTATGTGATATTCAGGAAGCGCGTGAAAGCAGACACCAAGACACTGACGTATTAACCTGTCTGTTCGCTTGAGCGCAGGGGCAATGGATCAGTTGCCCCTGTTTTTTATTGCCAGGTTCACCGCCGCCTCAGCGTGGATCTTCGTGGTAGCGAAGATTGGCAATACGCTGTCTTGCGGGCGCACCAGGTTTTCAATTTCAGTGCAGCCCAAAATCACCCCCTGCGCCCCCGCGTCGGCTAAATTGCTGATCACCTTGCTGAATTTCTCCCTGGACGACGCTTTCACCACTCCCATGCAGAGTTCTTGATAAATCACCTCGTGGATGATCTGCCGTTCAGCTTCGCCTGGAACGAGCACGTTCAGCCCATGTTTTTTCGCCAGGCGGTCTCTGTAAAAATCCTGTTCCATAGTAAAACGCGTGCCCAATAACCCCACCTGCGTGATTCCAGCGGCTTTCACAGCATCAGCCGTGGCGTCAGCGATGTGCAGCAGCGGGATGCCCAGTTCGGCTTCCAGGCTTGGCGCCAGTTTGTGCATGGTGTTGGTGCATAACAGGATGAAGTCCGCGCCTGCCGCTTGCAGAGCGCGTCCAGCAGCAAGTAAACACCGCGCCGCTTCCTGCCAGTTGCCCTGGCGCTGCCATTCTTCGATCTCAGCAAAATCAACAGAGTACAGCACGCATCTGGCGGAATGGAAACCGCCAAGCCGTTTTTTCGTTTCCAGGTTAAGGATGCGGTAATACTCGAGGGTTGATTCCCAGCTCATACCGCCAATCAGACCGATGGTTTGCATAGGCTGTCTCCTGACGACCTCTGTTACCTCATTTTACATCAGCATTTGTGGTTGTATTTTTCGTAAATTTTTGTACAATACAATTACCTGGTAAAACCACCAGCCAAGCATGCGTACAACCTTTGAACCGTTGCAAGTCACCAGCCTGAAAGAGGCCTGTATCACCCGCCTGGAGGAGCTGATCCTTTCCGGTGAGCTGAAAGCCGGCGAGCGTCTGCCTGCGGAACGGGATTTTGCCGCGCGCCTGGGCGTAAGCCGCCCGGTGCTGCATGAGGCGTTAGTCGACCTGGCAGCGAAAGGCCTGCTCACCATTCACCCGCGCCGCGGTGTGCTGGTCAACGATTTTCGCGTCTCGGGCTCTTGCGCCATCCTCTCATCATTACTTACGTATCACAACGGCAGCCTTGACGTTGATTTCACTGAAAGTCTGCTGGCGATGCGTGTGTTGGTGGAAACTGAAACCGCCCGCCTGGCAGCGTTGTATGTTACGCCACAGCAAGAGCGCTCCCTTGAGGAGATCATCGCCAATGAAGCCGCCTGCGACCGCGCTGACCCGCTGACCCGCACAAGCTTGGATTTTGATTTTCACCTGGCGGTCGCCATCGCGTCAGGCAACCTGGTTTACCCGTTGATCCTTAACTCGTTTCAAAAGGTATACACCCTGTTCACTGGCGTTTTCTTTTCCCATTCCGCTGGCAGCGCGGTGATGGATGAAGTGCTGGTCTTCCATCGCCGCCTGGTGAGCGCCATCCGCGAACATCAGCCTGAGGTTGCTGCGGCGGTGATGCGCGAGTTGCTGCTGCACGGCGAGCAGATTTTAAAGGAAGTTTTATAAGCAGTTAAACAAGGAGGAATAGATGAGCACCCAAACCACAGATAAACCCAGGTTTGAAATTAAGGCTCCCAGGAATCTTTCTGAGCGCATCAGCTGGCTGCGTGATTACTACTTTGAAGGGGTTAACCGAAAATGGAATAACGAGTATATCTCGTACACTACTGGCACAGATTGGGACTTCCAATATAACGAGCTTTCTTTTTACATCGTCCCCGAAACGTATTTCTACATCCCCACCTTCCGCTCCTCCTTTAAACAACTGGCCAGGCCGGTAACCCTGCACGACGATTTTTGGAAATGGAGCCTGCCGGAACGCCGCGCATGGTTTTTGAAAGAAGTGCTACTGAAATACCATCCCAAGGAGATTTTGCCCGGAGACCTGCTGGCAGGGGCGCGCTTTAATGTGATGGCCTCTCACTGCCTTAACCAGAAGGAAGCGAAAGCCTACGATAAGATGATCTATGGGAAAAAGGGTGCGCGCGCCGCCATGTTGTGGTTCCACAACCATGGCTACGGCAACACCGGCGCTACCAGTGGTCACCTGGTGCCAGGTTACGCGCGGGTCATCGAGCATGGGTGGAAAGCCATTCACGCGGATATCCAGGCGCATTATGACGCGCTCCCCCCGGCGCAGCAAAAAGATAAAAAAGGCGCTCAACTGCGTGCCATGCTGACCGCTTCCACCCTGGCGCGCGACCTTGCTGCTGAGTATCAGGCCCTGTTGGTCAGTCTGGCACACGCTGAACAAGACCCCATGCGCAAAACGGAACTGGAGCAAATGGCGCACAATCTTTCCCGTGTACCCTGGGAACCCGCTGAAACCTTCTGGCAGGCGGTGCAATCCCTGTGGCTGACACACATGCTGGTTATAGCCGACGAATGCTACCCGGGCCCAGGTGTTTCCTTTGGGCGTATTGACCAGTATCTCAACCCGTTCTGGGAGCGTTCCCTGGCTGAAGGGATGCAGCGCGAATTCGGCAAGGAAATCCTCAAATGCTTTTGGGTGCATTGCAATACCGCCTACGACGCTATGATCCAAACCGGCGGTAACCAGGGCATCACTGCCGGGTACGGGCAGCTGCTCACCCTGAGCGGGGCGGGTAAGAGCGGCGCGGACATGACCAATGACCTCACCTTCGCCATGCTCGAAGTCATTGACGAGATGACGCCCATCCTGGAGCCGAAACCCAACGTGCGCCTGCATCGCGGCACGCCCGATGACCTGCTGACCAAGGTGGTAGATATGATCTCCTCCAGCCAGGGGGCACCCTTCTTGTTGAACTTCGACGAGCGCTCGATGGCCGGCATGATGTTGGAAGCACGCAAAGCCGGGGTGGAGCACCTCATCCATGCGGAAAACGTGCATGAGTACGCCCCAGTTGGCTGCCTGGAGAACACCATGGTCGGGAATGACCGCTCCGGTACCGTTGACGATAACCTGAACCTGCTCAAAGCGGTGGAACTCACGCTCACCGGGGGTTACGACCTGAACCCGGTGGTCGACGCGCTTAGCGGAAAAGCAGAAAAGCCGCGTCGTGATGGCGAAAACAGCGGCGACCCGGCCAGCTTCACCACCTGGGAGCAGTTCTGGGAAGCCTACGCCCTTCAAACGCGCTATATCATCCGTAAAAGTGTTGAAACATACGAGCGCTCTGAAGAGATTCGCGCCAAGTATTTCCAGACCCCTTACGTTTCTTGCCTGGTAAAGGGCTGCGCGGAAAGCGGGAAAGATATCAACGAAGGCGGCGCGGAACTTGGCTTTGTCACTATTGAAGGAGTCACCTTCGCCACCACCGTGGATTCTTTGCTGGCGGTGAAATACCTGGTTTTTGACCAAGCCATTTGCACGATGAACCAGTTGGTGCAGGCGCTGCGCGACAACTGGGTGGGGCACGAGAAGTTGCAGGCCATCGCGCTGTACAAAGCCCCCAAGTACGGTCGTGACGAGGATGACGCAGACGCCATGGCCAGGCAGGTGATGGCATTGTGGACAGAAGAGACCTGGAAGCATAAAACGGCTTCCACCGGCAGGCAGTTCCGCCCTGGCATGCTGAGCTGGAACTACTGGATTGCTTACTCTGATATCCTCGCTGCCAGCCCAGATGGTCGCGCCAAAGGCAAGTTTCTTTCGAACGCGCTGTGCCCCTCCAACGGCGCGGATATTAACGGCCCTACCGCCAACACCAACTCGGTGGGCAAGGCTATGGGCGGTAAATCGCCTGACGGCAATGGCGACTGGCAGGAATACTTGAGCATGCTGCCCAATGGCGGCAGCCATACCATCACCTTTAACCCATCTATTTTGCGCGATCCAGAACACAAGGAAAAGTTCAAAGCATACCTGCGCGGTTATATTGAAAATGGCGGCAGCGCGCTGCAGATCAACATGCTCAACGCAGACATGCTGCGCGACGCGCAGCTACACCCCGAAGATTACCGCCACCTGTTGGTGCGCGTGACCGGTTACAACGCTTACTTCACCGCAATTGGCAAAGAACTGCAGGATGAGATCATCGCCCGAGAAAGCCACCAGATGTGATGTCATCCGAAAACGTTTCTACCCGCGGCACTATCCTGCACCTGCAACGCCTCTCCACGGAGGATGGCCCGGGGATTCGCACCACGGTTTTCTTCAAGGGCTGCACGCTGCGCTGCGAATGGTGCCACAACCCTGAAAGCCTTTCCCGGCACAGGCAGGTACAGTGGCTCGCCAACCGCTGCATCGGCTGCGCGAGCTGTGTGGCTGCCTGCGAGGTGCATAGTCTCACGCTCACCGTTGAGGGCATTGTGCGCGACCGCGGGTTGTGCGTGACGTGCGGGCGCTGTGTTGAAGCCTGTCCATCAGGCGCGATGGAAATGCTGGGAAAAGAAGTGAGCGCAGCGGAACTGACCGCCGAACTGCTGAAGGACCGCGCTTACTTCGAAAAATCCGGCGGCGGTGTTACCCTCTCAGGAGGGGAACCAACCCTGCAGCCGGCGTTTTGCGCTGCGCTGATGGACGCCTTGCACGCTGAGGGCGTGCATGTGGCGTTGGATACCTGCGGGTTAAGCGCGCCTGGTGTGTTCAGTGAGCTGGCGGCAAAGGCTGACCTCATTTTGTTTGACCTGAAACTGATGAACCCCGATGAACACAAACGTTGGACAGGCGCGGACAACAGCCGTATCCTGCGCAACCTGGAAATTGCGCGCGATTTCGTGTCTCGTTCAGGCGGGGCAAAACGCCTGTGGATTCGCACGCCGCTCATCCCCGGCGCAACAACAGCCCCTGACAACCTGGCAGGTATCAGTGCGTACCTCGGCGCATCGTTCGATGGCAGTGTAGAGCGCTGGGAGCTATGCGCCTTCAACAACCTGTGCCGCGACAAATACGAACGCCTGGGCATGCGCTGGACCTTTGCCGAAACAGAACTGCTGACCGCGCAACAACTGACACAGATGGGTGAATGGGCCAGGTCAGGCGGCTTCGACCCTTCGCGCACCTTTGTCACTGGGGCAGCCAAAGCCAGTTGATTATTTCGAGAAATAATGCTTGAATGGAGACCCTAAAACCATGAACTCCTCTCTTTACCCCCGCAACAGTTTTTCAGAACAAGAGATCAAAGACCTGTCCGCGGCAATGAAGGTCGGTATTCTGGGCACGGTGAACCCGCAGGGGCTGCCGCATCTCACCCTCATCACCACGCTCATGGCGAGCAGCCCACAGGTGGTGGTATGGGGTCAGTTCATGGAAGGCAGCAGCAAGAAACATGTGCTCACCAACCCGAAGACCGGATTCATGGTGATGGGGCTGGATAAGAATTTCTGGCGCGGTTTCGCTGATTATTCTCACTCAGAGACTTCAGGAAAGGATTACGCGTACTACAACAACACCCCGCTTTTCCGTTACAACGCGTATTTTGGTGTGCACCGCGTGCATTATATGGACCTTATCGCTCACACGGGGAAGCACCCGCTGCCGATGCAGCGCATTATCCCCGCCGCGGTGATGACCATGGTGGCTAAAACGCTCAGCGCGAAACCACAAAAGACCCCTGTGCTGAATCCCTGGACACAGGCATTTTTCAACAAGATTGATAACCTTAAGTTCCTCGGTTACGTCAACGCGGAGGGCTACCCGGTTATCATCCCGCTTATCCAGGCGCAGGCGCTCGACCGCGAGCATCTCATCTATTCATTGGGCGCGTTTGGTGATGAGCTGGCGCAAATTCCACCGTACACTCCAGTGGCAGTGTTCGGCATGGCGCTCAGCATGGAAGATGTGCTGGTGCGCGGCACTTACCAGGGAATCAAGCGCGTTGCCGGCATAAGATGCGGTCTCGTCCAGTTAGACTGGGTCTACAATTCCATGCCGCCCACCCCCCGGCAAATCTACCCTGAAGTGGTCATCGAAGCAGTGAGCGAATTTTAAAGGTCAAGGAAGCATTTTCAAATGATGCTCCAGGCTTCAGACCGCCTGGAGCGAGCGATGAAATTCAATCAATGAGGTGTTTCGACCCATTTCTGACCATGGGTCAGCTTTTACTGACATTGCTTAATAGGTCATGGGTCGTTGAACTTCGGTTAGAATTATCCATCTATGCAGAGAACCATCTTGTTTGACTTTGGCGGGGTGCTCATTGACTGGAGTCCCTACCATCTTTACCGCAAGTTGCTGCCCAGCGACGACGCTGTGCGCGAGTTTTTGGAAGAAATAAAGTTCAGTGAATTCAACAAAAAGCTGGACGCTGGCTATCCTTTCCACAAAATGAAAGAGGAATTGCTTGAAAAATACCCGCACCGGTATCAACTGGTGCGCGCTTTTTTTGAACGCTGGATGGAATGCACTGGCGAAGCCGTCAGACCAGCCGTGGAAATCATGCGCGAAATTAAACGCGCGGGTTACCCGGTGTACGGGCTGAGCAACTGGTCCACCGAAACCTTCCCGCTCCTGCAGCACCGCTACCAGTTCCTGCCTGAACTGGATGGTTACCTGCTTTCAGGGATGGCAGGTGTAGCCAAACCGGACGAGGAAATCTTCAGGATCTTCCTGGCGCGTTTTGAGCGCAACGCCGAGGATTGCGTGTTTATCGATGACACGCAGGCGAATGTCGACGCCGCCAGGCGGCTCGGGTTCAACGCCATTCTCTTTACTTCAGCCGGCCAACTACGCGTTGCGCTGGTGAAAATTGGCGTATTGAAGGCTTGAAACCATTTTCTCTGTTGGGGAGCGCCTGAAAGAAACCTCGCTTTCACAACTTGTAGGGCGTATACCGCGGGCGCGGACGGGCTTTCTCTGCCAGGCTCATTCTGGCCCTCCAGGTGTTACTCGCCCTTCTGCATCGAGGCTTGCGTGAAATCGCTGACTTTCATCCCTTGCGCCCTGGCCGCTTCAATAATTCGCACAAAGAGCGGATGGGTTTCCCCGGGGCGGTGATAAAAATAAACCTCGTCAAAAAAAGACAGGCGTGTGATGAAACTTTGAAGCAGCCTTTCGTAATCTTCTTCGGTAACCGTGTCAGGAGGTTGGTTGTACCATTTGATGTGGTCATCGCGGAAAACCACTCCGTAGCGGTCGGAGAGAATTGCCCAGTAGTGAGAATGCTCATTACAATACTTGATGAACTGTTGAATCCCCTCTGAGGTGTATAGCCGGTCAGGCGTGACCTTTTCTCCGGTCAATGCAAATTCAGGGTCTTTTTCTTTGGAACAATGAGTGAGGTAGATTTTTTTCACTGGTTGCCTTGTCCCTTTCTTTTCACGCCGAACAACACTGGGAAGAAGAGGATGACCAGCAGCATCAACGCGCCGAAAACTAGAAAAGTCAGCGGGTAACCAGCCGCGTTAGCCAGCCCTCCGCCCAGCCCCAGGCCGATACCCTGACCCACATTGGTGACCGCCATCAGGATGGAGAACATCGATGCGGCAATGGCAGGCTGGGTATACTTCATCGCCAGCGCAAAGTAAATCGCCTGAGAGAGCCCGTAGGAGACGCCAAAGAAGACGATCACCGCCCACATCATCGGTCGGTTGGCCACCATCGCCAGCAATATCATAGCCGGCACCACGAGCAGGATGGACAGCCACAGCGCTTTTTGGTTTCCCAGCTTATCCATCACCCTCCCGCCAGCCAGCGCGCCAACCACACAGCCTATCCCCCACACAGTAGTGAGCAAACCGGCTGTGCTGAGGTCAATGCCCAGTTTGGCGTCAAGAGAGGGGTTAACCAATTGATTCGCCCCCACAATCACCAGGAAAATGACCAGCCCCACCGCGGCTACTGCCAGCACCTGCACATTTTTAAACGCGCGAAAAGCTGACCATTGAAAGCGCATTTCAGCCGTTTTCTGAATTTCCTTGATAAAGAACAAGAACGGGATTGGCACCAAAGTGAGGATGGCCAGAAAGTAAAACACGCCTTGCCATGAGAGGTGCTGCGCGATAAGCCCGGCAACAGAAGCAGCCACAATCACGCCCACTGAACGCCCGCCGACCATAAAACCCTGCAGGGTGCCTTTTTCTGTTTCTGGTGTGATATCCAGCGCCAGCCCATCGGTGCAGGTATCATAAAACGCCATACCCAGTTGGAGCAAGAAAGCCAGCCCCACATAAAGCCAGTAACTTCTACCGGGGTTGATGTTGGCCACAACGATGAGGCAGGCAAACTGCACCAGCAGACCGATGAAGATGTACGGTTTGCGGTGTCCCAACCCTAACAGGTTGTAACGGTCACTCAGAATGCCAAAAAGGATCTTGATGACAAAAGGGATGAGGGCAATGGTGGAAAAGATGCCCACAGCCGCCATATCTAATCCATTATCCAGCATGTACAGCGCGTTGAGAGAAGCGAAATATCCCAATATCGTTCCCTGGGTAAAATAGAGCAGCGCGAACATCATCAGGCGAGTGAACTTGCTTTGTGGGCTCATAGGGTTTCCTTTGTAAATTTTTATGTCAAAATTATACAAATAATCAAACAGAAAGAAAACGATCAAACCGGAGGGAAAATGACCGGAGATTTTAGCAGCAAGAATGTATTGGTCACCGGAGCCAGTTCAGGGATTGGCTACCAGGCGGCGCTCGATCTGGCGGGCAAAGGGGCTTATATAATTGGCACCGGTCGGGACGTGACCCGTTGCGAAGCGGCGCGCACTCGTATATTACAAGTCCATCCAGAAGCCCAAATCGAGTACCTGGTCGCCGATCTCGCTTCTCAAACCCAAATTCATGATCTGGCGCGTCAGGCGCAGCTTCTCCTGATAGAACATGGGAACAGGCTGGATGTGCTGGTCAACAATGCCGGTCTCTATTCCAGCAAGCGCGTCCTTACGGAAGATGGCATCGAACTGACATTCGCGGTGAACCATCTGGCGCCTTTTCTGCTCACTCATTTGCTGCTGCCGCAATTGTTAAACACGCCGCAGGGTCGCGTTTTGGGGGTCAGTTCTCAGTCTCATTACCACGCATTTCTCTCTCCCCTGAAGGCTTACCGTCCCTGGCTGTACCTCAGCCTGCCGGTGTACGCCACATCCAACCTGTGCCGGGTGCTCTTCAGCGCGGAATTCAACCGCCGTACACCAACACCTCACCTGCACGCCTGGTCGGTTGACCCGGGATTGGTCAACACGGAAATCGGTCAAAAAGATAAGGGTTTTCTCTCCAACCTGGTTTGGCGTTTTCGAAAAACGCACGGTACCAGCGCTGAAATTCCCTCCCAAACCATTCTGCACCTGGCCTTTTCTGCCTTTCACCATATCGCCGCTGACCTGTACTGGAAAGACAGCCGCCCAAAAGAACCCTCAAGGCTTTCTCGCGACGCCGAGCTGGCAAAACGTTTGTGGGAACAATCCTGCCGCTTATGCGGGATTGATGACTACTTCAACCCAGGCTGAAACAACGCATCGAGATCGAGCCCATGATGACCTTTTCATTGAAAAAACTGACCGGCTCGTCCGCGTACCCCGCACCGAGTACGTAAAGCATCGGCAGGTAATGCTCGGCTGAATTCACCGCCAGTTCAGCGGGTTTCCCGTGTTCCTCATAATGAACCACCTGTTCGTGTTCGCCTTTTTCGATCCAGTTTTTGAGGTCGGCGTCATAGGAAACGGCCCAGTCATAACCAGCGTCTGCTTCCCATGTGACCATGCGCAGGTTATGCACCATATTTCCGCTGCCAAGGATCAGTATGCCGTCATCGCACAAGGGGCGTAATTCTCTGCCGAGCAAATAATGAGATTGGACGGAGAGTTGACGGTTAAGGCTCAGCTGTACCACCGGGATCTCCGCCTTTGGGTACATGCGGCAGAGCACCGACCAACTGCCATGATCCAATCCCCACTCCTGGTCTTCAACGACAGTGGTTGATTTGATTTTTTGCTTTACCAACTCGACCAGTTCGTCTGATCCCGGCGCGGGATACTGCATCTCGTTCAATTCGCGCGGGAATCCATAGAAATCATGTATGGTGCGGGGGTTTGCCATAGCGGTCACACGGGTGTCCCAGGTTTCCCAGTGGGCAGAAATGCAAAGCACCGCTCGCGGTCTGGGCATTACCCGTCCCAATTCCTCCCAGGTAAGGCTGAACTCGTTTTGTTCAATGGCGTTCATTGGGCTGCCATGACCCACAAATAAAACGGGTAATCGAGTGACAGGTATCATTTCACCTCCTTGTTTGCCTTTTCAGCGGCGCGCGCTTTATGTTTCACTTTGATCACGACTATTTTTGTAGGGTGATTGAACGGCGCTGAATCAACCGGCGGCTGGTTTACAACCGTTTCGGCATAACCTGTTACATCCTCCCCTACCGGGATGATATGCTCAATGGTCAGCAGGCCATTTTCGGTCAGGGCTTCCAGTTCGCCGATGAATTCCCGCCCGCTTAAAAACAGGGCATTATTGACCACCACCAGGTAGCCGCCATCGGTTACCAAAGGGCGCGCTTTATTGATAAGGCGCGTGGTTTCTTTCACCTGATCTACTCGACCGCGCGGCGTGAGGGAAAAGAAAGGCGGGTCGATGATGACAATGTCATATGTTTCGCGTTTGCGGCGCATCTGACCTGCCGCCACAAAGAAATCAACCGCGCTGGTCTTCATCTTCGTCTCATCCAACGCGTTCAGCCTGAGGGACGCGCGTGCCACCTCCAGGAAACGCGCGCTGCGGTCGATCTGGGTAACGGCAGATGCCCCACCGGCGAGCGCAGCCACCCCCAAGCTGCCAGTATAGGCGAACGTATTGAGCACAGATTGATTGCTCGCGTTTTCCTTGAGCCAGGCTCTCAATCCGCGCGTGTCCAGGTAGAACCCGGCATCCTGGTTCAGGCGCAACGCAAGCGCGTATTGCACACCGTTTTCCCACACAACGGTATCCGGTTGAGCCCCGTATAGCACCACCCCCTTCTTCGCGTCAGGATGCGTGGAAGACCGCTGCTTGAGCAACACGCACCCAATCCAATCCAGTTGGGCAAGGAGATGCTGCTGCACCATCTGGGCCAGCGCGAGAGAATCAGCGGCATCCAGTTTATGGGTAAAGACCACCAGCGTGCGCGCATACAGGTCAACCACCAGCGGAGGGAATCCCTCGTAAAAACCGTTGAATAAGCGAATGGCTGAACGCGGCGGCTGCTCCAGTAGCGCCTGCCGGTGATACAGCGCGCGGGTGAGCAACCCCGTCAGTTCACTTACTTTATTTCGATCCATGGCATAATTGTAATCGGTCAGGTAGATTTAAAAATCGCATATCCTTGCCTGGTCAGAAGGCGCCCATGAACCAGACCCTGCGTATCATTCATCACCGACGTTCAACTCGTAAGTACGCCGCTACACCCATCACCTCCGAAGAAAAAGATGCCATCCTGCAGGCTGCGCTGCGCGCACCTACCGCAGGCAATATGATGCTGTATACGATCATTGAGGTTGAAGACCAGGCGCTCAAAGACCGGCTGTCGGTAAGCTGCGACAATCAGCCGTTTATCGCCAGCGCCTCTTACGTACTGCTCTTTCTGGCAGACTATCAGCGCTGGGTGGAGGCTTTCAATTGGAGCGATGCGCCGCGGCTGGCCATGGAACAGGGTCTGCAACCCCGGCTGCCGCAGGAGGGCGACCTTCTGCTGGCATGCTGCGATGCGCTCATCGCCGCCCAGACCGCGGTCATCGCCGCTGAATCGCTGGGAATCGGTTCGTGCTATATTGGTGACATTATGGAGAATTACGAGGTGCACCGCGAAATGTTCCGCCTGCCGCGCTTCACCTTTCCAGTTACCCTGTTGTGTTTCGGCAAACCTTACGCAGAGCGTGAGCACCCGGGGTTAACCAGGCGCTTTGGACGCAATATCATCGTTCATCGTGATCATTACACGCCGGTAGACGCGGACGCGTTCCCCGCCATGCTGTCGCGCGCTGGTCAGCAGTCCCCAGATGAAGTGGACGTAGAAGCCGCCAGGAAGATGGCGCAAGGAATTTATACACGGAAATTCGTTTCTGCCTTTTCAGTGGAAATGACGCGCTCTGTAAAACGCTGGATGGAAATCTGGACTGGTGCCGAAGATTAACAGGTGGGTGAGTTGGATGTTCCCACCAGCCGCGCCAGCGGCGAGGATTGGCTGTTCTACGACGCCCCACTGGTGCTGCATTTTTCCGGCAGCGCTTACAGTGACCCAGCGGATTGCGCGGTTGTGGCTTCCCTTGCCATGCTTGCCGGAGAGTCGTTAGGGCTGGGCAGCTGTATGCTGGGTTTCCCTGGTTATATCTTCCGTTACAGCAAACCCCTGCGCGAGAAATACGTTCTGCCGCCAAAAATTCAACCGGGACTGACAGTGGTCTTCGGCTACCCCAGGTTTACCCCGCGTAACGCTGTAAGACGCCGCTTCAGAGAAGTGCGCGAGTACGCATGAATGAGAAGAACGGTATAATTAGGCCCTGGTAAAAAAATGGTGGATAATAAAACTCCTGAAGTTGAATACCCGGTGGAATTCCCCCTCAAAGTCATCGGCGTAGATGAAAACGACTTTGAACCCTTCGTGGTAGAAATCGTGCGGCGTCACGTTCCAGATTTATTGGAAGAAAATATTGTCAGCCGGCTCTCCAACAACAACCATTACCGCTCGGTCTCCTTCCACTTTATTGCCCAGAGCCGCGAGCAGGTGGACGCGCTCTATGCTGAGTTAAGCAGCCACAAGCGCGTGTTGATGATCCTCTAGCCTTCCTTTTTCTTGATTTCGTGACCGCCAAACTGATGCCGCATGGCTGCGACCAGTTTATCGGAATACGGGCCATCCTGCCGCGAACGGATACGCCGTTGCAGCGAAGCGGTGATCACCGGTGCAGCCACATTCAGGTCAATGGCTTCAAACACGGTCCAGCGTCCCTCGCCTGAATCCGCCACATAGGCTTCGACATCCTCAAGCGACGAGTCTTCTGCCATCACGTTTTCGATCAGTTCCAACAACCATGAGCGTATCACGCTGCCACGCTGCCATATCTGCGAAACGCGGTGCAGGTCGAGTTCAAACTCCCGCTTCTCCTTCAAGATTTCGAACCCCTCTGCAAAGGCCTGCATCATACCGTATTCAATACCATTGTGTACCATCTTGGTAAAATGCCCCGCCCCAGATGGGCCAACTCTGCCCCAGCCCTGGTCAGGCGCTGGCGCCAGCGTTTCAAAAATCGGGCGCAGGTACTCCACGGTGGCAGGATCACCACCTATCATCAGGCTGTAGCCTTCTGTGAGCCCCCATATGCCTCCGCTGGTTCCCACATCCACAAAACGCAAACCTTTTTCCATCAGAACCTGACCGCGGCGGGTAGTGTCTTTGTAGTTAGAATTTCCGCCATCCACGACGATATCCCCCATCTCCAACAGAGGGGTGAGCGACCCCAGCACTTCTTCGGTCACCGCGCCAGCGGGAACCATTAGCCACACCACGCGTGGTTGTGCCAGATTGGCGGTAAGCTCTTGCAAAGAGCGCGCTCCTTTCACCCCCAGCGCTTCGGCTTCACGGATTGTGGTTTCTTTGGTGGCGTTGCCAATCACGCTGTGTCCGCCCTTTATCAGGCGTTGCGCCATATTCATCCCCATTTTTCCCAGACCGATCATCCCGATTTGCATATTTTCCTCCAATGACCTCGATGTTGGCATAATTATATCCGCTGCCAATGGAAAAAACGGGGGCCCACTGACCAGCCCCTTACCGCCCCTGTATGGATGATTTTTCCTACAAAGAGATGCGATTCTCCACGCCCGCCAGTATGCGGCGGATGTTCTCGTGATGGCGCAAGAGGGCAAACAGCGCTGCAACCACCACGACCACCACCCACATGAGCGGTTGCTGCGTAACAATCACATACACAGCCATGCCGAAAACAAACACCAATGACCCCAATGAGACCATGCGCGTGCCCAGAACCACCAGCACAAAAACGAGTATGCCCGCCAGGGTTGGCAGGGGCAGCAAACTGAGCAGGATACCAGTGGTGGCGGCGATGCCCTTCCCGCCGCGAAAGTTTAAAACCACCGGAAAGTCATGTCCAAGAACCACCCCAATGGCTGCGGCTGCCAATCCGGTTTCTCCCCCCAGCCAGTAGCCAGCGCCCGCCGCAGTGGCTCCTTTAAGCGCGTCTAACAAAAACACCAGCAACCCATAGCGCCAGCCCAACGTGCGGATTACATTGGTGGCCCCAGCGTTACCGCTGCCTTTTTCACGTATATCAAATCTGCCAACCTTGCGGGCAATCAGATAAGCGGGTGAAAAATTACCCAGCGCATAGCCTAACAAGAACAATCCTGTGATTTGGAGCAGTTTCATAATACAAAGTAACACTGCAACCCGCGGATTGGATACGCCGTTCTACCCATCACTTTTCTCTCTCAGGGTACCCGTTTTAATGGTTGCCTGCTCATGCTGAATCTGGATATAATGTTCTGAAATTAGGGAAAAGGACTGACATGACAGACTCCACATCAATCGTAATCTTCGGCGCCTCTGGCGACCTCTCTCACCGCAAGTTAATTCCCGCCTTATATCACCTGTATCTCAAAGGCCGCCTGCCGAAATCCTTCAGGGTGTTCGGTATCGCAGGGAGACCCTGGACGGACGAAGACCTGCGCCGGGTTTCACGCGATGGACTGAACCAATTCTCTCGTCTGCCGGTGGATGAGAATTCCTGGGATACTTTTTCCCAAACCCTGAGCTACCTTTCCGGCGACATCTCCAGAGCAGAGACCTATCACCAAATTAATGAGCGGCTGAGCCTTCTTGAAGGCGGGGAAGCCAATCGCATGTACTACCTGGCAACACCTCCAGAATATTTTCTAGAAATAATCAACAACCTGGCCGCGAACGGTTTGCTGCAAGAAGACGACGCCTGGCGCCGCGTTGTGATTGAAAAGCCTTTCGGCGAAGACCTCGAAAGCGCCCGTTCGCTCAACCAGAGCATTCACGCAGTGATGAAAGAAAAACAGGTTTACCGTATCGATCACTATCTCGGTAAAGAAACCGTGCAGAATATTTTAGTGGCGCGTTTCGCCAACGCGATCTTCGAACCGGTGTGGAATCGCAACTTTATCGATAACGTGCAAATCACCGTTGCCGAAACTGTGGGGGTGGGCACGCGTGCGCGTTATTATGATCACGCTGGTGTGCTGCGCGACATGTTTCAAAACCACCTCATCCAGTTGCTGACGCTGGTAGCCATGGAACCGACCAGCACCTACAATGCTGACGCGCTGCGCGACGAGAAGCTGAAGGTCATCCGCGCCATACGCCCCATGAATCGTGATGAAATTATGAAAAACAGCGTCATCGGTCAATATCGCGGTTACCAGCAAGAGCCTAACGTAGCCCCGGGTTCACGAACCCCCACTTACGCCGCGGTGCGTTTTTATATCGATAACTGGCGCTGGCAGGGCGTGCCCTTTTACCTGCGTTCAGGCAAGAAAATGACAGAAAAAGTGAGCGAAATTCTCATTCAGTTTAAAAAACCACCGCACATGCTTTTCCCGATGTCGGGGAGCGATTTGGAAGGACGTTCCAACCTGCTTTCGATGTGCCTGCAGCCCGATGAAGGGATTCACCTGCGTTTTGAAACCAAGGTACCCGATACCGTGGCGGAGACACGTTCGGTTAACATGAATTATCACTACAGTGATGTGTATGACCAGAGCGCCATTCCAGAGGCGTACGAACGTTTACTGCTGGATGTCATCACCGGTGATGCTTCTCTTTTCACCCGCGCTGACCAATCTGAACTTTCCTGGGCGCTGTTCGACCCTATCATCGCTGGGTGGGAAGACCCTGCAGCGCCCCAGCCCGAAGAATACGAGCCTGGCAGTTGGGGCCCAGACGGCAGCGAACGTATGTTACGTGCAGAAGGCCGGCAGTGGCTGCAGACCTGCGGCGTGCATTGTGAGGAGAACCACAAAACTTGCGATGAAAAGAGAGTTGACCCTTCTCGTCAGCAACCCTGGTAGAAACAGGTATAATTGCTGCGTTTCATCTTCAATCACTGGATCATTCTCATTATCAAAAGGGACTTGCCATTGTTATGAAGCCTGCCCTGCCCTGTAACAACCCGCCGCGCTGCTGGTCCATCCCACTGCTCATTTTTACCGCTGCCCTCCTCCTTTTTTTAAGCGCATGCCAGCCTGCCGGCCCTGCCGCGTCCGAGCCGATTAACGCGTTGTCGCAAGAGACCCCGCCTGCACAAACACCACTGCTTGCTACAGCTACACAGCACGATACCCTCTCTCTCTCTCCCACTGAAACCAGTCCTCCCGTCCCCACCCAGACCACCATTGTGCGAACCCCGGGATTCTGGAAAGAACTGCCAATCCTGCCGGAAGAGCTTTCAGTAAGAGCGCGCGAAATTTATCAGCAGGGGTTGGCAATGGGGAATGACCCGCGGGTGTACACCAAGATTGGCGACTGCAATAGCATGTCTCCTGATTTCCTCGCCGGCTTTGGCGGTCAATACGACCTGGGCGAAGATTTCGCCTACCTCCAGCCGGCAATTGACTATTTTAAAAAATCGTACCGCCTGCCCAACCAGGCTACCAACCCTGGCACCACCACCTCCAGACTGCTGGTTTCACTGTGGAACAATGATGAATGCCTGCCCAACGAACCGATGCTTGAGTGCCAGTACCGGGTGGATAATCCCAGTATCGCCATCATCATGCTGGGCACCATCGACGCCAAAACGCATCAGCGCCAGCCCGAGGTTTACGAGCAGAACCTGCGGGTCATTATTGAAAAAACCATTTCTCTTGGCATCTTACCGGTATTGGCCACCAAGGCGGATAACATTGAAGGCGATAATTCCATCAACGAGACCATCGCGCGCCTGGCAATAGAGTATGAACTGCCTTTGTGGAACTTCTGGAAAGCAGCCCAACCCCTGGTAAATCACGGTTTACAAACAGACGGAGAACATTTAAATTTCTGGTCTGCTCCGCCCTCGACCGATTTCTCTTTGCCCATCGCTCTGGATTACGGCAAGGAAGTGAAGAATATCACCGCGTTGCAGTTGTTAAATTTCTTAATGGAAGAACTGCCTGCGCCCCAGTAGAAATCTTCCAGTGAAATTTTCTGGTGAGGTTTTTTATTTCATTATTCCGCACACGTTCAGGAATTCCGCGCGCAACGCCGGGTCATCGGCGTACACACCGCGGAAGACAGTGGTGCGGGTGGCAGGAGAGATCTCGCGCACGCCGCGCATCTCCACGCACATATGCTTGGCGCGCATGAACACCGCCACGCCATGCGGTCGCATCAGCGCTTCCAGCGTATCCGCGATCTGGTAGCCAATGCGCTCCTGCACGGCAAAGCGCTTGGTGTAAAGCCGTACTAGGCGCGTCAGTTTTGATATGCCTAAAATGCGTTCATCAGCCACGTAGCCCACGTAAGCCTCGCCGTAAAATGGAAAAACGTGATGCTCACACAACGAGTGGAAGTGAATCGGTCCCTCGATGACCTGGCTCAGACGGCAGTCAGGTTCTCCGCGGCATTCCCGCGGAAAGGACTTGATCAGCTTCGGGTCGCCCTCGTAACCGCTGGTCGATTCGATCAACGCCTCTAGAAACCGGCGGGGGGTTTCATGGGTGGAGGGGGTGTTCACGTCCATGCCCAGCGCGCTGAAAATTTCGGTCATGTACTTTTCGTACTTTTTAAGCTCTTCAGCACTGATCTTGCGCTGGTTCAATTGCAGCAGTTCATCCACGGAAAAATCATCAACATAAGTGTCAGTCATGGCCTCTCTCGTTTCTTTTAGACTTCGATTTGTTCCCCTTTTCTGTTGTATTTTATCTGATATTCACCCGCTTTGAGAAGGGCAAAGTGGACCGCCTGTCGAGGTTGATTCTTTCCAGCGCCTGTTGTGAAACCAAACGTTTGGATCAGCGTATTCTGAAGGAGAGCAAACGATGAAGCAAATACCAGAAAATGAAATTTCGATTCGCTATGTTCACTCTTCCGGTCCCGGAGGTCAGCATGTGAACAAAGTCGCGACGACCGCGCAATTACGCTTCGATATCAAGAATTCTCTTGTCCTGTCCGAACATGTCAAAGAGCGGCTGTTTCGGCTGGCTGGCAGGCGCGTAACCGGTGATGGCGTGCTGGTGATCGAAGCCGGTCGCTTCCGTGAACGCGAACGTAATCGCCAGGAAGCGATCAACCGTCTTTTTCGCCTGGTCGAACAGGCGCAACAAACCCCGCAAAACCGCATTCCTACCAGGCCGCGTGCCAGCGACATCACGAAACGCCTTGAAGCCAAGAAAAGGCGGGCGTTAATTAAATTCCTGCGTCATTTCAGGCCGGAAAGAGAAGAATAACGCCCAAAAAACGGCTTTGTCAGGTTGTTTTAAGGTTGAGTTGCTCAAAAATAAACTATAATGATGTAGTCGATCATACGTTTAATTACACTTTACAAGGAGAAGAGATATGTGGTACTACACGCTCAACAATCAACAGGTCGGCCCCGTGGAAGAAGCGGAGATCAAGAAACTGGTTGAAGCGGGCACAATCACACACGGCACCCTCGTGTGGACCAACGGCATGGCCAACTGGCTACCAATCGGACAGACCCCCCTCGCAGGGCTTTTAGGTTCTGTACCACCTCCTGTGGCTCCGCCACCAATGGCGGTTGTGTATGAAGACCCTGAAGTTGCCTCGATGAAAAAGCTCTTCATGTGGTTCTGGATCAGCCTGATTGGCATACTGCTGTCTGGGATTGGACTCATCCCTGCCGGGGTACTGTTCTTCGTCATTTTCTACAAAGCCTGGAAACAAATCGAGCATGAGGGTATCCGCGCTAACGCCGACCAGGCAACCTCGCGGTGCTTTATCCCCGGCTGGAATTATTACTGGTTGTTTGTCGCCTTCCGCGGCCTCGCCAAAGAACAGGGCGATAAGCTTGACAGCCTGAACGTTTCTCTGGAAAAGATCGACCCGAAACTACCCACCTGGATGCTGATCTGCCTGTTGGGGAGCGCGGTCACGTTTGGTGTATCTCTGATCGCCTTCCTCGTCCTTTGGATTATGTACACCAATAAAGTCAAGAACAATTACCTCGCCATTCACCAGGCAAGCAAGTAACTTAATTCAATAGATAAAAAAAGTCCCGCCTCCACATGGCGGGACTTTTTTGTGATGTAGAAGTATTTACGCCCCTGCGATTAGACCGGCGGCAGCGAGGTTAAAAAGGTAACCAGGGACGAAAGCCAGGCCAACAACCAGGATGGCGAGAATCGTAGCGATCAAACTGGTCAGGCGCCCTTTGTGCGCCAGGGCTTCACCAGGCTGGAAGTACATTTTCACCACCACGCGCAGGTAATAGAACACCGAGACCAGCGAAGTGAGCAACCCGGCGACCGCCAAATAGGTAAAGCCGCCTTCAATGGCGGTGCGGAACAGGTAGAATTTGCCCCAGAACCCCAAGGTGAGCGGGATTCCAGTGAACGAGAGCATGAACACAACCATCGCTGCAGCCAGGGAAGGCGCGGTCTTCCCCAACCCCGCCAGGTCACTGATCTCATTCCCGCTGCCATCTTGTTGCTCTACCGCCACCAGCACCGACCAGGCGCCAAGTGAAGTGAGCGCGTACGCAGCCAGGTAAAACAGCGCGGAAGCGATAGAATTCTGGCGTACTGCCGCATCTCCAAAGCCTACAAAAGCCATCAGGATGTAACCGGCGTGCGCAATGCTGGAATAAGCCAGCATGCGTTTGAGATTGGTCTGCGCCACCGCGACCACGTTGCCAACGATCATCGTCAATGCCGATAACACCCAGAACAGCGGCGTTAACTCAATGGCAATGGCGGTGAAATTGAGCGAAAAGACGCGTATGAGTGCAGCGAACCCTGCAGCCTTAGCGCCAACTGACATAAAAGCCGTAACGGAAGAAGGCGAACCGTGGTACACATCGGGCGTCCAGCTATGAAAAGGCACCGCGGCCACCTTGAACCCGAAACCAGCCAGTAACAGCGCGCTACCGCAAATCAACAAGAACTGCTGCACCTTACCCTGGCTGACGGCTTCGGTGATGCCGTACAGGCTGGTCGTTCCAGCCGCGCCGTAAACAAAAGCAATCCCAAAGAGCACAAAAGCGGAAGCCATTGTTCCTAATAAAAAGTACTTCAGCGATGCTTCCCGTGAAGCGTCGCGTTTATGGTCAATACCTGCCAACACATAAAGAGGAATGGAAAGCAATTCCAGCGAGAGGAAAACGATAATCAGGTCGCCTGCGCTGCCCATCAGCATCATGCCGCTGATACTGAAAAGCAGCAGGACGTAATATTCACCTTCGCTGATGCCAACACGCTTGAGGTAATCGTACCCCAATCCAATCGCCACAATGCCGCTGAGGGCGAACAAGTTATTGAGGAAAATGCTGAAACCGTCAACACGGATCATGCCGTTAAAGGCTGAAGCCTGTTGTCCAATTTGGTACAGGCTCGCCGCTAAAGACAGCACCAGTCCAGCTACAGCCATAACAGGTGTAAGCAGGGGAACGCGTTTTCCAAACCACACATCCAGCAGCAGCATGACCAATGCCCAGACCACCAGCAGGATGACCGGAAGTATGGAGTTGAAATCAATTAAAGTCATATTTTCACCTTCCGTTAATGCGCAGTCTGAACAACAGTCTGAATCAGCGCCAGCAACTGCTCAACCGCTGGCGACATGAGCCTGAAGAACGGGGCCGGATACAACCCTATCCAGAAAGCCAACAACAGGAGCGGCGCCAGAAGGATGACCTCGCGCGGGCTGAGATCGGCCAATTTTTCGTTTTCCGGATGGCGTACCGGTCCCAAAAATACCTGCTGGAACATATGCAGCAGGTACACCGCTGCCAGGATAACACCAAGCGTGGCTACCACGGCAAACCATGGCGAAGCCAGGATAGTTGAATGAAAAGCGCCCATCAGAATGGTAAATTCTCCCACAAAACCATTCAGTCCAGGCAACCCTACCGAGGAGAGGACGGTAACCAGTGTGAGACTGCCCAACAGCGGAGTGACGCGCCACAACCCGCCAAAATCAGCCATCAGGCGTGTGTGCCGCCTTTCATACAGCATCCCTACAATGAGGAACAGCGCGCCGGTGGAAAGCCCATGATTGACCATCTGCAAAATGGCTCCCTGCACGCCCTGCGCTGTGAGGGCAAATGTGCCCAGTACAACAAAACCAAGGTGGCTGATGGAAGAATAGGCAACCAACCGTTTTACGTCCTTCTGCCTGAAAGCCACAATCGCGCCATAGAGGATGCCGATTACCGCCAGCCCAGCCATCCACGGAGCCAGTGTGAGCGTCGCCTGTGGGAATAACGGCAGGTTGAAACGCAGGAACCCATAAGCACCCATCTTGAGCAGCACACCCGCCAGGATGACAGACCCGGCGGTAGGGGCTTCAGTGTGGGCGTCTGGCAGCCAGGAATGCAGCGGCCACATGGGCACTTTGATGGCAAACGCCAGCCCGAACGCCCCAAACAACCATAGTTGTGCGGTGAATGGAATCGCCGAGTCCGTCAGTTTTGTCAGGTCAAAGCCGCCGTAGGTTAACCCCACCCACAGGATACCCGCCAGCATCAGCAATGAACCGGCCATGGTGTAGAGCACGAACTTGACCGCCGCGTAAACCCGGCGCTGGCTGCCCCACAGCCCAATAAGAAAGTACATGGGCACCAGCGTAAACTCCCAGAAGATATAAAACAATACCATATCCAGGGAGAGGAACACGCCCATCATGCCCGTTTCAAGCAGCAAGAAGAAGCTCATAAAACCACTTACGCGTTCCTCCACCGCCTTCCAGGTGGAAAGGATGGCAATTGGCGTCAGTAAAGCGGTCAGCAAGACCATGAGAATGCTGATACCATCCACACCCAGGTGAAAGCCAACCGTGTTGCCGCCCAGGGTCAACCACGGCAGGTTGATCTCCATCTGGATGCCGCCTTTCGTGCTGTCAAACTGCATCAGCAGCCACAGTGAAAGCGCAAAGGTGACCAGCGAGGTCAAAAGGGCGATCCAGCGCGCAGTGTTTTTGCCTGTGCTTCCCAATAACAATATCAGCAAGACGCCCACAAGCGGAAAGAAGGTGACCAGCAGAAGGGGATTAATGGCTGAATTCATCGCCCGTCCTTTACCTTAAGAATAGAAACATCATGATTGCCAGCAGACCAACCACCATCCACAAAGCATAAGAGCGCACATAGCCATTTTCCAGTTGGCGTAACCCTTCGGCCAGCGCGCGCATACCAGCTGCCAGCCCACCGCCCACACGGTCAATGATGCCCAGATCCACCGGTTCAGCGATGAATTGGGCGAAGGCTTTGTAAGGATTGAGGATCAGCGCCTGGTAAAATTCGTCTACCCACCACTTGCGTTCCATACCGGTGTATAACGCGCCGAGGGGCTTTTTCAGCGGGTCATCCGCCCCGGACTTCTGCTCTCTGCGCGTGTAGATGAGCCAGGCCAAACCCAGCCCTAGCAACGCCAACAAGAACGAGAGCCCCGCCACCAGCCAGATGAACTCTGCGGGCTTTACCTCGCCAAGCGTGTGAGCGAGCCAGTGTTCCAGCGTGTGCACGCCCGGCAGGTTGAGAGCCCCGCCCAGCAATGAAAGCAGCGCCAGAATGACCAGTGGGATGGTCATTACGCGCGGGCTTTCGCTGGCATGCTCGGCTGCTGCTGAGAGCGGCTTTCCGAAGAAGACCATCACCAGCTGCCGCCCCATATAAAACGCGGTAAGGAAAGCCGTGAGGACCAGCAGCACAAACACGGCGTTGTGCCCGGTGTATGCTGCGCCGAGGATTTCGTCCTTCGAGAAGAAGCCCGCAAGCGGCGCGATACCTGAAAGGGCCAGACCGCCAATCAGATAGACCCAAAAGGTAAGCGGCATTTTCTTGCGCAAGCCGCCCATATTGCGCATATCCTGCGGATCGAACTCAGCGCTGTCGTCGCCACCGTGCATACCGCGTTCCATCCCCTGGATGACCGAACCCGCAGACAGGAAGAGCAGCCCTTTAAAAAAGGCATGGGTCACCAGATGGAACATCCCGGCGACCATCGCCCCCATGCCCACGGCGGCCACCATAAAGCCCAGCTGGCTGATGGTGGAATAAGCCAGCACTTTCTTGATATCGTATTGCCCCAAGGCGATGGTCGCGGCCAGGAGCGCGGTGAGCGCGCCCACCCACATCACCACGGTCTGGGCAACGGGAACCACACTGTAAAAGGCTGTGCTGCGCGCCACCAGATACACACCGGCGGTGACCATGGTTGCCGCGTGGATGAGCGCGGAAACCGGCGTGGGCCCTGCCATTGCATCGGGCAGCCACACGAACAGAGGTATCTGCGCTGATTTTCCGCTCACCCCCAGCAGCATGGCCAACGTGATCAACAGCATCGCTCCTGGGTGCGCAGCTGCCACGCTGGCGGCCTGGCGGAAAACCTCATCGAATTGCAGGGTGCCAAAATAACCGAATATCAGGAACAGCGCGATAAGCAGCCCAAAATCGCCGATGCGGTTGGTGATGAAAGCCTTCTTGGCTGCCTCGGCATTGCCGATGCCGTTCTTTCCTTTCTCGTACCAAAAACCAATGAGCAGGTAAGAGCACAACCCCACTCCCTCCCAGCCCACGAACATCATTAAAAAGTTATCCGCGCTGACCAGGAGCATCATCGAAGCGATAAACAGATTCATGAAGACAAAGAAGCGTGTATACCTGCCAGGATCCCCATTGTGGCGCACGTCGCTGTGCATATAGCCGATGGAATAGATATGGATCAAGGTGCCGACCAACGATACCGCCAGCATCATTACCACCGAGAGTGTGTCCACGCGAAAAGCCCAGCGTACCGTCAACTCTCCAATGGAAATCCATTCCCACGGGCTCACTACTCTGGCGTTTGGCGCAGAAGCCAGTGCCGCTGCTAACAGTACAGCCACCACAAAGGTAAGCCCAGAAGCCAGGCTGGCAACGACCCCGCTGAAAACCTCTCCCAGGCGCCTCCCCAGCAGCAAATTGACTACCAGGCCAATTACCGGCAGGAAGACAACCCAGGGAACAAGATTGAAGATTTGTCCAGATTCCATAAAATATTCTCCCTTTTGCGGGTCGGTCAGCCTTTCAGGCTGTGCATCTCATCGATGCTGATGGTCTTCTTGGCGCGGAAAATATTCACGATTAATGCCAGCCCCACAGCCACCTCGGCGGCGGCCGTGACCATGATAAAAATGATGAACACCTGTCCATCCAGGTTTTGATGGTAGTTTGCGAAGGTGATAAACACCAGGTTGGCGGCGTTGAACATCAACTCCAGTGACATAAGGATGACAATCGCGTTTTTACGCAGCAAAACGCCAGCAACCCCCAGGCTGAAGAGGATGACCGCGAGGATAATGGGATAAATCACCGGGAACATTAGGCGCCTCCATCCTTCTTTTGCTTATGTGTCAGTACCACGGCACCGATGGCAGCTACCAGCAGGATGACCGAGGTAACTTCAAAAGGCAGCGAGTGTTTTTGGAACAACACCATACCCAGGTTCTTTGGATCTACAAATTCAGGGCTAGCCGCAAGAGTGGCGTACTGGAACCCATAGCGTGTGATCAGCGCGTAAGCGCCCTGGATGATCAAGGCGAGGGTCAACACAATTGCCAGCGGGCGCTGCCATTTGAGCGTTTCTCGCGGATCAAGATGTTGAGTGCCCAGCAGCATGATGACAAAAAGCACCAGCACCATAATCGCCCCGGCATATACGGCAATCTGCGAAAGGGCGACGAAGGACGCGCCCATGAGGATGTAAATAACCGCGACGGCGAGAAAATTCAGGATCAGGAATAACGCGGAATAAACCGTGTTGCGGCTGAGCAGCATGGCCAGGGCTGAAGCCACCGCAATGATCCCGAGCAAGATAAAAATCAGCAAAGCAGGCGTCATCCCTTCCTCCTCAATCTGTGGGGTCTTTCATCTCAGGCACCGAACGCGTGTACAAGCCGGGTTCAGTTTTCTGCGGTGTGGGCTGTCCGCCATCCGGTACTTTCACCAGTAACATGTCTTTGGTGAAAATCGCGCTGTGGCGGTCGCTATAAGACATTTCGTAGATCTTTTCAAGCACAATGGCTTCCGTAGGGCAGGCGTCTTCGCAGAACCCGCAGTAGATGCAGCGCAGCATGTTAATCTCATACGTGCTGGCATAACGCTCTCCTGGTGAGTAGCGCTCATCATCCGTGTTTTCAGCGGCCTCCACAAAGATGGCATCTGACGGGCAGGCTGCCGCGCATAGAGCGCAGCCAATGCATTTTTCAAGCCCATTGTCATACCGCTTCAGCTCATGCCTGCCGCGGTAGCGTTCGAACACTGGCCGCCGCTGTTCAGGATACTGTATGGTGACCGGTTTTTCAAAGAGTGATTTAAAAGTAGTGATCAATCCGCGCAGCATCTCTCAACCTCCGATCAATACGATCACCAGCGCGGTCACTAACACGTTCAACAGCGCCAGCGGAAAGAGGATCTTCCAGCCAAAAGCCATCATTCGGTCATAGCGGAAGCGCGGCCAGGTTGCCCTCACCCAGATGAACCAGAAAAGCAGGAGGATGACCTTGATAGCCAAATAAATCGGTCCTAACCAGGGGTAAGTGCTCACGCCCGGGCCCCAATAGCCACCCAGAAACAGCGAAGCCCCAATCATGGAAACCGCTATCATCTTGATATATTCCGCCATGTAGAAGAGGGCAAACTTCATACCAGAATACTCGGTGAGAAATCCAGCGGTCAATTCGTGCTCCGCTTCAGGCATATCAAACGGGGTACGGTTGATTTCAGCATTGGCACCAATGAGATAAATGATCGCGCCCAGCGGCTGCATCACTACAAACCACAGCGGTTTTTGGGCAGTGACAATATCATTTATATTCATCGATCCTGCCAACAGCACCGGCCCTACATACGCCAGCCCCAGCGCCAGTTCGTAACTGATCATCGAAGCAGTGGCGCGCAACGCGCCCATGGTGGAGTATTTATTGTTCGATGACCAGCCCGCGAGCGCGATCCCATAAATGGAGATGGCCGTCACGGTGAGCAGATAAAGAATACCAATGTTGAGATTGGCAACCTGCAGTGCAATCTCTCTCCCAAAAAGGCGGATAGGTGGTCCCAGCGGGATGACACCGGTGATGATGAGAGCCGGGATGACCGTGAGCACCGGCGCCAAAACAAAAAGGATCTTATCGGCTTTGGCTGGAATTAATTCTTCCTTAAATATCAGCTTAATGGCGTCTGCGACGGGTTGCAGCAAACCCGCCGGTCCAACGCGGTTGGGCCCAATGCGAACCTGCATGCGCGCCAACAGCCTACGTTCGAAGAGCGTGACATAGGCGAAACCCACTGTCAAGCCGAGGACCAGGATGAGCGCTTTCAAGAACCATTCAAGAAACATCGCAAATGTCATAGCTACCCTCGCCTACGAATTAACCGCGCTTCGCTGCGGTACGGTAAGCTTAACCACTACCGGAGCAGAAAGCAGCGCCCCCATGCTGCGTGTGACCAGCACCACCCCTTGCGGCTGACCGATGTTAATATCCACTTCGCCTTCGATCTCCCTGCTATCCAGCCTGAGCGAAATTCGCTCGCCCGCCTTTACCTGGAAGAGTTCAGCGTCAGCCGGATGCAGGCTGAACAAACTGCGCACAATGCGTTGTTGCAACATACCGCTGGTGGCAACCGTGCCGCCGCGGTCATACAGCCGGGTGATGGGAACCGCCAGCAGGCTGCCGCTTTCAAGGGTCAGCGCTTGGGGTTGGTAATGTTCAGCAGATGAACGAAGCGCGCCTGCCCTGAGCGGCAGGGTTACCCCCAATCCTTCCCTGTTCTCATAGCTGGTTCCGCCGTAATACATATGACTGCGCCCGAGCGCGGGCTTTTGCTCGCGCACCGCCCGAACCTCTTTCAGGGTAATACCTTTGAAGACCTCTACGCTGTCCGTCAGTTGTTCAAACAAGTCAGCCGTATTTTCACCTTTCAGTTGAATTCCCGCCTCTTCAGCGATAGCGCGGATGATGGCGTAATCAGGCCGGGTGCCCGCCGGGGCGGGAACTGCCGGGCTGTAATACTGCAGGCGGCGCTCCCCTGACACTGCCGTGCCTTCCCGTTCCATAACCGCCTGCGCCGGCAGCACCACATCCGCCAGTTTGGCTGTTTCGGTCAGGAACAGGTCCTGGACAATCATAAAGCCCGCGCGTTGCAAGGCGATTTTCAATTCTGGATCTTCGCTCGCCGGGTCAGCCGCGCAGATATACACCCCCATCGCGGCGCTGATCGTCTCGGCAAGGCGCTCATCCGTAGTGTATCCAATCTCCCAGGCGCCCTGCTCGTTCCCTTTCTGCCAGACGGCGATCAACCCGCTGCTGGGCTTCCCCCGGCGTCCGCTGCGCTCCAGCCATAAAGCGAGCTGCTCAGCGACTGCTGCTGAAGCGCTCAACCCCATGCCTTCACTGCCAAAAATAAAGACCAGGTTCTCCGCTTCTTTCACCGCCTGCCCGATATCACCGGTGTCGGCTTGCAGCGTCTGCAGCATGTCCAGCTCATTCCCGTAAGCATAGCTCAGCCGGTGGGTGGCGAATTTATCCAGTCGGGTAGTGCGAGGGTTAACCACAATGAGCGTGGCGCCGCGTTCTGCCGCCTGCTTCACACGCAACCACCAGATGGGCGCTTCTTCATGCAGGTCGCAGGCGAACACCAGGATGGTTGAACCCTGCGCGAGTGTCCCCAGATCTGACCCGGGGGACATACCCGCTAAAGAGACGGCTTCTCCCCCACTGATGGTACCGTGCAAAATGGCTTTTCCTCCGGTTACATCAGCGAGCTGTTTGAGCGCAAACAGGTCTTCGTTGCTTAAACGTCCGCTGGTAACCATCGCCAGCCTGGAACCAGCGGCTTTTACCTGCTGCGCCGCGTACCGGATGGCTTCATCCCAGCTGGTTTGTACCAGTTCGTCACCGCGCCGAATGAGCGGGGCGGTCAAGCGCTCAGGGCTTTCATAATAATGGTAAGTGAACCTGCCTTTATCGCAAATCCATATTTCGTTCACGGCTTCGTTCTGGCGCGGCATTACCCGTTTGATCACTGTGCGCCCGTCTTTGCGCGCCTCTCGGCGCACATTGTAGGTGATGTTGCAGCCAACCGGGCACTGGGTGCAGATTGACGCTTTGTCCTTCATCTCCCAGGGACGCGCGCCAAAGCGGAAATCAGCGGTGGTGAGGGCGCCGACCGGGCAAATGTCGGTGGTGTTGCCTGAGAATATTGAGTCAAACCCGGGGTCTGAATAAGTTCTGATCTCCAGCGCCCGTCCGCGGTTATAAAAACCGATCACGGGGTCGTCAACGATCTGCTCCTGGAAGCGCACACAACGCCCGCAATGGATGCAGCGTTCGCGGTCGAGGATGATCAGTTCGCCCAACGGTACCCTTTTCTGGTTATGGCTCTTCTCATCAAATTCGAAACGGCTTTCAGCAGGGCCAAACTTCATGGTCAGGTTCTGCAGCGGGCATTCGCCGCCTTTATCGCACACCGGGCAATCCAATGGATGCGAGGTAAGGAGAAACTCAAGCACCTCTTTACGGGCTTCCATCACCTTTTCAGTTGCGCCCCACACCACCATGCCTTCTGATACAGGCGTGGTGCAGGCAGTCTCCAGCTTGGGGCCGAATACAATTTTGGGTGTGCCGTCTTCATTCAACACGGGCGCGCCGCTAGCGCGATCAAGTTGCGGTCTTCCCACATCCACCAGGCAAACGCGGCACATTCCCGCGGGCTTGAGCTTGGGATGGTAGCAGAACACCGGGATGACAATTCCCAGTTGTTTTGCCGCGTCCACAATCAGGGTCCCTTCAGGGACAGTGACGCTGCGGCCGTCTATCTTCAGTGTGACTTGTTTTTCCATCCGTTTATTTCTCCAGGCGGGCCGCGAAGTCAGCCCGGTAGTTTTTAATCGCTGAAATTACGGATACAGTGGAGAACTCTCCAAGCGCGCACAGGCATTTGTTTTGCATCTGGCTGGCAATACTGGCGAGCAGGTCAATATCTTCTTCTTTCGCCTTGCCGGCTTCGATTCGATCGATCACCCTCGCCATCCAGAAGGTGCCTTCGCGGCAAGGAGTGCATTTACCGCAGGATTCGTGCTTGAAGAAATGAATCGTATCGCTCACCACGGTGCTGGCATTGACCGTTTCATCAAGGATGATGACTGAAGCGGAACCGAGCGCGCAGCCCAGAGCGCCCACTGACTCGTAATCCATGGGGGTATCCAGCGCAACCTCAGTGGCGGGGATGAGTGAGGACGAAGCCCCTGCCGGCATGATGGCCTTAATCTGCGCGTCATTAATGATGCCCTCGCCGTGTTGGTAGATCAATTCCCTGAAGGTGGTGCCCAGCGGTAACTCGTAATTACCGGGCTTTTTTACTCTTCCGGATAGGCTAAATATTTTTGTGCCGGGGCTTTTCTCTGTTCCCTGTGCGCGAAAGTACGCCGCCCCTTTGTCGATGATCAAAGGCAAGTTGGTAAGCGTTTCCACGTTGTTAATCACCGTGGGATAGCCGAATAGCCCCGAAACCGCCGGGAAAGGCGGGCGCAACCGCGGCTGCCCAAGGCGACCTTCCATTGACTCTAATAGCGCGGTTTCCTCCCCGCATATATAGGCGCCCGCGCCCAAGTGAGTGTGGATGCGCAGCGAGTAATCCTTGCCAAAGAGGTTATCACCCAGGTAGCCGCTGCTGGTAAGTTCAGCGATGCGCTCATCCAGCTTATGCGCGATATGCCATAACTCTCCGCGCAGGTACACATACGCAGTGTGAGCGCGCACCGCGTAAGATGCCAACATCAGGCCTTCCAGAAACTGATAGGGATTGAATTCCAGTATTTCGCGGTCTTTGAATGTGCCGGGTTCAGATTCATCAGCGTTGGCCACCACGTAATGCGGCCAAATAGTGTTGGGTAAAAAAGACCATTTGGCGCCTGTTGGAAAACCCGCCCCGCCGCGTCCGCGCAGACCAGAATTTTTGACTTCATTCACCAGGTCTTCAGGCGTTAATTTCGTGACCGCTTTTTTCCAGGACTCAAAACCGCCATGCTGTAGGTAATTAGAGAGCTGGTTCAGACCTGGTATCTGGCGATGGCGCAAGAGCCATAGCTCACTCATGGTCGCCTCCTTCTGGTTCAAGTGATAGCGGTTCATCACTCTCAGGCAGGCGCAAAGAAGCCATCATCGAACGCAGCCAATCCATTGTGCGGGCGACTGTCTGGTGTTCGTGATATTCGAGTTCATCTCCCATTTGCGATTGAAACATGGGCGCGCGATCGCAGGCTGCCAGGCATTTCACCTCTTCAACGGTCACCAGCCCATCGGGTGTTGTACCACCGGGCTTGATATCCAGTTCGGCGCACAACCCATCCAGATATTCTCTTGAACCGCGTAACGCGCAGGCGATGTCGGTGCACACCTGGATGCGGATTTTCCCGCCTGGCTCAGTGTGAAACAGGGTGTAAAAACCCACTACCGAAGCCACCTCGGTGACTTCCACTTCGGCGATTTCGGCAATTTCAGCCATGGTCTCTCGGGAGATATAGCCCCTGTCTTGCTGCGCCAGGTGCAGCAGCGGCATCACGCTGGCGCGCTTCTGATCTGGCGGGTATTTCGCCAGGATCTTTTTAATTTCTTGCGGGAATTTTTTAAGCAGTTGGTTCACCGGTCACAGTCTCCCAGTACGATATCGATGCTGCCAATGATACCGATCATATCTGCCACGAAGTGGCCTTTCGCGATCACAGGCAAGGCATGCAGCAACGGACCAGAGGGCGTGCGGTAATGTACACGATAAGGTTTGGGGGTGCCGTTTGATTCCATGAACACGCCCATTTCACCGCGCGGGCTTTCTACCGCGGTGTAAACCGCGCCTTTCGGGGGGATAAAGCCCTCCGTCCATAGTTTGAAGTGATGGATCAACGCCTCCATGCTTACCCCGATTTCTGAGCGGGGGGGTGGTACGTATTTGTAATTCGGATCACGCACCGGGCCGTAGGGCAATTTATCCATCGCCTGCTCGATAATGCGCACCGACTGGCGCATTTCTTCCATGCGCACCAGGTAGCGCGCGTACACGTCGCCTTCGCTCTGCGTGGGAATGTCAAAATCATACAGGTCGTACCCGCTGTAAGGGTTTGACTTGCGCACATCATGCGCCAGTCCGCTGGCTCGCAGCGTGGGTCCTGTTACATCGTAAGCCAGGCAGGTGCGGGTATCAATTTTGCCAATGCCCTTGGTGCGGTCAAGGAAAAGCGGGTTACGCGTGAGCATGGATTCGTATTCAGCCATGCGTTTGGGCATCACCTTGGTAAAATCGCGCACCATTTTTTCAAACTGCACCGGTACATCACGCCACAACCCGCCGGGACGGATGAAAGTAGTCATCATACGCGCACCGGAGACCAGTTCAAAAATATCCAATATCAGCTCGCGTTCGCGCATGGTGTAAAGGAAAGTGGACTGGGCTGCCAGGTCCAAGGCGGAGGTACCCAGCCATAACAGGTGTGACTGGATACGCGAAAGCTCCGTCAAAATCACACGGATCGCCTCGGCGCGCGGCGGCGGTTGCAGCCCGATCAGTTTTTCCACCGCCAGTGAGTACACCAGCGTGTTGCCCATGGCATACATGTAGTCCATGCGGTCAACAAGCACTTCCGCTTTCTGGTAGGTCTTGCTCTCCATCGTCTTCTCAATGCCAGTGTGCAGGTAGCCGACATCGGGAATGCAATTGACGATAATCTCGCCGTCAAGCTCGAGGATCAGGCGCAGCACACCGTGCGTACTGGGGTGTTGAGGTCCCATATTGAGCACCACAGTCTGCCCGCTGAACGCTTTTTCACTCAGATGGTGCTTGAGTTCTTCTAAGGTGAATTCCTGGATCTCGCGCATGTTTAGAGCACCCCCTTGGGCTTGCGGATGTCGATTTCGTCAAAGTTGAAAGTGAACTGCACTTCCTCGTAGCCCAGCGGGTAATCTTTGCGTAGCGGATGCCCCTCCCAATCAGGCGGCATCAACAACCGGCGCAGGTCTGAATGCCCCTCGAAGCGGATACCGAACAGGTCCCATACCTCGCGTTCGCGCCAGTTGGCGCTGGGGTACACCGTCTCGAGCGTCCGGATGGTGGGGGCATCACCATCCAACGGAACTCGAACATTCAGGTAGGCATGGTTGGCGGTGGAATAAAAGATATACACCAGGTGAAAGCGTGGATTGGTTTGCGGGCAGTAATCCACTGCCGTCACCACACTGAGCATGTCAAAGGCGAATTCATCACGCAAAACCGTGGCGGCTTCTACATTGGCATCTGCAGAAATAAGCAAGGTCACCTCGCCACGGAATTCGCTGGTTTGCGCCTTGAACTGCTGCTGGATTCTTTCAACTGCCGGGGAGAGAATCTCGTTCATGCGGCCTCTACTTCCAGTCGGAGACTTTTTCAGTGCGAATTTTTTCGTACAGGGTGAGAATACCGTGGATCAGTCCTTCAGGTCGTGGCGGGCAGCCAGCCACGTACACATCCACGGGTACGATTTCATCCACCCCCTGGTAAACGGCATAGTTGTTATATACTCCGCCACAAGAAGCGCAGTCACCCATGGCGATGACCCACTTGGGATCGGGCATCTGGTCATACAGATTGCGCAGCACCGGGCCCATTTTTTGCGAAACGCGCCCCGCCACGATCATCAGGTCTGATTGCCGGGGGCTGGCGCGCATCAGTTCCATACCGAAGCGGCTCATATCGTAATTTGAAGCCTGCATGGCCATCATCTCAATGGCGCAGCAGGCCAAGCCAAAGGTCATGGGCCATAGCGAGCCGGTGCGCGCCCAATTGACCATTTTATCCAGCGAGGTGGTTACCACTCCAGAACTTCCGCTCTTAGGCTCTACTCCCATTCCATCGCTCCTTTTTTCCACAGATAAACAAAGCCGGTCATCAGGATGGTCACGAAGATGCCCATTTCAATGATGGCGAACAGCCCAAGTTTTTGAAAAGTGACCGCCCAGGGGAGAAAGAAGATCACTTCGACATCAAAGAGGATGAACAGCACTGCCACCAGGTAAAATCGCACCGGCATCTGGCGCGTACCGGGGCCATAAGGGATCATACCAGATTCGTAAGGCTCGCCTTTCTTTTTCGTCGGGCGGTACGGTCCCAGGTACCTCCCCAGCAGCAGTACGATGATACCCACTGCAATGGAGAGAGCAAGCAGTATAACAATAGGTATATATTCAAAAGGCATGGGAACAATCTCCTGTTGGAGAGAATCAATCAACCCGGGATGATGCTGCTTTCCCAGTTCCCTCTATTTTACCTGAAAAATGGATATCAATAAAAAAACCCCCGCCGTTTGGCGGGGGTAGAGCAAATTGAGTTGCCCTGTTTACGGTTGTGGCGCGGCTTTATTCGCTTGCCTTGGTCTGTCCGCTTCCCCCTTTTTAGACGGTACCGGAATCATAAAGCGCTATTGCGCCAGGCCGTTGGTCAGGCTGTCTCAAGGTGTTACCTGGCTTTCTCGTATTGCTGTTCCACAAAACTCCAGTTAACCACTGACCAGAAGGCTTTGATGTAATCTGGGCGGCGGTTCTGGTAATTCAAATAGTAGGCGTGCTCCCACACATCCAACCCGAGGATGGGAATGTGATGGTCCATATATGGGCTATCTTGATTGGCAGTAGAGTATACCTGCAATTGTTTCTGACCGTCGAGCACCAGCCAGGCCCAACCAGAGCCGAAGCGGGTGGTCGCAGCAGCAGTGAACTTTTCCATAAAGGCATCGGTAGAGCCGAAAGCGCTTTCAATGGCTTTTAGCAGCGCGCCGGAGGGTGCGCTTTTTCCACCCGGGTTGAGCACGTCCCAAAACAGGGAGTGATTGGCATGACCTCCGCCGTTATTACGCACCGCGGTGCGGATGGTTTCGGGGACGGTATTGATGCCTTTTAAAATGTCTTCGATTGGCATGGAGAAAAATTCAGGCGAAGCTTCTAATGCCTTGTTAAGGTTGGCGACATAGGCGGCATGGTGTTTGCCGTGGTGAATCTCCATCGTGCGCGCGTCAATGGCTGGTTCCAGCGCGTCGAAGGCGAATTTGAGTTGCGGTAGTTCAAAAACCTTGTTCATGATTTCCCTTCCCATTGTTATTGCGTACTATTAAGATAATAATAATCATATTTACAACAAAAGTCAAGAGGTTTTTATAAGAAGAATATTAGAAATGGGATTCACTTGGCTGATCGGTTAAAAAGAAAACACGTTGAAGGAGTTGCTCCCTTTCACCACAACCTATTTAGCGCCTGTGGTTTCCCGAACCAACCGTTCTTTTCGGCTCTCTAATGCTTGACAAGCCTTCTCCGCAACTATACTATAAAGAAGATCTGGTTTAGCTGAACTCATCCGTTATTTAAGAAGAAATCCTGCCTGCGGAGGGTACCCATGAAACGCCTGCTGAAATGGTACGAACTTCTCTTCCTCAATAGCTATCAGTTGGGGTTGAGTATCGCTTCCAACGTCATCAGCCCGCTGCTGCTGCCAGCGCTGGTGCTGGTCTTTATGCCTCCGGAAAAGAAGAATACCTCGACCGCGCTGGTATACGTCACCGGTCTGGCGGTTGCCATGTTCATTCAACCCGTGATGGGTATGCTCAGCGACCGTTCCACTTCAAAAATGGGGCGGCGTAGGCCTTTCATCATCGTGGGTGCGTTGTTGAACATTCTTTTTTTAGGCGTGATGGGCGCTTCTTTGTGGTTTAAAAGCTCACCTCTCAACGCTTTCTTACAATCCAGTTTCGGCATCACGGCTTCCCTGGCAGTGCTATTACTGGGCATTATTCTGCTGCAGTTTTCTTCCAACATCAGCCAGGCCGGGCAGCAGGGGTTGATACCCGACATTGTTCCAGAACAGCAGCGCGGTCGCGCCTCGGGCATTAAATCAGTGATGGAAATGGTTCCTGCCGCGCTGGTGTTGCTCATCTCGCCGCTCATTGATCGACAGAAATTCTGGCTGGTCATTCTCATCCTTATGCTTTCCTTCCTGGTCACCATGCTCATCACGGTAGCAGGCACGCGCGAAGAACCTCTCCAAGAAAAACCTCCGCGCGCCGAAGACCGGCCTGTCCTGCGGATGCTGCTGCTGACCGTCATCTTCGTGGGCATCACCCAGCTGGCTCTTCTGCTGGTTAAAGGCATCGGCACCTGGCTGCCGCAGGACAGTACCAGCCTGGCGCTGCGTATCGTCCTGGTCGGTTTGGCGGGGCTTGTGGGTATGGCAGGCTCCATCTTCATCGGCGTTTACTTCGGCGCGCGGGTGGGCATCGGCAAAGAAGCCAACACCCATAAATCCTTCATCTGGTGGGTGGTCACGCGCCTGATGTTCCTTGCAGCCATCAGCTCAGTGCGAAATTTCGCCATGTTTTTTGTAAAGGATGTGCTGCAGGTGCCCAACCCGGCCACCATTACCACCTACCTGACGGCGGTGATTTTCATTTTCCTGCTCATTTCCTCCATTGTCGGCGGCATCCTGGCGGACAAAATCGGGCGCAAGAAGTTGCTGGCTGCCGCCGGCGCGCTGGCGGTGCTGGGCACCATCATCCTGGTCTTTTCGCGTACCATTCCCATGGTGATGTTTGCCGGCGTTTTCCTGGGTTTGGGCACCGGCACTTTCATGGCTTCCAACTGGGCGCTGGGTACTGACCTGGTGCCACAGAAAGACGCTGGGCGCTACCTGGGTATTTCCAACCTGGCCGGGGCGGGCGCGGGCATAATTGGCTCCAGTATCGGCGGTCCGCTGGCGGACTACTTCAACGCCATCCAGCCAGGGCTGGGTTATCCCGTTATTTTTGCCCTCTACGGCGGGTTGTTCCTGCTTTCCGTGCTCTTACTACCGCGCATCCAAGCCGAGACTTCGTTGAGCTGAATCGATGGAGCGCAGCGTTCACCTGATCTTTAAAACTCATTTGGATGTGGGTTTTACCGATTACGCCGCGGTGGTGGTGCGGAATTATTTCAAGAAATATATCCCGGCGGCGCTGCGCCTGGCGCGCGAACTGCGCCAATCAGGCTCAGACAGGTTCATCTGGACCACCGGTTCCTGGCTTATCTACGAGTATCTCGAACAGGCTTCGTCCGCGGAACGCGGGCAGATGGAAGAGGCTATTCTGGCGGGGGATATCGCCTGGCACGCGCTACCCTTCACCACTCACACCGAGCTGATGGACGCCGAGCTTTTCCGCTTTGGCCTGTCGCTTTCGCGCACGCTGGATCAACGCTTTGGGCGCCATACCATCGCCGCCAAATGGACCGATGTGCCGGGTCATACACGGGCGATCATTCCGCTGCTGGCAGAAGCAGGTGTGGTATTTTTACACATCGGTGTGAATCCGGGCTCCACCGTGCCCTCCGTGCCAAGCCTGTTCCGCTGGCAAGACCCTGGCGGCGCGGAGTTGCTGGTAATGTACGAGAGCGGTTACGGCTCCGTTTTCGAAATACCCGGGTTGGAGCACTCCCTGGCGTTTGGTCATACCATGGATAACATGGGCCCGCAATCTCACGAGCAGGTGCTGGATGTGTATCGAGAGGTGCGCTCCCGCCAGCCAGGAGCGCGTGTGTTCGCTTCCACACTCAGTGATTTTGCCGCGCAGTTGGTGCGAGTGCGCGAAAACCTGCCCGTGCTATCGCAGGAGATTGGTGATACCTGGATCCACGGTGTTGGCAGCGACCCCATCAAGGTTGCGCGTTTTCGCGAGTTGCTGCGCTTACGGGCTGAATGGCTCGCCAGCGGTCGAGTAACGCGGAGTGAACCATCCCTCATTAACTTAAACCGCTGGCTGCTCATGGTACCCGAACACACCTGGGGGATGGATGAAAAGACCTGGCTGAATGACCATGAAAACTACACTGTGAAAGATTTCAACCTCGCGCGCGGGCAGCCGAACTTTCAGCGCTTCGAAGCCTCCTGGGTTGAGAAGCGCGCTTACCCGCAACTGGCAGTCAACGCGTTAGGAGGTGGCTCGCTGGCAGATGAAGCCCGCGCCCGCCTGGAATCCATTCGCCCGCGAGTGCCAGACCTGAGCGCCTGGCAGCCAATCGAACCCGCCCAGGCAAAGCTGGAAAACCCATCCCTCGCTGTGACATTTGAACAACAGAAAGGCAGCCTCGACCAGCTGGTGGATCGCACAACCGGGCAAAGCCTGGTTGTGCGCCCAGGTGAGTTCAGTGTGTTCTCATATCAGACCTTTTCCAGCGAGGATTATGAGCGTTTCTTCAACACCTATGTATTGCCGCAGCAGCGCCACGGCTGGGCGCTGGAAGATTTCTGTAAACCCGGCCTGCGCCCCGAAGACAGCCCCAGCCGCTGCTGGTTGCCGCTGGTAAAAGGAATATTCAAGCGCTCCACGCCTGGGGTTGAACACATTCTCTTTTATCTCACCTTTGAAGACGAGGCTTTGCACCAATTCGGCGCGCCGCGCAATGGTTATCTGCAGTACTCTCTACCGTCGCAGGAGCAGCGTTTGCACATCGACCTGCAATGGTTCAACAAACAAGCCTCGCGTATGCCCGAAGCCCTGTGGATGACTTTTAGACCGGAGCATCACCCTGACGCCGAGTGGTCGATCGAGAAACTGGGGCGGGAGATTCCAGCGCTGAGCGTGGTGGAAAACGGCAACCGCCACCTGCATGGTAGCGGGCGCTATGTGACATGCCGCGCCCTAGGCAGCGAATTGCGCATCTCCGCCCTCGATTCTCCGCTGGTGGCGTTGGGCGCCCGCAGCCTGCTGGATTTCAATAATGACCAGCCGGATACCCGCCAGGGCGCGCACTTCTGCCTGTTCAACAACCTGTGGGGCACCAACTTTCCTATGTGGTTCGAAGAAGACTGCCGCTTTAGATTTGACATCACCCTTAACCCAACCAAGGAGGAGCGAAATGCGTGAATTAAGCCTGCCCGGTAGGGCGAAGCCTTATGTAATGGCTCACCGCGGCAACCGCGTGCTGTGCCCGGAGAACACCCTATCTGCCTTTCTGAAGGCATTCGAAGAAGGCGCTGACATCCTCGAGACTGACCTGCACCTCAGCGCCGACGGCGTGTTCATGTGTATTCATGACGCCACGGTAGACCGTACCACCAACGGTAAAGGCGCGGTGAATTCTCTCACCCTGGATGAGCTCAAGCAGTTGAGCGCGTCTTACAACTTCAAAGGCTTTGAAAACGAGCGTATTCCCACCCTGGCAGAAACCGCGGGAATCTTGCCGCCGGGGGTGGCGCTGGCGCTGGAGCTCAAGACAGACCGCTTCCTCGAAGAAGAGGTGTGCCGCCGCTTGGTCGCTGAACTGCGCTCCAGCGGTATTCTCGAGCGCAGCCTGATGCTTTCCTTCTCGCTGCCGCGCCTGCAGGCGGTGAAGGCTGTTGACCCTTCCATTCCCATTGGTTGGATCACCATGTCCCAGTTGACCCCCAACCCCCTGCCCGAGGTGCTCGGTCCGTTCTGGCCAGGAGTCTTCCTCAACCCCTTCTTTGTCCGCCGCGCCCACCAGCGCGGACAACTGGTTTGCCCGCTGGACCCCACGCCCGACAGGCGCCTGTGGTATTACAAACTGCTCAACTGTGACGCGCTGGTAACAGACAACCCGGGCGCAACCCTCGAGGTATTAAAGCGTATATCCTTTAAGTAAACCTTTCACTGCGAGGTGCAGCCATGTCTGTGAATCAAAAGCGAGTTTCTTTGTTCTTACCGGTGATCCTGATTGGCGCGGGTGTTATTCTTTTACTGCGCAACCTTGGTTTTCTACCTGCGTTCAACTGGAGTGTTTTGCTCAGGCTCTGGCCGCTGGCGCTGGTAGTGTTAGGGCTTGACCTGCTTTTTGGCTACCGGGCCCCCTGGGCGGGCGGACTGATCGGTTTGCTCACAGTCGCGGCGGTAGCCGTTTTCCTCTTCTTCAGCCCTGTAATGGAGAATAACCCGCCGGCGGGCATTAAGACTGAAGTGGTTTCGAAACCGCTAGAGAACACAGCGCACGTGCAATATTACCTGGATACCTCTTATCCGCCAGTGACCATCAGCGCCTTGCCCGATTCCACCGACCTGGTCAAGGCGACCATTGTGCACCGCGGTCAGGTGCATTTTGACGTTAAAGGTGATACAGATAAGACCGTTACCCTGAGCACAAGCACTGAGCCTGGCCCCTGGTTCTCGTATGATCTGGGGTTGGGCGGACAAAAGTGGGATATTGGGTTGAACCCCAGCGTTCCTACCACCCTTAATCTCGATGGCGGCTCCGGCGCGCTCGATCTGCAACTGGAAGGCATCACCCTTGAGGCGCTGCGAGCGGATTTCGGTTCTGGGGCGTCCAAAATCACCCTGCCGGATTCGCCGCAACCCTACCAGGTGGATATTGAAAGTGGTTCAGGTTCGGTCGAACTCGCTCTGCCAACAGATACCGATGTGACCTTCACGCTCGAAAGCGGCAGCGGGGCAGTAACCGTTTTTCTGCCGTTGACTTCAGCGGTGAAAATCGAGGTTATGGACAATGGTTCAGGCACGGTGCACGTCCCAGCCGGCTATATCGCCGCTGCAGGCAACACAGCCGACCATGGGACCTGGCAAAGCAGCAATTTTTCCTCCGCCGCCCACACCATCCTCATCCGCGTGAAAGACCGCGGATCGGGCAATCTTTTCTTTAAAACAAGGTAATTCAACGCAACCCATCATTTTTTTCAAGAATCCCGCCGTGACGGGATTCTGTTTTGTGGTAAACTCTTATTGAAAAACGTTTTCAATAAGAGGAACCTTGAACAAGCTCGAACACTGGTTGAAAACCCTGAAAGAAGATGGCTGCCGCATCACCTCCCCGCGGCGGGTTATCCTTGAAGTGCTCATCGACAGTCCCCGTGCTTTACAGCCAGCGGAGGTGCACGCTCTGTGCAGGCAAACCCACCCCGGCATTGGACTG
>JAAZNW010000077.1 GCA_012798065.1 Chloroflexota bacterium
AACAACTTGAGCGCGTTCACCTGGGCAGACGTATCAACGCGATGCTGCTGGTATTAAGCCTGGCGGAGGTCCTCGTTCTATATTTCACGGCGGGACAACCCGGTTTTTTTGGTGACCGCCTTTTCGTTGTCATGAAAGAGCAGGTGAACCCTACCCAATTCAATGAAATAAACCCTCTTCTGGAGAAAAAACTCGCCCTATACCAGGCCCTGACCGAAACCGCTGTAACCACGCAAGAAGAAGTGACCACCCAACTTGCAAAATGGCATATCGACTTTACGCGTTATTACCTGGTCAATGGGTTAGAGGTAAACACAGGCGTTTTGATGAAGAGCATGCTGGAAAAAATGGACGGCGTTGACCGGGTGCTGGACAGCCCGCGCCTCCGCCCGCTCCCTCAACCTCCGCCGCGGATGGAGGGTGAAATAACTATTCCTCCTGAAGATTCTTTGTGGAACCTGCAAATGATCAATCTGCCCCTGGTGCATGAACAACTGGGTGTTTTTGGAGAGGGCATCATCATTGGGCAAACGGATTCTGGAGTGGATGGCTCACATCCGGAATTGGCGGGTTCTTACAGGGGAGCCAAAGGCAGCAACGATACCAACTGGTTGGATCCCTGGAATCATACTGTTGCACCCAATGACCTGAGTGGACATGGAACTGGCACCACCGCGATCATTGTCGGCGCGACGCGCGGTATTGCCCCCAAGGCTCAATGGATAGCCTGCACGAACCTGGCCAGGAACCTGGGAAACCCGGCTCTCTACCTGGATTGTATGCAGTTCATGTTTGCTCCCTATCCACAGGGGGGAGACCCGCTTCTGCATGGAAAGCCTGAACTGGGAGCCATGGTCGTGAATAACTCATGGGGCTGCCCCAGGATTGAAGGCTGCGATGCGGATGTTTTTAAGCCAGCGGTTGAAATATTGGAAGCCGCAGGGATTTTTATGTCTGTTTCCGCCGGGAATAATGGGTACTTTGGGTGTTCGACAATCTCCGACCCGCCCGCTCTTTACGAGCATGTTTTCTCCGTCGGCTCAGTTGACAGCGCAGGAGAGCTCTCTGCCTTTTCGAGCAAGGGTCCTGTTACCAGTGATGGTAGCGGGCGCAGCAAACCTGACTTGCTGGCGCCCGGAGAGCAGGTATTGGTTGCCGCACCAGGGGGAACCTATACTTACAGCAGTGGCACTTCTTTTGCTGCGCCACATGTGACTGGTGTGGTCGCTTTGATGTGGTCTGCCAATCCAAAACTCATCGGAGAGGTTGCCCTCACCAGGCAAATCCTTCAAGAAAGTGCACAACCCTACACAGACGGGTCCACTAGTTGTGGGACCCCACAAAATGAAAGCGGCGCCGGCATTTTGGACGCGTACGCTGCGGTCAAAGCAGCGATTGCGGTAAAATGAATGAAAGGATTGAACCTTTTCTTTGGAAAAAGGGTTAAATAGTTGAAGAAACAAAGCGCTGCACCAACAGAGTCATTGACCGATCAGAACGCTGTTCAACTTGCCTGTAACGGCAACGCAGAGGCGTTTAGCTACCTCTATGAACAGAACGTGAAGCGCATTTACAATTACATTTTTTATCGAATCGGCGCTGAAGCGGACGCAGAGGACCTGACCGCGAGAGTTTTTCACCGCGCATTCGCGCACATTAACAGTTATGTTGAAAAAGGAGTGCCTTTCACTGCCTGGCTGTATCGCATCGCTCATAACCTCACGGCCAACTGGTACCGCGACAATCATCGAAGGCGAGAAGTATCATTAGATGACCATTTTGATTTACCTCACCTCAGCGATTTACCTGAACGCACTATTGAAATGAACCAGGAAAAGGAACTGCTCCTGAAAGCCATTCGGCGATTACCTGCTGACCGCCAACAACTTATTTTGCTCAAGTTTCTTGAAGATCTTTCAAACGGTCAGATCGCCATTATTATGGGGAGAACCGAAGGCGCAATAAAAAGCCTTTATCACCGCTCGCTGATCTCGTTGAGGGAAGAATTAAAACGGATCAGCGGCGTTGAGACATCGGATTTTCGATAAGGGGTATGGAATATGGAACATGGCCTAGAACAAAATGGAAGACCTGGTTTATGGGGGTTGGAGCAAAAGCTCTCCAACCTGCTTAAACCAGTGACGCCTGACCCTGAATTTGTCGACTCACTAAAAATGAAGTTGACCCGCGCTCCGGCCGTGTTAGTTGAAACCAGCCGGCGTAAAATGGGGCTTCTGGTGGTGAGTTGTGGATTGTTCGCCGGTGCTTTTTTGGTTTGGCTTTTGCGCAAACGATGGCAGTGAGCGCTGCTTATAACCCTAATTTTTCTTTTAATTGATAAGTCGAGGGCTCGACGAGTATTGCGCCATCAGGGAAGACGATTGTTGGCACACTGCGAAATCCGTTCGCTACGCTTTCAACGAACTTAGCCGCGGTCTCATCCTGGTCAATATCGATCCACTCATAGTCGATCTTTTCATCTTCAAACAACCTTCTGGCGCGCTTGGTTGAACCACACCAGGTTGTGCCGTACATCATAATCTTCTTCTGCGTATCACCCACTTACTCTGATACCTCCTTCAATAAAGTTTGGATCACCGCCTGCGCGTCAGCGAGCAGGTCAATCCCGGTTGGTAGGGCGTAATTTTCATCGACCCGCATGGTCAGGTGTTGAAGGGCAGGAAGGACGCTCGCGGGCAGGCTTTTTCGCACAGACTCATCAACGAGGATCTCGAAATTGTTCAAGCCTGCAGCTTCAATTCCATGTTGATCAAGGAAATCCCTGACGACGATGCCAGCGGCCCGGCGTGCACATACCCTGGCCATTCCTTCGTTGCCTTGTTTCCTCGCAGCGAAGGCCATGTCCATTTCTTTCTGAACTCGCGCACGTAATTTCATGGGGTAATTCTAAACCATTTCGCATCTTTTGCGGCAGGGTTCTGCTTTCGTTCCGTGGCTTATGTTAAAATCAAACGCATGAGCGAGAAAACCGTCTTCATGGGGTCACCCGAATTCGCCGCGAGCATCCTTGCTGCTCTGGGAAACCACTATGACGTTCGTGGCGTGGTCACTCAACCAGACAAGCCTGCGGGACGCGGGAAAAAACTCACTCCCCCTCCAGTGAAAATACTGGCGGAGCGTTTGGGTTACCCTGTCATTCAGCCGGAAAAAATGAAAGACCCAGGTGTGTTTGAACAACTGCATGCCTGGAATCCTGATTTCATTGTTGTGGCGGCATTTGGCAAGATTCTCCGTCAAAATGTGTTGGACCTTCCGCGGTTAGGGTGTATCAATGTGCACGCTTCCTCCCTCCCTCGCTGGCGCGGCGCCGCGCCTGTCCAGGCGGCGATCATCCATGGTGATACTACCACCGGGGTCAGCATCATGAAAATGGACATAGGAGTGGATACCGGTCCTATCCTGATTCGCGAGCGGGTGAAAATTGAACCCGCTGATGATGCTGCTTCACTAACCAGCCGGCTGGCCACGGTGGGGGCGACCCTGCTGCTACATGCACTGGATGGATACATTAATGGCAACCTGTCGCCTGTACCTCAAAATGAGAACGGTGCCACTTACGCGCCGATGATCAATAAAGAGGATGGGTTACTGGATTTCTCACAGGCAGCCGAGATGCTGGAACGTAAGATTAGAGCGTATAGCGAATGGCCGGGCGCCTACATACGGTTGGGTGAAGAAGCACTGAAGGTCTGCCGGGCGAAAGTTGTGCCTGGCTGCGGGGTCCCAGGGCAGCGCGAAACCTGTAATGGGTATCCTTGCATTCACACAAGCGATGGCAAACTTGTGCTGCTGGAAGTGAAACCTGCTGGAAAAAACTGGATGAATGCCGCGGACTACCTGCGCGGCTCTCGCGCCTGGATTTCAAACTGATTGATTATTTAGAAAAAACCGCCGCAGAGTGTTGTGCTCAATGGCACAGCGCGCTGATGGTTAGCGGGGTGATAAAAGGACCGATGGTTCTTATACATCACCGTTAGGAATGTATTGGGTTGGAACCTCGAAATGGCGATTGTGGGTATTAAGATTCCTCAGCGGATAAAAAACGCCTGCGCCACTCGTAGAGGATGTTCAGGGCTTCTATCGGTGGGAGGGTGTTGAGGTCGATGGCTTTTAACTCATCCAACAAAGGGTTTGTTTCGGGGAAAAGGGTTAACTGCTGTGAGGAGGGGAGATCTACTTTAATGGTGGAACCTGAAGAAGCTTCGAGTTGTTGTAGGATCTCGCTGGCGCGCGAAATTACCGGGCGCGGAATGCCTGCCAGTTGCGCCACGTGGATACCGTATGAACGATCAGTGCCACCGGGAACGATCTTGTGTAAAAAGATCACCTGGGTGCCATTTTCGGCTACCGCCACATTGTAGTTACGGATGCCCGGCAACAATTCGCTCAACTGGGTTAATTCGTGGTAATGAGTGGCAAACAGGGTACGGGCTCGCAATCTGGGATGATTGTGTATGTATTCAATCACCGACCAGGCGATTGACAGCCCATCGTATGTGGATGTACCGCGACCTATCTCATCCAGAATGAGCAGGCTGCGGCTGCTGGCGTGGTTGAGAATGTTGGCGGTCTCGATCATCTCAACCATAAAGGTGGATTGACCGGTGTGGATCTCATCCTGGGCGCCGATGCGGGTGAAAATCCGGTCAACGATGCCGATGGTAGCGCTGGCAGCAGGCACGTAAGACCCAATCTGCGCCATTAACACAATCAACGCCACCTGCCGCAAGAAGGTTGATTTGCCGCTCATATTGGGGCCGGTGATGATGCGGATAATCTCGCCTGTTTCCATCACGGCATCATTGGGCACGTATCGCTCGCTTTGCAGCGTGGTTTCTACGACGGGGTGTCTGCCATCGACAATGTTGAGCACGGGTTCTTCTGTTAAAACCGGACGAACGTATGCATGTATGGCAGCTACTTCTGCCAGGCTGCTCAACACATCCAGCTCACCCAGCAGGCGAGCGCTTTTCAGCAAGGCTGATAAATGCGGCAGAAGTCGCTGGCAAACTTCTTTGAAGAGCCGATTTTCAATTTCTCTGATGCGCTCTTCCGCGTTCAATACCAGCGCTTCATACTCTTTCATCTCAGGCGTGATGTATCGTTCTGCGTTAACCAGGGTTTGTTTTCGGATGTATTCCGCCGGCACCTGCGCGGTGTTGCTGTGGGTGATTTCAAGATAATAGCCAAAGACCTTGTTGTAGCCGACTTTGAGAGATTTGATGCCGGTCCTCTCACGCTCTACGGCTTCCAGGTTGGAGATCCACTCTCGCGCGTGGTTGGACATTTCCACCACCTGATCCAGTTCTTCTGAGAAACCAACCCTGATCACGCCGGTATGTTGCAAGGTGGCTGGTGGTTCATCCGCGAGCGATTGTTCCAGTAAGTTGAGCACTTCAGGGCAAAGGTCAAAGTCGATCAACTTGTGAGAGAGCTGCAAGACGTCTTGTGAAAGGGTATCGCGGATGGCAGGCAGTTTCTGCAGGATGGCACGAATGGCAGCCAGATCTCTTGGGAGAGCCACGTTTCCGGTAAGGCGATTAGCCAATCGCTCTAAATCGCCAAGGTGCTGCAACTGCGCGCGGAATTCAGCGCGAACCAATGAATGCTGGTGAAAAACAGCAACAATGTCCAAACGCTCATTAATGCTATCAATCCTTAACAATGGCTTGCTGACCCATTGCCGCATACAACGATGCCCCATAGGAGTTAAGGTGTGGTCAAGGATTGAAAGCAGCGACCCCTGGGTTTCGCCGCGGCGGATGGTTTCGGTTAATTCCAGGTTTCTACGGGTGGCCGCGTCCAACGTCATAAATTCGCCCGTGCTGTAAGTGGAGATGCTTTTCACCATGGATAACGCGGCTGGTTGGGTCTGTTCCAGGTACTGCAAAATGGCGCCGCTGGTTTGAATGGCGGAAGGAGCATTCTCCAGGCCGTACCCTTCTAACGTGGTCACTTGCATTACCCGCAGCAAGACCTCCCGGCAGCGCGAAGTTTCAAAGCGCCAGTCTGGAAGGCTGGTAATATGACCAGAAAACGCTGTGTTCAGTTTGAGCGATTCGGGCACCAATATTTCTGCCGGGTCCAACCTCGTGAGTTCTGCCCGTAAATCGGATAATGGATCACGCGATTCGATAGTGGTGACAGCGAACTCACCAGTAGTGATATCGGCGTAGGCAACGCTCAACTGGCCATCTTCTACACGCGCCGCTGCCAGGTAGTTATTCCGGTTGCTGTGCAACAAGCCTGGCTCAATCACAGTTCCAGGCGTTACCACGCGCACGACTTCGCGCGGGAAAATTCCCTTGGCGGGTTGTTCCCCAACCTGCTCGCAAATGGCGACATGATAGCCTTTATCGATTAACCGGGCGAGGTAGTTTTCTGCTGCGTGGTAGGGGATACCAGCCATCGGAACACGTTGCCCCTTGGCCACATTACGAGAGGTGAGCACAATATCGAGCTCTCGCGAAGTGATTTGGGCATCATGATCAAAAGTTTCGTAAAAATCCCCCAGGCGGAAGAATACAATCGCATCAGGATATTGCTTTTTAATATCTAAATACTGCTGCCGAATAGGGGTAACATCTTCTGCCATGAATCGTCCAAATCAAGTCGATACGGTAAAACTTAACAGATAGTAAATGGAAAAGAATATTGATTGACGGTTACAATTTCTGCCCGCATTCACCGCAGAACTTGGCATCAGGAAGAATTTTCGACCCGCAATGTGGGCACTTGTCTTTCGGTTTCAAGGCGAAACCGCACTCCGGGCAAAATTTCGCGTTGGCTGCTAAGGGTTTTTCACAGTTGGGGCAGGTGGCGGTAATCCCTTCGCGCCAATATTCAGTGCCCAGTTTCTTATCTTCCTCAGCCATGGCTGCATGAGCCCAGACTTCCTCTACGGATTTTGACGCCTGAGCAGCGGCCATTTCCACGCCCAGGTCTGGGGCGCAGTCTTTGCACAAGCCTTTCTTTTTATTCCAACATTTTTCACGGCATACCCAGGCGTTGCAGCGCGGACATTGAATGAAATAAGGTTTGATTTCTTTGACCGCTTCAGTGAAGTTTTCGTCATGGGCTCGTTCCCAGGCCGCTGAATGAACGCGATCGCTGATATTCGCCGCCTGGCTGAGGAACCCTCCAAACAAATTGCTGGCAGCGTCCAATGCCCCGCTCAGTTTACCTGTCAGTGAAGGTTTGAAGGTTGTACGGTAGCCTGATTCGCAGCGGGCGCAGGTAAATTCAAATTGAAAACCCCTGTCAGTGGACAGATCAGTGTAGTTCTTCACGAATTCAAGGTGTTCAACCATGATACCCTCCCATAATTGAAAATGAGTATACCTTATTGATTATATCCCAAATGGTTTGAGCCTTCTAAAATGGTTATAATTCATTTTATTACGATTGAGGATCAAGATGCAAAAAATTGAGACTTGCGATATTTTTACCGGGATTCAATTGGGGATAGGCACATGGGCCTGGGGAGATAAACTGGTTTGGGGGTATGGAAATAGTTATTCCGAAGCAGATATCCGTGAGGCTTTCAAGGTATGCGTCGGTGGTGGGGTACGTTTTTTTGATTCAGCGGAAGTTTACGGTCAGGGAAAAGCCGAAACCATCCTGGGCGAGCTTTGCGCCCAAGAAGACGAAGAATTTGTTATCGCGACAAAAATGATGCCGTTTCCCTGGCGCCTCTTTCATAATTCGTTGAAATTTGCGCTGCAGAACAGTTTGCGCCGACTGCGAGTGAACCAGGTGCAGCTTTACCAGATGCATTGGCCGCTACCGCCGGTGAAGGTGGATACCTGGATGGATCGGATGGCAGAAGTGGTGGATGCGGGGATGGTCAAAGCAGTGGGTGTTTCGAATTACACCCTGGAACAAACGATAACTGCGCACGAGGCGCTTAAGAAGAGAGGATTGCGGCTGGCCTCGAACCAGGTAGAGTACCATTTGCTTGAGAGGCGAATTGAACAAAATGGGTTGATGGAGTATTGCCTGGAAGAGGGGATTAAGATCATTGCGTATAGCCCGTTGGCTATGGGTATCTTGACCGGTAAGTATACGCCGGAAAATCCACCGGCTGGCACACGAGCAGCCCAGTACAATCGGTCTTACCTGGAAAAGATACAGCCTTTGATAAAAACGTTGATCCGTATCGGCAATGACGCTGACGGCAAGTCGGCCGGGCAAGTGGCGATTAACTGGTGCATTCAAAAAGGCACATTACCCATCCCGGGGGTAAAAAATGCTGCCCAAGCGGTTCAAAATTTGGGGGCTATCGGCTGGCAATTGGACGCAGAAGAAATGGCGCTTTTGGATGAGGTCAGCCTTGCAGTAACCCAACCCTAAGCAAGGGCTTGTTTACTCAACAAATTCCAGTTCCTGGTCGTCCAATGTAGAAAATTCACCTTCTGGCTGTAGAGAAATCTCACCGAAGAGCTGATTTTGGTTGGCGCCGACCATATGCCTTTTTACGAGTTCCAGTAAAGCCAGGAAGGTGACCACCACTTCTACTCGGCTGGAGCGGGTGGTGATGAGCTGTTGGAAGGTTGTAGCGCCCATTTTTTGCAGCGCTTCGAGAATGATATGAATCTTCTGACGAATCGTGAAGCGCGGTGACGCGACCACTTCACTCAAAGGCGGTAAATTATTAGGATTTGAAAAGACCTCTCGAGCCGCTTCCACAAGGGCTTCGAGGGTCAATTCACTGATATCCAGTTTAGAGGGAATTTGTACCGCTGGGTTCGCGTCGAGGCGCAAATAGGTGTGATAGCCCGCTTCTTCGCGAGATTCTAAAAACCTGGACAGGTCTTTGAATTTTTTATAAACAAGGAGCTGCCGTGCCAGTGCTTCGCCGGGATCTTCTTCGACCTGCAAGCTGGGAATGGTTTGCCTTGGTAAAAGGGCAGCGGATTTAATCTGCACCAGCTTGGCGGCAATTACGAGAAACGCGGAGACTTCAGCCGGGTCTTGAGTCTCGAGGTGATGCATATACTCAAGGTACTGATCGGTCACCTGCGCCAGAGAAAGACGGGTGATGTCCAGTTCCGCCTTTTCAATCAACTGGAGCAGGAGATCCAGAGGGCCTGAATAAACCTCGGTGTTGATCTTATATCCTTCTGTTTGATGTCCCGCGATTTGAAAGTCCACGCCGGTTATTATAGCAGATTGCGGTCAGGCATATTCTATGCTATAAAAACAGGGAACGAGATACCCATGATGAAGAGCGGGACGATTAATTGCACTTATTGCGGTGAGCCTTATCCATCCACAGGGCTACCTTTCCGCTGTGCTTGTGGAGGCACCTACGATTTTTCTCGTTTCCCTGATTTCACCATCCCCAAAGCTCAGGCGGTACCTCGCGGAGTATGGCATTTCAAGGATTCTTTAGGGCTGCCCGCTGAGGCGCCCATCGTATCGCTTGGCGAAGGGAACACACCTTTGATGCCGTGGTCTCTTCATCATCGACAGGTTTATCTCAAAATGGAATGCCAGAACCCCACTGGTTCTTACAAAGATCGGGGCACAGCCGTGCTGACCAGTTTTTTGCTGGCGCGTGGGGTAAAGGAGGTGGTGGAAGATTCCTCTGGCAACGCTGGCGCTTCTCTGGCAGCCTATTGCGCCAGGGCGGGGATTAAAGCGGCGATCTTTATCCCCGAGTCAGCGTCTGGGCCCAAACGCTGGCAGATTGAGAGATATGGAGCAGAGGTTCACCGTGTTCCGGGCCCACGAGACAACGCGGCTGAAGCTGTATTACGTGCGGCAGGCGCCGGAAAAGTGTACGCCAGCCATGCTTATATGCCATTTGGCTTGACGGGTATCGCTACGAT
>JAAZNW010000078.1 GCA_012798065.1 Chloroflexota bacterium
ATCGAGTTATACAAGTGGGAACGGGTCTATAACCAGATCCGACCTCATCAGGCACTGGACTATCTCACCCCAGCCGAGTATATTAATAAATATCACCCAGAGGTAACCTCGGAAAAATCTCATATGTATTGAACGAGTACATTTTCTTGACATACGCCAGTGGCTGTGTCAAAATAGGAACCAGCGGGAAATATCAGCAACGAAAAAGAGGGACGCTTTTGGAGTTAATTGACCGGCAAGCCCTGATCGATCGTATACGCGTTCTGCAGCACAGTTTGCCAGAAGTGCAGGCCGCGGCTTTGATCAGCCTGGATGGCTTGATCATGGCATCCGCTCTGCCAGAAGGAATGAGCGAAGACCGCATCTCTGCCATGTCTGCTGCCATGCTTTCTCTCGGAGAGCAAATCAATAAAGAGACGGGGCTGGGCACGCTTGAGCAGCTTTACACCAGGGGAAGCAACGGTTACGTGGTTTTACTAGCAGTGGGGAAAGAAGCCGTTTTTACCACGCTGGTGCAGCCGGAAGCCAAGCTGGGCATCCTTTTTTTGGAGCTGCGCAAAACCGCCGAAGACCTGGCGCGCCTGCTTAATGGAAACGGCCTAAACACGTAAGCCCGGTAAAAGAAGCATTCACGCCTGATTTTCCCTGCCCCAATCTTCCCTTCAACTGGTAGAATTACGCTGTTTGCCCACCTTGGCGTTAATTCAGGAGAATCCTTGAGCATCTGCGTCATCATCCCGACTTATAATGAGGTTGAAAATTTACCGCTCATCGTCGCACGCCTGCGCGCCCTGCCGCTGGAGGATCTTTCCATCCTGGTGATCGATGACAACAGCCCTGATGGTACCGGCGCGCTGGCAGATGAACTGGCAGAGAGATACAAAGGGCAAATCTCAGTGATGCACCGCAAAGGCAAACTTGGCCTGGGCACCGCTTATATCTCCGGGTTCAAGCAGGTTTTGCAAACAAACACCGCGTACATCGCCCACTTGGACGCTGATTTTTCTCACCAGCCAGAAAAACTGCTGGAGTTTATGAAATCCATCGAGGGTAGCGATGTGGTTTTCGGCTCAAGGTACACCCCGGGCGGCAGCCTGGACCGCCACTGGCCGGCCTGGCGAAAATGGCTCTCCAACTTCGGTAATACTTACGCGCGCACCATTCTGCGTATACCCACCAAAGACCTCACCGGAGGGTTCAGGTTGTGGCGGCGAGAGACACTGGCGGCGATGCCATGGGATAGGGTGCGGTCCAATGGTTACGTTTTCATGGTCGAAACCGCCTACCTGGCGCACAGACTTGGGTTTAAAATCAAAGAAGTGCCTATTTATTTCGCTGAACGTACTCGCGGAAAATCCAAGATGAATTTTTCAATTCAGGTGGAAGCCGCCTTGCGGGTGTGGAGCTTGATCTCGCGTTACCGTGATATCCAGCCCCTGCCGCGGGGTTAAGCAGGCGGGGTTTCCTGCTCTCTTTTCGCTCCCAGCAGGTCTTTCAACTCGTTCACCAGCGTCTTCCATTCCACCAGGCTGAGCGTTTGCGCGCGCCGCTGCGGGTCAATATCCGCGTCTACCAGGTATCGCGCGGCTTCTTCGCCGCTAAGATGTAAGCCAGCCGCCAGGTTATTCCGCAGCGTTTTGCGCTTTTGAGCAAACCCCATGTGGATAAGAGAGAAAAACATCTTCCGCTGTTCATCTGTAAAGTATGGCTGCGGGTGCAGGTCCACCCGCAGCGTGGCAGAGTCAACCCCGGGAACCGGGTAGAAAGCCCCCGCCGGGATGACAGCGCTGATGCTTGGTTGACCAAAAACCTGCACGCTTAACGCCAGCAGCGAGAGGTCTCCGGGTTCTGCGCAAATGCGCTCAGCCACCTCTTTTTGCATGGTGAGCACCAGCCGCGCCGGGCGCTTTGGGCATTCCAGCAAGTGGCGCACAATGGCGGAAGTGATGTAATAGGGGATGTTCGCGACGGCGATATACCCGGGTTCATTCATCAGCCTGGCGGGGTCGAGCGCCAGAATATCCCCCTGCACCAGCTCGACATTTGCGTAACTGGAAAGGACCTCGCGTAAAACAGGCATCAACCTGTGGTCGATTTCTACCGCCCGCACCACCCCGGCCGCGGCGGCCAGCAGGCGGGTGAGGCTGCCCAACCCGGCACCGATTTCCAGCACTTCTTCTCCACCAGTCAGTTCAGCGCTTTTTACTATCCTGCGCAGCGCGTGATGGTCGACCAGAAAATTCTGGCCCAAACCTTTACGCGGGTCAAGATGATGGCGTTTCAGCAGTGAGTGAATATCCAGCGGCGCGGGTTCTATGGCAGCACCCCGGTGAACCCTGACGGGGGTGGAGAGAGAAAGTAGATTTTAACCTTCACCGCTCCCCAGGGAACATAATCCGCGTCACTGTAACCCAGGTCGATCCAGCTATCGCTGTACGGGTAAGACCCCGTGTCTCCCACAACCCCAATGCCATAACCAGGCACGTAGACCCTGGTATCGCGAAACAGGTTAAACCAGTTGCGTTTGAACGCCACAACGCCTTTTTGAATGGTGCGCCCCGAAGCGGTGCCGTTTGAGCAATATCCTTCAATGCCTTGCCGGCACGGAGAAAAAGAAGTGGCAACAGCATCAATGACCAAATAATACTGAAGCGCTCCTTCTGGTGTGTCGATGTAATTTTCAAGCATCTTCGTTCCACGGTACTCCACCTGGGCTACCGGTGGGATAAGGATCACCTCGTTTTGGGTCTGCCGCGAAACCTCCAGACCGTCTTCATAGCGCACTTTCACAAGCGTAGCCGCCAACCCGTTCTGCCCGGCCTGTGTGATGTTGGTTTCATTAATGAACATTGTGTCATCAGCCAACGACTCAATTTCAAAGGGGATCACGCGCTGTTCGGCGTGAATTTCTTCTGTCACCCGGGTGACATTGATGACGCCATCCTCTGGGAGCGGATCACCAGCGCCTGGCTGGCTGGTATCGATATCCTGCAGGGTCACCCCGTTTTCTGCCAGGGCTGCGGCAACCGTGGGCGCGGCGCTGTATCCTTCCAGTATCGTCCCATCCACAGAAATGGAAAGCGGGCGGGCGGTGTGAATTTCAACTGCGAGGTTCTCGGTAAGCGCCGTATCCATCCCTGGAGTGACCCGGTCTCCTTCACGCAGTCTGAATCCCGCCTGCCACAGCGCTTCTCCGAGAGTGCCCGCGCTGGAAGTGATGGTCGTGTCTCTGCCATCCACATTCAGCCTGACCTGTACCGCCGGGCGATAGTTCAGTGTCATTTCGCGCCCGAAGGGGAGTTTTTCGTTTGGCCCAACCGGCAACCCATTGAGCGTGAGGCTATCAAGGCTGCCGAGCGTGAGCCCGGCCTGTTTGAAGACCTCAGCGGCAGTCAGCGCGGAAGTAGACAGCTCAATGGGTTGTTTTTGGGTTGTGTCATAAACCCGCACCAACCTGGCGTGGTCAAGGCGGATCTCATCCGCCTTTGAAAGCCAGGTGCCAGCAGCAGGGAACACCGCATCCCCCTCATCCACGGCGAAACCCGCTGAGCGCAGCGCGCCGCCAACTGTGAGCGCGTGTGTGCGGATGGTCAGCGGCGTGCCATCAATGGTCGCCGGCACATTGCGCGTCATCAACAGGTAACCGACCACAAGGCCAATAATCGGAACAGCGATCATCAGCATGGGCCAGTGTTTGCGTTTCATGCCAAGAATTCTATCAGATTAAACCGGCTACCTCACATCAGATGATTTCCTAAAAACCTCCCGGTTTTCCGGTTACTTGGCGATCCTTGGGAACACCCAATGTGCCAAATCCTGTGAGGAAGACCCATTAGCAAACACAATAAACTGGAATTTCACATCGCTGCCCGCGAGAGAGGATAGATCAATATCAATGTCTAAGGGTGCGTTGGAATACTTCATGCTCCAGGTTCCCAATTCAACAAACGGATCAGAACCCTTTTTATAATTCACCCTGAAAAGAACATCACAACTTGTACCGCTGTAACCGCAACCTATAGTGGTTTTAAACCGATTCCCACTTTCGATCGACACAGCCGGGAAAATCCCAACAATCGCCCCACCATCCACCCACTCTGGGTGAGTGAGAAGTGACTTTGTATCACGCGTATTGCCATCCTGTAATCTTGGTTTATCCTGTTGGACAACGAATCCCGTTGAGTCGTTCTTAGTGCCCGGGCAAGGAAGATCCTGATGTCCATTACTCCAGGTTGCGCTGCAGTAATTCGCCGTGAAATCATACTTCGGAAAAACAATAGGTATCAATGTAAAATGCGGTAAAGCCGTCAGCAGGATTAGCGGTTCAACCTTGATTACCGCGGTCATCGGGTAGGCGTAACCAGCGCCAAAACCGAAGATGCGGCCGGTGTCACTGCGCAGCATGAATTTCCAGGTGTAATCCCCGTTCGTCGTGGGCGCGGTGATGACCACCGAAACATCGATCGTCCCACCAGGCGGCACATTGGCTGGGAGAGGCGTGACGGTTGGCGCGCCGCTACTGTGCCCGCTATCGAACACCACGGCGTAGGCTGTGTTCCAGGAGCAGGTGCCGGTGTTCTGAATACGCCAGGTCTTGGTAAAGGCCAAACCTGGAGTAATCTTGGTGCCATCGGGGATCGTCACATCCTGTACGAACTTGGCCTGGTTACAGGTATCAGTAGTGGGACTGGGGGGCAGTGTAGGGATTGATGGCGCCAGCGTGGGTAACGGCGGCGGTGTTGTTGTGGGCTGCTCGACCGGGGGAGGGGCGGGATTGGTTGGTTGTACCGCTCCGTCAGGCAAGGGCAGTCCACCTGTGGGCTGCGCGGCAGCCACTGTTTGCGCCACGGAGGTGTTGACCTTGTCACTCGCGCTGATTTTGGCAGTGTTGGTGCAAGAAATCAGCAAACAGGCGACCAGAAAAATGAGCATTCCTTGTTTAATCCGGGTGATCATTTCAAGCTCCTTTTGAATCAGATTTCTCTGTTTTGATTATACGGGATTATCCCCTATATTCATCACTGCAATTTACTCATCCAGAAAACCCGTTTTCAGGTTTTCAGGGTGTGGTCATTGACAAGTCATTCAAGGATAGGCTATTATTAACGCACTGCTCAACAAGACAACACGTTACGGAGGTGATTATGGCTACAGTTGCATCCATTCTCAAAAAGAAAGGCTCCCAGGTTTACTCTGTCTCACCCGAGACTTCCATCATTGATTGTTTGAAACTGATGAGCGAGAAGAAAATCGGATCCGTGCTGGTAATGCAGGATGAAAAAGTGGTGGGCATTTTCTCAGAGCGGGATTACGCCTGGCGGGGAATTCTGAAAGGGAATCATGAACACACACCGGTTCAACGGGTGATGACCGAAAAAGTTTATTACGTAAGCCCCGAGCAATCGACCGATACTTGCATGGCGCAAATGTCTGATAAGCACATCCGCCACCTGCCGGTGTTAGACAAAGGGAAAGTCGTTGGCGTTATCTCGATAGGCGATGTGGTCACCTCGATGCTGCAGGACAAAGAAACGCTTATCAAAGGTCTGGAAAACTTCATCCTGAGCAACGAGATCAAACTGTAAAAATTGGATGAAACACGCGTAGCGCCCGGCGGTTCAAACCGCCGGGGTTCTAGGCGCCAAAGCCATCTTCAGCCCCCTGATAACCGCCCCGGTCATCACTGCCGACCCGCGCAGGAAAAAACCCTGCCGCTGGACATGAGGTGCGTATGCAATTCTTCCTTCCACTGGTCTTTTTGATTCTCGTCCTCGCGGCTGTCATCGCCGCTCGTACGTTCCTGCTGATTCGCTCCGCGGGTCACAAGCCATTACCTTTTCAATCCAAGCTGCCCGATCCACCACTGGACAGGCAAAAAATCGCGGAGCACCTCTCTGCTGCGATTCAAATAGAAACCGTATCGCATGAAGACCCAGCGAAAAATCGCACCGAAAACTTTGACCGGCTGCATGACCTGCTGCAACGCACCTACCCCCGCCTTCACGGGTCTCTCAGCCGCGAAATCGTGCAGGGCTTCAGCTTGCTGTACACCTGGCAGGGCAGCGACCCCGCTCTTGAACCCGTGGTCTTTATGGCCCACCAGGACGTGGTGCCTATCGATGAGCATACGCTGGAGCAATGGACCCACCCGCCTTTCTCCGGGCGAATTGCAGACGGTTTCATTTGGGGCAGGGGAAGTTTGGATATTAAAAACCAGCTGATCGCTGTAATGGAAGCGGTCGAACTCCTACTGGAGCAGGGCTATCAACCCGTAAGGACGGTCTTGCTTTCTTTTTCACACGATGAAGAGGTGTTGGGGCACGGCGCTCCAGCGATCGTCAGACATCTCAAAGAAAAGGGGATAAGCGTGCACGCCGTTCTGGATGAAGGCAATGCGGTGCTGGATGGTGTACTGCCTGGCTTTAAGGGACATACCGCGCCAATCGGCGTGGCTGAAAAAGGCTACCTCTCACTCAAACTGACCGTAGAAGCCAGCGGCGGTCATTCTTCTACCCCTGCGGCCGAAACTGCGATCGGTGTTCTGGCGCGCGCCATTGACCGCCTGCAATCTCACCCCTTTCCTTACCGGTTGAATACCGTATACCCAATGTTCAAGGGTCTCAGCCCGGCCGCCCCCAGGTTGCTGCAGGTGGCTTTTGCGAACCTGTGGTTATTTGGCGGTCTGGTGCGCCGTCAATTAGCAGCGCAAGCCGAAACCGCCGCCGCCATCCATACCACCACCGCGCCCACGCTCTTTCACGGTGGCGTAAAAGATAACGTGCTGCCAACGCACGCCGAGGCGGTGGTGAACTTCAGGCTGCTGCCAGGTGATTCAGTCGCCGAGGTAACTGAGCAGGTTCAATCAGTGATCAATGACAGCCGTGTGCGCATCGAACCGCTCCCCGAATACGCCTGGGAACCCTCTCCCGTTTCTCCTACCGATACCCCGGCGTACCAGCATATCGTCAGCGTGCTCAATGAACTCTTCACTGATATCGCCTGCGCACCAAGCAACATGCTTGGCGCCACTGACGCGCGTAATTACCACGCCATTTCTTCTCGTGTGTATCGGTTTTCGCCCCTCTTGTTACACAAAAAAGACCTTGAGCGTATTCACGGAATTAACGAACGCATCTCATTAGAAAACATGCACAAGATGGTATCTTTCTTCCACCGCCTTATCCAGCGTTGGTCAAGCGGAGAAATGTGAGCAAAAATCAGGGGCATTAAAAGCGGGTTGCCGTTCAAGCACCCGCTTTTTTTTATACATCCTGCTTAGAATTCAAGGCTGGCGCGCATCACAAAACGGTCTAACGCGCCAAACTTGTATTTGTAATCTTCATTCCCGCGCATAAAATCAAAGGTTTCACGCCCGTTTTCATTAGCCCATTTCAGCAAGTAACCCAACAGCACCCAACCCGGTGAATATTACATATAGCGCCGGTCAATACCGGAGTTATACACCCAGATGCGGTTGAGAAAATCAAAGCTCAGGTAAGCAGCCGCTTTCTGTCCGCCGATTTCAAGAAAAGCCAGCTGCAGGCAGTCCTGGGCAAAGGCACAGCGCATGACGGATTTCATCTGCTCGCGCATCATCGGCGAAAGGAAATCTTCCTTGGCTTCGTCCTGCGCCATCAACTCCAGAAAGTCCTCCATATCATCTTCGAGGTTTCCTTCGTCTTGAGTAAAGTAAAGCTTTACTTGCGCATCCCCTTCGAGGGCGCGGCGCATTTTCCGGCGGATCTCATGCCGTTGCTTTTTTTCAAGCCTTTCCAGGTACGTTTCCCAGTTACCCGGCAGTGGGATGAACGGCGAGTGTTGAAGTTTGCGCACGCGCATCTCCAGGTCCAGGGTCTTCGCTGATTCCTCGAGCGCCTTAAGGGTTGGGGAGTCCTCGATGATGTTGTAGAGGTCCAGCCCGGTGATTTGCCCTGTGGCGACAAATTGCTCCCGAATAAAGCGCAAGAGTCCGTGCAAAAACCGGTTAATTTCCTCGGCGCGGCAAATGACATCGAGATAATCGCTGATTTCAATACTGCCCAACAGCAGCAGCTTTTTTTTATCCTCGTGCGAGGCGATGAACAACGGAGCGATACCTATCAGTCGTCCGTCTTCGCGGGCGGTGATGATTGCCAGCAGAGAATCATCCGGCCATTCACCTCCACCTCGTGTTGCCCACCAATCCGCCAGGTACTCGCAGCGTAAAAAAGGCACATGAGTCGCGCTTTCAGCCAGCAACGCGTTCCATTCGGTTGCCATTTCATAGGGAAACTCAGTGTGATGGGTGAACTCCATTGAACTTATTATACCTGTTTCAGGGTCTATATCGTGTCTTCGGACCGCAGCAGGGTGGCATTCGCGCGCAGCCACGTCCGGGCTGCCTTAAAGTGCGGAAAGTAAAGCGCCACCACCTGCCAAAACGCCCGAGAATGATTCTGCTGTTTGCGGTGCGCGAGCTCGTGCGTTACCACGTATTCCAGCACCGCGGGAGGCACCATCACCAATCGCCAATTAAATGAAAGCGCGCCCTGGCTCGAACAGCTGCCCCAACGAGTGCGTTGGTCGCGGATGGAAATGCTCTTATAAGTGACACCCATGCGCGCTGCCAGCTGCTTGACAGCCACCTCAATTGTACCGCGCGCCTGCGCTTTGAGCCACGGCATCACCAGCCGCCGCGGCGACTCGCCCGTGCCAACCGGCACCCGCACTACCAGCCTGCCGTCTGCTTCATCCACCCGCATGCGCGTGGAGCGGGTGGGTTCTTCGATCACCTGGATATGGGTGGCTTCGCCGCGCAGCAGGATCACATCCTTCGGCAGCGCCGGTAAGGGTTTTTTGCGCGACGCTGGTTTATCCAGTTGTTTGAACAGCCAGGCGGCGTTCTGCTGTAAAAAGCGCTCCGCTTCACCCAGCGGAACCCCCCTGGGCAGCGTCACGGTCACCTGGCTTTCTTTAATGGTCATCCGCATCCGGCGGGCGCGCAGTGAGCGAACCAGGCGGTAGGGTATTCGGCGCCCCGCTATGGTGGTGACAGATTCTATGGGTTCGGTCATTTTCATACATAATCATACCAGCGCTTTTCCCCGGCATCCACTTTTTTAGCCGCCAATTTGACACAGGTCATCTCCAGGTCTACACTTATGAAAGACTTCACCTCATAAGGATGGTCACCTATGGAATCCAAAGCCGGAGCGCAGATCAGCCAAAAAGCCTTTATCCAATCCGCTGTGATTTTACTGGTATTGATGATTGCTGCGGGCATTCTCACCCGGGTGATCCCCGCCGGCAGTTACCAGCGTTACCAGGTGGAGGGACGCAGCCTGATCGATCCTGCATCTTACCAGGTCATCGAACGCCCGGATTATCCGATCTGGCGCTGGTTCAGCGCGCCCGTGGAAGTGCTATGGGGCGAAGACAGCCTGATCATCATCACCATCATTGTTTTCATTGTCCTGGTCAGCGGGGCATTCGCGGTGTTGGAAAAAAGCGGTATTCTCACCGCCTTGCTGGGGAAGATCGTTAAACGCTTCCGTTCGCGGCGCTACGTGCTGCTTTTAGTGATCGCCTTGTTTTTCATGCTGCTGGGCGGCTTTTTCGGCCTGCTGGAAGAGATCATTCCACTGGTGCCTTTATTGATCGCGCTTTCTTACTCATTAGGTTGGGACGCGCTGGTAGGTCTGGGCATGAGCATACTGGCCACCAATATCGGGTTTTCTGCCGCCATCACCAATCCCTTCACTATCGGCGTGGCGCAAAGGTTGGCGGGGCTGCCGCTCTTCTCAGGCGCGCTGCTGCGCCTTCCCGTGTTCCTCGTTTTCTACGCCGCGCTGGCCTGGTTTTTGCTTTCATACGCGCGGCGTATTGACCGCGACCCGGCCTCTTCACTGCTCTATAAAGAAGACCAGGAGAAGGGCACGCGCAAGCCACTTTTTGACCTGGCAGATACGGATAGCCGATCTGGTATTGGCAAAGCGGCGCTGGTATTCGGATTTTTCGTATTGCTCATCCTGGCAGTGCTGCTGACAGGTCCGTTTGTCCCCACCATCGCTGATTACACCCTGCCGCTGGTGGGCGTGTTGTTCTTCGCCGGCGGGCTGGTGAGCGGATTTGTCTCCGGCTGCCCAGGCAGGCTCATCGGTCGCGCGCTTAAAGAAGGGATCCTGGGTCTGGCTCCCGGCATCCCGCTCATCCTGATGGCAGCCAGCACCAAACACATCGTTTCAAACGGAAAAGTCATCGACACCCTGCTGTACCAGGGGTCGCACCTGCTGGAAGGCGCTTCGCCGCTGTCCGCGGTGCTCATTATCTTTCTGCTGGCGCTGGTGGTGGAGTTCTTTGTGGCATCCGCCGGCGCGAAAGCCGTTTTGATGATGCCGATCCTCTTACCACTGGCTGACCTGGTGGGCGTGACGCGTCAGCTCACGGTCAGCGCCTACTGTTTTGGCGACGGTTTCACCAACCTGGCGTATCCCACCAATGCCATCCTGCTCATCTGCATCGGGTTGGCTTCCATCAGCTATGGTAAGTGGATACGCTTCACCGCGAAACTCTGGCTGATGGTCTTCCCCCTGGTCGTGTTTTTCTTGTGGATTGGCAGCCTGATTCACTTTGGACCCTTTTAGGCGGCTGTTTTTACCATCTCCACTTGCTTTTTTTTTAGATGGTGTGAACGCGCACCCGCTGCCGGGTAAATTCACTGCCTCCAGGGGTCTTCAACCATCCAGCCGGATGAGTTTTCAGTTTATCCACGCCTGTCTTGACAAAGTGCTTCTTACAGGTTAATATATAGAATGTTAGTTCTAATTCTATCTAAGTGATTCATCATGCACGTTACACGTCCTCACGCCTGCCGGAAACCACATTGACCCGCCTGCTATACCTGCCGGATGACGCGACCGTCATCCAACTTGAAGTTGATCTCAGCCCGGCGGAACTGGTGGCCGCGGTAAACGCCGGGTTAAGACCGCTGCCCATTTTGCGCGCCGCCCCGGCTGGCAAATTGAGCGCCAGCCAGGTGAACGCCACGGTGGTGATTGCTCCGCTGCGCTCACCCGGGCGTCCGCGCCGCAACAGTGTAAACGCCAACCTCACCCGCCGCCAGCGCCAGGCGCTGGAGCTGCAATCGCGTGGTTTCAACAGCGCTGAAATTGCCGCCATGCTCAACCTCTCCAGGCGCGCGGTCAACTATCACCTCAACCAGGTGCGTCAGCGCATCCGCGGCGAACTCCCCGAGCTGCTTAAATCCGACTTTGATGAACTTGAAAGCCTTTTATAAAGCCGCCCTTTGCCACACCTGGTATAATCCCAGCCTGCCCCCGCTGCCATCTGACTCATACGCCGTGACGACCTCAAACCCCGTTTTGCGTGCGAGCGCTTGAAGCTCCTCAGGCGTGAACAGGTGCACATAGCGCAGCCCCGGCGCCGCGCCTGACTCCCCCGGGTGATAACGCCAGTCCAGCAAGGTGTCCCCTTCTTCCAGGTCCTCTTCAGCCATGTCTGCCAGGCGCCAGGGCAGCACACGCGCCATCAACCTGGGGCTGTGCTGAAACTGCCAAACTGAAAGGACCAGCAGCCCGCCGGGTTTAATCATGCGCGCAATTGTATCCAGCAGCTGTTTTCGATAAGCAGCGGATGGGATATGGTGCAGCGAGGCAAAGGCAACCACGCCATCATACATCCGGCGCGGTAAAACGGATGTCCAATCTGGCGTGGTCAGGTCAGCCTGCAGAAAGGAGACGGTGAGTTCATCGCTCTCCAGCGGGTTTTGTTGCAGCGCAGCGGCTTCTTTTAGCAGCGGCTGGCTGAAATCCACGCCCGTGTAGCTGCCTTTCAAGCCCGCGCTGCGCCACTCCCGTGAAAGCGTACCACTGCCGCAGCCAATATCCAGCCAGTCGCCATTTGTGATCCATTGCGCCAGCGCGCGGCGCACACCCGGTTGTACGCGGCGTCGTGTCTGGGCGAAAGCCTGCCCGAAACTCTGGTAGAATTCTCTATTGATGTTCAGTAAGCGCTGAAAGATATCTTGCCGCATAGCCCCATTATACTTTCCGATGAAACGAATTGAACGCGTAGAGCACTGGCGCAAGGCGCGCCAATATACCTCCGAACAGCTGGAACAGGCGAAAATCGTCCTCGAAGAAGTGCGCGCTGGCGTCCGCCTGGATCGCGCGCTGCGCGCCAACCACATGCCCGATGGAGCCCTTATCGCCAAACACATCCTGGTGGCGGCTTACCGCGAGCTGGTGGCGGAAGGTGAATGGCCTGAAGACCCCTCGTTTTTATCCCGCATCCGCATGAAACCTGTACGGACGCTTTCAGGCGTCACCACGGTCACCGTCCTTACCAAGGCGTCTCCCTGCCCTGGAGAGTGCATCTTCTGCCCCAGCGAGCAGCAAATGCCCAAGAGCTATCTGTCGGACGAACCCGGCGCCGCCCGCGCCTATCAAAACCGGTTTGACCCCTTTGACCAGGTAAGCTCGCGTATCCACGAGTACGAAGCCGTCGGGCACCCCAATGACAAGATCGAATTGCTGGTGCTGGGCGGCAGCTGGAGCTGCTATCCGCGCGCCTACCAGGAGTGGTTCATTCGCCGCTGCTTTCACGCGATGAACGCGGACAGCACCCCGCCTGGTGATGAGCCTGTCGACACTTCCGAACCACCTGCCGGCGCCCGCCCCCAGGATTACCTGATTGAATTAAGAAAAGCCCATACGCGCAATGAAAACGCGCTCCACCGCAACGTGGGGCTGGTCATTGAAACCCGGCCGGATGATATCGACCGGGATGAGCTCGTCTGGCTGCGTCGTCTGGGTGTGACCAAAGTGCAGATGGGCGCTCAAAGTTTGGATGACCGCATCCTGCAACTCAACCGGCGCGGTCATAGCAGCGCAGATACGCTGCGCGCCGTCACGCTGCTGCGCGCCGCCGGATTCAAGATTGTGCTGCACTGGATGCCCAACCTGCTGGGCGCCACACCCGCATCTGACCGCGAGGATTTTGCCCGTCTTTGGAAAGACGGGTACGCCCCCGATGAGCTTAAGATTTACCCCACCCAATTACTTGAATCCGCTGAGCTTTACCACTACTGGCAGCGTGGAGAATACACGCCTTACACCACCGAACAGCTGATTGATTTACTGGCGGATCTCAAACCTCTCATCCCTCCCTATTGCCGCGTCAACCGCGTCATCCGGGATATCCCATCTTTTCACGTGGTAGAAGGCAACCGGCGCACCAGTCTGCGGCAGGATGTGCAGCGTGAACTGCAGCGCCGCGGCACTGCCTGCCGCTGCATTCGCTGCCGCGAAGTGAAGGGAGAGTCTGTGTCTTCCGCTGAACTCGCCTTTTCTGATTATGTTTACCAGCCTTTGACTTCCGAGGAACATTTTCTTTCTTACACCACCCCTGAAGATCGGCTGGCAGGCTACCTGCGGCTGTCATTCGCGCTGCCGGGTGCGCCTGATCTCGCCATTCCCGAACTCGATTCCGCCGCCATCATACGCGAGGTGCACGTCTACGGTCAATCGTTACCGGTGGGCACGGAGCGCGACGGGGCGGCGCAGCACAGCGGGCTGGGTACCAGCCTGCTCGATCACGCGAGCCGTATCACACGCGCGCGGGGTCTTTCGCGCCTGGCGGTGATCGCCGCGGTGGGTACGCGCGCCTATTATGAAAAACGTGGTTTTCATCAGCAAGAGCTCTATATGGTGAAAGAGTTGTAGCGTCTGAACGACTTATTTCAAAAAACACGAGGCTGCTTCAATAGGTGAGGCAGCCTCGTGTTGGGTCTTTTACATCTTATGGATTGGTCACCCTGGCGGCCATCCACAACGCGACGTCATCCGTCGAGTCTCCTTTACTGTACACTTTCAACATTAAGTGAACTTCTTTATCGGCCAGCGAATCCAGGTTCACGTCCACCTGGGTGGAGTTTGAGTAGTTAACATCCCACGTACCCAGCGATCCGCTCTCATCGCTTCCCGACACCTTATAAAGCAATTCATACGTGACGGAACACTTCTGCGCCTTGTCAGCGCATATCAGCAGCGCCCTGAAACGGTCTCCTGACAGTAATTTAAACTTGGGGAACCTGCCCAGGATCATCCCATCGCCGCCTTTTGCGGGCACGGTGTACAATGCGCCTTCGTCATCCTTGTAACCTCCAGCGATCACCGGCGCGTAAGAGCGAGTAATTGAGCCTTTGTCTGTATCAACCTTGGCGCTCGGGCAGCCAATATCGCCAGCGTTCGTGCGCCACGAGGCGGAGCACATCTCCTTGACCAGGTCATAGCGGGTGTGGGGGTCCTTGGGCGCGGGCATATTCTCCACCTTGATGTTCACCGTGAGCGGAACGTTGTAGGTGTAACCAACGCCAAAACGCACGCCATTAGCTGCTTCAAGCATCCAGCTGCCGGTGAAGCTGCCTTTATCAGAAGGAGCCACCATCGGCACGGAAAGCTCAACGGTTTCACCCGGGTTTACCACCTTGGGGAAGGCGACTGAAGTAGGCGCGTCCAGTTTCTTGCCGTCAGCGAAGTAGATATGGTAATCTTTTGTCCAGGAACAGGTTCCCACATTTTTTACCTGCCAGGTCTTCACGAACGCTTCACCCGCGTAGACCGTGCTCCAATCTGGAATGGTGACATCAGCGAGGTACTTGGCAGCATTGCAGGGGATGGGGATCGGCGTCGCTGTGGGTGGAATGCTCGTGGCGATAGGAGTGAAACTGGCAATAGGCGTGCTGGTGGGGATCGGCGTGCTTGAGGACAGCGGCAGCTGTGATGTGGGCAAAGACAGTGTAGGCGCCTGTTGCGTCAATTGCATGGCCAGCTCGTCAAAAGCCGCCTGTGTCAAACGCGCCGAGATGGTCGCCGCCGCCATTGTCTCGATTTGGGTAAAATCATCCGCGTCATTTTTCTGAATGTACCCCATCAGGTTACAGGATGTCAATCCAAGCGTGAAAACCGCCACAACGACCAATATTTTAAAGAGAATTTTCTTTTGCATCATAAACCTCCGTTTATATCTTGCTTAAGACGCAACCGCGAGCGAAATGTTCCCGCCTTTGATCAAGAGTTTCTCCTTCATATTACTACTTAAAGTGAGAATCGGAACGCCCGGCGCGACAGGCCGGAGCGGTGTTTTTTATTTCACGCGGTAGAAGACTGTGTCAGCGCCGTCCAGTGTGAAGGTGAGTTTGTTCTCTTCTACGCGATAGGTCATTTTCTGGTCGGGGATGGTGCCATCCAGGCTGCCCACCAGGATGATGACATCGGGGTCTTCGAGGGTATAGTTCATGGTGATGCTCTGACCGTTCAGGCTCATCACCAGTTTGCCGTCATTGCGAATCTCCATATCGATCCCCGAGTTAGGTTCGCGCCATGAGCCGCGCAATGAATCGCCGCCGCATGCCGTCAACAGCATGGAAATCAAAATAATCATTATAAAGAGTTTTGTTCGAGCGCTGCTTCCCATATTTTGGCTTACCTCGCTTTTTTCAAGCTTAGTTTACTCATGGAGTCGTGATCCGGCAAGGGTAACGCCGCTGCTCTCAGGGGTGAAAATATGACCTTCGACCCATTTTCGCGATTTGAGATCTTACGTATACTTAACCTATGTTTCATCTTTGCAAATAGATACTTTCCCAGGAGTGACTCATGAAAAAAGTAGCTATCGTGACCGATTCCACCGCCTATCTGCCACAGCAGTATGTAGATGAGTTCGGCATTCACGTGTTGCCGCTCACCCTGCAATGGGATGGTAAAAGTTATCGAGACGGAGTTGATATATTACCCGATGAATTCTATACGCGACTGGCTGGCAGCAGCACCCTGCCAACCACCAGCCAGGCGACCGTTTTCGACTTCGTCGAGGTGTTCAAAAAGCTTTTGAAAGAAGATTACGCCATCCTTACACTGCCCATCAGCTCGGGAATTTCAGGGACGTATGATTCAGCCGTACAGGCCCGCGCCCAATTCGGAGACGTCCCTATTGAAGTAGTGGATACCCGGCTGGTTTCAATGGCGTTGAGCTTTCAGGTATTGGCTGCCGCCCGCGCCGCGCGTGACGGCGCTTCTCTTGAAGAGGCTAAACAGGTCGCTATCAAAGCCTATGACCATATCGGGGTGTATTTTGTGGTGGACACCCTCAAATACCTGCACGCTGGCGGGCGCATTGGTGGCGGTAAACGGTTCATGGGCACAGCGCTCAACATTAAGCCTATCCTCGAAATCCGAGAGGGCAAAATCGAGGCCGTGAAAAGTGTTATCTCCATCAACAAAGCGCTTGAAGCCATGGTGCAGCTGGTCGAAGCAGATATTCAGGGTCGCTCACCGGTGCGCATCTCTGTGTTCCACGCGCTGGCAGAAGCAAAAGCCCAGGCGCTGCTTGAATCAGCCGCTAAACGACTGAAGGCTGATGAAGCCATCCTCAGTTACGTCAGCCCTGTGATCGGCTGTCACGTCGGCCCAGGCACGCTGAGCATCGCCTATATGGCAGGGATGTGATCCTTTCAGCCAACGCATTTTAACCCCGGTTGAGCCGGGGTTTTTGTTTCGGCTATAATTAGCTGCAATCACAAAGAATACAGGAGCAGCGCATGCCCGAAGCGATCTTCCAATTCCCCCGCGGCTTTCTCTGGGGTTGCGCCACCGCCGCCCACCAGGTGGAGGGTGGAAACAGCAACAACAACTGGTCAAAATGGGAAGAGACCCCCGGAAAAATCGTCAATGGTCATCGTTCAGGGCTGGCCTGTGATTGGTGGGGCGGTCGCTGGCTGGAAGACCTGGAACGGGCGCGCGATAGCGGACAGAACGCCCACCGTCTTTCAATCGAGTGGAGCCGCATTCAGCCAGAGCCCGACCGCTGGGACGATGAAGCCCTGCTGAAGTACACGGAAATGCTGCGCTGGATGACGCGCAACGGTATAACGCCGCTGGTCACGCTGCATCATTTTACTGACCCATTATGGTTGAGTGAAAGAGGGGGTTGGGAAAGCGAAGACACCCCCGCTCTTTTCGCCCGCTTTTGCCGTCGCGTGGTCAAAACGCTCAAAGACTATGTCAACCTGTGGGTCACAATCAACGAGCCAAACGTCTACATTTTAAGCGGTTGGGTGGAGGGCGTGTTTCCCCCGGGAAAGCAAGACCTGAAACTCGCCGCCAGGGTATTCACCAACCTGGTCCAGGGGCACAGCGCCGCTTACCGCATCATCCATGAGCTTCAGCCCGAAGCGCGCGTGGGGGTTGCCACCAATTACCGCAGCTTCGCCCCTGCCCACCCCGGCTCTCCATTGGATAAGCTCCCGCTGGGTTTCGTCAACCAGGTCTTTAACCGGGCTTTCAATAACTGCCTGGTGGATGGAAAAGTAGACCTGGTTTTCAAAAAGTATAAATTACCTCAGGCTGCCGGCACACAGGATTTTATCGGGCTAAATTATTACACCCGCGATGTGGTGTCTTTCAACCTGTTAAAACCAGGCGCTTTCTTCCACCAGCGGGCGTTTCCAGCAGGCGCCGCGCTGAGCGAGAATCATTTTATCGCCAACGTGCCCGCGGGCATGTGGGATGGGCTCAAATGGGCGCACGCGTACGGGATTCCGATCATCGTCACCGAGAATGGAATTGAAGATTCGCGCGACACGCTGCGCCCTCGCTACCTGGTGGAACACCTGCACCAGGTGTGGCGGGCAGCCAATTATAATTATCAACTAAAGGGCTATTTCCATTGGTCATTGGTTGATAACTTTGAATGGGAACGAGGTTGGACGCAGCGTTTTGGCTTGTGGGGGTTGGATGTGGACACCCAGCAGCGCAACCGCCGACGCAGTGTGGATGTCTATGAACGTGTTTGCCGCGAAAACGGGCTTTCCAGTCACATGGTCGCAGAACTGGTGCCCGATGTATTGGATGCGCTGTTCCCCGACCATTAGGCAGTGTTGGTGAATAGAAGAGGAGGTTGACCTTGACTGAACAGATGTTCATGAGCCCTGAATGGATGGCAGAAACAGAGAAGATACTGCGCGCGATGATCACCCCGCAAACCACCCATAACGCCAGCCTGTCTCTCACGATGACAGTGGAAAACCTTCCCGGCGGAGAGACAAAGACCCTGGTCTTCGCTACCGATAAAGGTAAGCTGAAAACCTTCCGGCTGGCAGACCCGGGCAGCGTGAATACCGAGTTCACCCTCAGCGGAGATTACCGCGTGTATGAGAAGTTATTCAAAGGTCAACTGGAGCCCGCTTCTGCTATTATGGGTGGCGAGCTCAAATTCTCAGGCAACATGCTTAAAGCCATAAGGCTTTTACCAACCCTTGAGCCGTTCTTCGCCGTTTTCTCAAAAGTTCCCACCAGGTTCTAACAACCGTTTTTTTTTAATGAACCTCTGCGAGGCGCAAATCTTCCCTGGGTCACAATCTGGTATAATCCTCCCGGCAAAAAAACCCATCGATTCGAGCTGCATAAGGTACGTGGTGATTCATGGGTGAATTGTGCCCGGTGACCGATTCTATCTATAAGTAGAGAGAGTAAAATGACCATAAAGATCATTCGCGAGTATCCAAACTCGTATAACCTGCCAAAACGCATCGAAGGGTTGACCCGCCTGGCGCATAATATGTGGTGGGTTTGGAATCATGACGGGCAGCGCGCTTTCCAGTTCATTGACCCGCGCCTGTGGGACCTGGTAGCCCACAATCCAGTGGCTTTTTTACGTCGTGTGGAGCGTCACCGCCTCAACGCCGCGGTGGGGCAATCTGCCTACCTGGAACACTACGACCGCACCCTGGCGAACTTTGACGCTTACATCGCTGATCGTAATACCTGGTTTCAGCGCACCTACCCACAATTTACAGATAAAACCATCGCCTATTTTTCGTTCGAGTTTGGTATTCACGAGTCTCTACCGGTGTACGCTGGCGGTCTGGGCATCCTTTCCGGTGATCATCTGAAAGAAGCCTCTGACCTGGGGCTGCCCCTGGTGGGGATGGGTTTTGTGTACGACAAGGGTTATTTTGTGCAGGAACTTACGGAAGACGGCTGGCAGGAACCGCGCAATTACCTCATCGATTACAATATGCTGCCACTCATTGCGCTGCTGGATGAAAACCGTAAACCCCTCACCGTGACCATCGACCTTCCCGGGCGACAGGTGAGCGCCCGCCTGTGGGAACTGGAAGTAGGGCGCAATCATCTTTACCTGCTGGATTCAAACGTGGAGACCAATGCGCCCGCGGACCGGCAGCTCACCGAACGCCTTTACAGTAATGACCTTGAAGTGCGCATCTCGCAGGAGATGCTGCTGGGCATGGGTGGCGTTCAGGCGCTGCGCCTGTTGGGTTACGACCCAGGGGTCTGGCATATGAACGAAGGACACTCCACTTTCCTCGCGCTTGAACGCATCCGTGAGAAGATGAAAACCGGCACGAGTTTTCAAGCCGCCTGGGAAGAGGTTAAGGTTACTGATGTTTTCACCACCCACACGCCTGTGCCAGCCGGTAATGACCAGTTCCCGCTTTGGCTGGTAGACAAGTACTTTGGCAATTATTGGCCTGAACTAGGGTTAACCCATGACCAGTTTCTTGATCTCGGGCGCCAAGCGCAATCATGGGGCGATACCTTTGTGATGCCGGTATTGGCGCTCAAACTATCAGAACGGGCGAACGCGGTTTCTGAGCTGCACGGCATCGTTTCGCGCAGGATGTGGCACTTCCTCTGGCCAGACCGCGAGGTTGAAGATGTGCCGATCCACTATGTGACCAACGGGGTGCATACGCGCTCGTGGCTGGCAAGGCGCATGGGTGTGCTTTTTGATACCTACCTGGGCGAAGATTGGCGTGAACATCTGGATGAACCCGACTTCTGGAACAACATCAACCGTATTCCCAATGAAGAACTGTGGGCGGTACGCCGTCACTTAAAGAATAAGCTGGTGAACTTCACGAATGAACGCACCCGCCAGCAGTGGCAGAACGGTCAGCTCACCCCCAGCCAGGCGGTCGCCGGGGGCGTTTTTATGGAACCCTATTCGCTGACGATTGGTTTTGCACGCCGCTTTGCCACTTACAAGCGCGCCAACCTGGTATTCAAGGATTTCGATCGCCTGATGAATATCATCAATGACGCTCACATGCCGGTGCAGATCGTCTTTGCCGGTAAAGCCCACCCCGCCGACGAGCCCGGCAAACTGCTCATTCAGCAGGTCTATCGCGCGGTAAAAGATACGCGCAGCGCAGGTCGCCTGGTTTTCATTGAAGATTATGACATTAATGTCGCCCGTTACCTGGTGCAGGGTGTAGACATCTGGCTGAACACCCCTCGCCGCCCCAACGAAGCTTCAGGCACTTCGGGCATGAAGGCGGCTCTCAATGGTGTGCTGAATTTTTCGATTTTGGATGGCTGGTGGCGCG
>JAAZNW010000011.1 GCA_012798065.1 Chloroflexota bacterium
AAAATTAAAATTATAAAGATGCCGTAAAACCAGCCGGGAGCAGAAGAAAGCGGCGTTAGAGCGATCACAATTTTATCCATAACACTCCCGTAGTGCCGCGATAAACTCAAAGCAATCATCAATGCCAGGAAGAATAAAACCAGATCGGATGTACCGAACAACAATAAAGTAGGTGGCAGTCGTTCGATGATGATATTCCGTACAGATGAAGAACCGCTATTGCTGGTCATCGACATGGCCCTGCCAAGGTCCAGCGTGAGCGCCTGCTTCAGGTAAAGGAAACTTCTCACAAGGAAAGGTTTATCAAGGCCATAAATACTTTCCTGGTCGCGAACCATTTCGGCTATTCGAATATTCCGAACCTCAGGAGACAGCTTTCGTAATACAGGATCGTTGGCTACAATAAGACCGACCTGTTCACGGATTTGCGCCTTTCTTATCGTGTCAACATATCCACCCATGTTCGCAATCAGTACGGTCAGGTAGACACCGATGGTAACAGTGATCACCATCATGACCATGCGACTGGCGGTGTATTTTAAAATCCGCAAGGCTGTGCTGGATCTTTTTTCTTTAATTACTTCTTGTTCTAAACTATTAAAGCTGTCTATGGTTGGGCTCGCATCTACCATAATGAACTTACTCCTTAAATAGGCAAAACTCGGTAGGGGGTTTTATACCCCTACCGAGTAATGTATTAGTTTTGTTTATTGGACAACAAATTCATATTCAGAGAAGGTTGGGATGCTCACAACCTTGGATGAGACTGCTGTTAGAAGTTTGGCTCCGCCTACTTCTAGCTTCCCAGTCGTCTCAGCTGAGAGCGACACTGCGTAAAGTCCTTCTTCTGTCATCGTGGCGTTACCTTTTTCGACCAGTTTACCTGTCGCGTCAAAGAGCATGTATGAGACAAAGTTCAATTTCGCGCTCGGGTAAGCCTCGTCATCATAGGTTACCGCAACTGTAAAGTCAGCAGCTTCGCCCTTGGTAATTGCCAGAGGTCCGTCAATTTCAGCATCCGCGATCATCGGCGCGCCAAACCCGCTGAATTCATCTGATGGGAAGATGTAATCAGCGTAGCGGCTTAATGTCACGGTACCTTCGGTCGGGTAAACCTCGTCGACGTAGAAGACGCCGGTCCCGATCATCAGGTGACCTTTATCCTGGAACCATCCCAACAGGTTGGCGTACCTGGCAGCAGCTTCATCTGCAGTGATGTATTCACTTAGAGTTGGGGCGAAGGGGATTGTACCAGCAGCAGCGGCTTCATCCAGGTATTTCTTTTGGATTGCCAGAGTTTCTCCAGCGATGAGGCTGGTCTGGTCAACTCCAAGCTGAGTTGCTTTGGCTTTGCTGAAGGCGATCTTCTCATCACTCTCGGCGAGCACCGCAGGGGTGAGATCATGCCAGGCAACTGGTCCATAGCTGAACGAAGGATACCAGGCAGAAACGCTGTTCTCCGCATCCAGGGCAAAGGCATTGTCGTAGGTCTCGATGGTCAACGGGTCGACTGATGTAATCTTGACGCCCCTGAAGTGAGACAGGTAGGCATCTACTGGGCCTTTCATCGTGGAGTCGAAGATGGGGCTGCCTTCTTTGCCGGGCGCGAAGTTCATGATCATGCCGTAGACAACATCACCGATGGTGAAGGGGCTGCCGTCATGCCAGGTGGTATCCCACAATTCGGGCCGGTAGATAACCACGGATTTGGTTACGGCCGTGCTGTAATCACGTCCGGCCAGGTCAACAACCGATACAGAAGGATCCGTGGATTCTGCTACGTAACCCAACCACCAGTCAAGTTCACCCTGGCGGTCAGTCACAGCATCCGCAGCCAGGTTGCCATCGATCCATTCAACTTCACCGGGAAGTTCAGCATCAACGAATGCGGATGCGTCCCAGGGAAGGCCATATTTCTCCGCGGCAAAATCGGTGAATTCTTTTGTTACTGCTGCCATGGTTTCAACCGTCATGTTCGTGGTGTCAAACGCGGCAACTAATTCTGCGCGTTTAGCCTCTACCTCAGCCTTGACTGCTTCGATTTCTGCGGCTTTTGCCTTGGCTTCTTCAACTTTAACCTTCATCTCAGCTACAGTAAGCCACTTTTCATTGACAGGATCCCAGTCAGCCCAGGCGTCCTCAGGTACTTCCACCGCGTCCTGGAAGGAAAGCTTGAACCAGTCTTCACCATTTTCGATAATGGGTGTGCCGGTCTTGGCGACCAGTTCGGCTTTTTCAACCAGTTTAGGCATATTCAGCCCGGTGAACGGGTTGGGGACCAAACCCCAGTCCATGATGCCGCGATAAACCATCGAGTCATCTGTCCAGTTGGAACCATTGATGGGGTTAAACGGCTGAACCAGAATACCAGACTGGGCAACTCGAACCACGCCGCCCACTTTATCTGCCCAACGCATAGTGTATGGCCAAAGCGGGGCTGAGGCGAAACCACCAGCGAGGTCATACGCGCCCTCTAAGGGTTTCCGATAAGGCGAGATGGCAGTATTGTCATTTACCCAGACGCCCCACCAGGATTCTTTCATCGCCAGGTTAAGACCGTCTCGAATGAGCTGGTCTCTTTCTTCCATGCTGGTGAATTCGTTGTAGAGCAGTTTCTGGTTGATCACATCAAATTCTGGTGAAGGATCGTATTTGCTAAAGATAGGCAGGGTGGTTTGTACCAGACCCGTGTTGAATTGCGGAATCTGATAGCCGTCATCCCGGCTGATAGCGGTGCTGATCCAGCCGCCGGTGTAAACGTGCCATTCGCAAAGTTCGGGGGTAGCGCTCCACACGATCGGACTGGCTTCCGTTCTGGTTTTCTCTAGCCGCTCAACTTTAAATCCTAAGGCTTCCAGCTGGGAGGCAAAGTACTGACCGATGCCAAGGCGCTGGTCTTCGGTTCTAATGACGACTTTAATCGTTACGGGTGCGCCGTTAAATTCCCAAACACCGCTGGCGTTCTTGGTGGCGCCGAGGGCGGTCATGCGGGCGTCAACCGCTGCCTGTGCTTTTTCCATATCGTAGGCATAGGTGCTGGTAATGGCGGCCATCACATCCGCGTAACGAGCGTAATCAGGAAAAGCGCCAGTGAAAGAGGTGAACTTCGGAATTGCCAATCCTCCAAAGAACTCCTGAACCACGTAATCGCGGTCAAAGGCCCAGTTCATTGCCTCACGGAATTCCATGTCAGTGAAGGGATTGAGTGAACCGTCGTCGCATTTCACCACGTTCACCATCAACTGGTTGCTGGAACCATAGACGGTAGCATAGCCCAGGTTTTCATCCGCTTTTACTTTAGCGAATACCTCAGGATCTTCAACGCTCACCGGGTAGATATCAATCGCGCCAGCCTGCAGTTGAGCTACGGCTGAGTCGGCATCGGCAACGGCGGTAAAGATCACTTTGTCCAGCCAGGCGCCTTTGCCATTGTGAGGAATGGCCGTTTCAACCACGGGGGCTTCTGTGGCGGCCGGAACCTCAGGGGCTGCGGTTGGGGCTGCGGTTGGCTTGGCGCAGGCGCTCAATACCATGGTCGCAGCAATCAAAACTCCTAGAATTGCATATAACTTGCGCATGTAGTTTCTCCTCCTAATTTGAATTTTGGGCTTGCTTGGTACTAACAAAGCGAGATCCTTAAGTGGCACCTCCTTTTTAAATGATTACTTTACCTGTCTGCTTCGGACAGCTTAACTTTATGACATTTGATGAAAAAAGTCAAGGAAAGTGACCTGAAGGACGAAACAAGGGGCATATTAAATAAGTACCGTCCCACCTCCAGCTCCACTGGTGAGTACTTCGCTTACGCCGGGGATCGCCCCTAACCTTTCTTTTACAATGCTCGTGGCGCTTGATTCACAGATAACATGCACGTTGGGTCCGGCGTCGATAGTGAAGGCGCAGGGTATGCCTGCTCGCCGCCAGTCTTTCACTGCTTGCATAAGCACCAGCGTCTGCGGCAGCCAATAAGTGATGGGCGGGTTGGAGGTGAAAGCGACCGCGTGAAGAAGGTTGCTGTCAAGCTCGATGAGCTGTGAAAGCAGGTCAAAGTCCTTTTTTTGAATGGCGTTGCGGCAAAGGTCAATGCGTCGACCTGCGTCCGCGACCCTCGCGCTTTGGAGCGGGCTTGTGCGGGCGAGGAGATGACCTTCGCTTGAACCTGTCTTTTTATGCGCGTCTTCAACGATGGCGATACAATCAGTCAGGGGCCAATGCTCAGGCGGGGCGATTGAAACCGCGTACGAATCGATATCGGAGGAACCCGGCAGCCATTCCACGTAACCTGGGGGAATCGAACGCGCAGCGGAACCGGAACCGCGCCTGGCCAGTCGCGAGAGGTCTTTCTCGCTCATCTCCATGCCCGCGGTGCGCACCGCGGCAACAGTGAGAGCGGCGAAGGCGGCGGCTGAAGAAGCCAAGCCTGCGCCAACCGGGAAGTTGGATTCGCTCAAGATGTGGGCGGGGACTGAAAAACCGCGGATACCTCGAATCAGGTTCAAATGCTGGCTGACCCTTTCAAGGGAGGGACCGCTCTGCCTTACGCCATTCAAATCAAAAATATCCCGCGGCAGTGAACTGTCAAAGGTGACCATTGTGCGGGTGGTCAGTTCCGCGAGGTTCATCGAAATCGAGCCGTTTTGAGGAAGCCTGAGGGCATCATCGGTGTTTCCCCAGTATTTAATAAAGGCGATGTTGGGGTGAGAGACCGCGGTTGCTGTGGAGAAAATCATCGGCATGATCCTTTGAAATCGGCGTTTCTAATAGGCAAATGGCAACAATTGAATTTTACCTGAAACTGATTGATAATACCTGAAGAGCAATGATATCCCTTTTTTCTTTGGGCGGTCTAACTTGAGCGGTTGGTCTTTTCATGCGGAAAGGTTACCATAATACAAGAATGCGCCAGGCTCGACATTCTCCTTCTTTTTTTATGCAGGCGAAGGTCATCAAGGGAGCTAGCCGGAGAGGGAAATCGAGTACTCACGGGCAACCGCGCTCAAACGTTTTGAACACGAGGAGGATAGATGATGGAGAAGGTGATTCGCTTCAACCTGACGATTGAACCTGGTCAGCAGGGGTCCTATTTTACCGTTCCCTTCGAGGTCCCCCAGGGGATTGAATCGCTCGAATTGACCTATGAATATCCTCGGCGCTTGAAAAGAAAAGAAGAACAGCCAGGAGAGATATTTACAGCCACTCCTGAAACGAATATCGTGGATCTTGGATTGATCGCGCCAGACGGACGGCAGGTGGGGGCTTCTGGCTCTGAAAAAACCAGGATCTTGGTGAGCGAGCAGTACGCCACTCCCGGGTACGGCGCGCGTACCGTTTCAGCGGGGCGATGGCAGGTTATTGTTGGTGCATATCAGGTTGCGCCAGAAGGAGTTGAGGTGCTTTATGAGATCACGCTCAAAGAAAAATCGCTGCGCCTGCTCAAAGGAGATACGCATGTGCACTCGATCGCTTCAGACGGCGTACACACGTTTGAAGAGCTGGCGCTGAAAGCCAAGGCTAATGGGTTAGATTTTTTGGCGGTCACTGACCACAATGTGTTTCTGCCCGCTGCGTCCATTCCGTATGTTCCCGGGATAACGATGATTCCTGGCGTGGAGTGGACCCATTACCAGGGTCACGCCAATTTTCTGGGCATCGACGCGCCCTATGATGAACCGTTCTTTACAAATTCAGTGGAAGAAGCCAGGTCGCGCTTCACCTGTGCCCATGAGCGCTGCGCGCTGATCACCATCAACCATCCCTTCGAAGGCAACAGCCGTTTCTTGTTTGATTTCCGCCAGCTGCCTTTTGATTGCCTGGAGGTGTGGAACGGGCCGATGCGGGAATCCAACCTGAAAGCAGTTGGCTTGTGGCAACAGATGCTCAGCAGTGGTATGCGCGTGGCCATCACTGGCGGCAGCGATTATCACCGCGACACACCGTTTATTTTCTTGGGCGGGCCGACGATGGGTGTATATGCCCTGTCTGCTGGGATGAGCGATATTCTGAGCGCGCTGCGGAAGGGGCATAGTTACATCACCTTCGCGCCTGATGGACCATCCATCGAGATGCGCGCGGGAGAAGGGATTATGGGCGACCAGGTTGACTGGCAGGAGGAAAAGGAGCTGCGCGTACGCCTGCAAGGGCTACAGGCGGGAGATGTGGTGCTCGTGGTCACCGCGCAGGAAAACGCGGCGGTGTTTACCGCCACATCAGAGGGCGAGCTGGATTTTGCCTACGAGATGAGGGAACCGGGTTTTGCCCGCGTGGAGGTGCTGCGTGCCTTCCTTCCAGGCTTGCCGTTATTGCCAGCGCTGATGAGCAACCCGATTTATTTTAAGGCTTGAGCAAAGACAATCGAGTGGCGATATCCTGCAACAGGTAACCTGGCTCCAGCCACAATCCATAGATGACCTCGCTGGTCTGGTTGGGGGTGAGCGAACGCGCCGGGTTGATCCAAAGGAAGTTCGCCAACAGGGTAAGGGCCAACAGCAGCCAGAGTTGCCCTGGATGGTTGGGCAATGCCTTGCCAATCAGAATTAATGCAAAAGGTAACAGGGGGAGAAGATATTCCATTTCGATGGGAATGCGCAGGAACATGATCTCCACGCTTAAGATAACCGCTAAAGAAAGCCAGCTCAAACTGTCTGGGCGGGGCAAAGTTGGTTTTTGCTTGTGAAACAAGGCGGACAGGCATAGAAAACATGCCCAAAGGACGACCGGAAGGCTGAAAAACATCAGGTTCTTGTAAAGAAAGCGTCCCACACGCAGCACAGGCGTCCACAGAGCTGGATCACCGGTGCTCAACACCAGCCAGCGACGAAAGTCCCATTCCAGAAAGTCCAATGGGGGGAGGAAAAAAACGATCGACATTAACGCGGCGCAAAAAGAGGTGAGCAGGATCCAGCGGCGTTGTGGCACACTGGTTAGAAAAAGAAAACACAGGAACAGTCCCACCGGTAAGACGGTGGATAAACGGCAGCCTACAGACAGCGCCAGTGAAATTGCAGCAGGTAAATTACGTTGGTGAAGCAACAGATTGAAACCGAGGAAGCAGAAGCCCAAAGCCCAAAGATAATCGATGGTGCTGGCAGCGCTCACCCAGAAGAAAGGCTGCACCATGAGCACAGCGCTGAGCAAAGTGGGGTGGGGAACGGCGTAATGACGGCATACTTGCCGGAAAGAATGAAGCATCACAAGAGACATGCAAACAGAACCCAGGTTCGTCAGCACGCTGCCGCCTAATTGATTTAAGAAAAACACGAAAAACTCGTGCACAAAAAAGCCTGGCAGACGCGAGGGCAGGTAATCAAAAGTGGCGATGAAATATTGGCCGGTGCGCACCACTCCAAGAGAATCGCTATCGCTGCCGTAACCAAAGAAAACCAATGGTATGTAAAGCACTGAAGCCACTACCAGCAATACCCAGGAAGGCAACGCCTCTACTTTTTCAGTCCAGTTACGAAGTGTAAACCCGGATTTCATTGTATTCGTCACATCCTGTTCGGCTTTGGCAGTGAGGGGAATTAAGGTTAATAGGGGTCAAAAACGCGCGGCACACGCTGATTGATCTGGCAGGTAACTTCGTAAGTAATGGTCTTGAGCTTTTCAGCCCACTCGTAAGAGCTGATCTCTTCAGCTCCGCTGCGACCGATGAGAACAACTTCATCGCCTACTTTTACATGGGTTTAAGCGCCCAGGTTAATCATTGACTGATCCATGCAAACCCGGCCAACGACGGGATAAGAAACACCGTCAATGAGCACTCGACCTGTGTTCGAGAATAAACGGTTGAACCCATCAGCGTAGCCGGCCGGGATGGTGGCAATCCAGGTATCTTGTGGCGCAAACCAGGTGCGTCCGTAACCGATGGAAGTGCCTTTTTCCACCTTCTTGATGAATGAAACGCGGGTGCGCAGGCTGAGACCGGGTTTGAGGTCAACGCGATGAGAAGATGGTTCACCGGGGTAGAACCCGTAAATCATGATGCCGGGGCGCACCATGTCCATCCAGCTTTGTGGATAATCGAGCACACCGCCTGAGTTGGCGCAGTGCGCCAGAGGAACTTTTGCGCCGATGGCGTCTTCTATGGTCAGGACGACTGATTTGAACCGGTCGATCTGGTCTTGCGTGTAGTCATTACCCATCGAATCGCTCACCGGCAGATGGGTAAAGACGCCTTCAAGCAAGAGGTTGGAGCAGCGCGAGTGGATGAATTTTGCCAGTTTGGGCGCCTCACCTGGGGTGACGCCGATGCGGCCCATGCCGCTATCGATTTTAAGGTGCACCCTGGCAGTCAGTTTTAGTCGCTGACAAACGCGCTGCAGTGCCTGAATATTCGCTTTATCGCAAACCGTCAGCGTAAGCTCATTTTCAATAGCACATTCCATTTCTTCAGGGAACGCCGGGCTAAACTTGAGAATCGGGAGGTAGATACCGGCCTCGCGTAATTGCATGCCTTCCGGAACGGTTGCCACACCCAGCCAGTTCACGCCGATGTTTTGAGCCATGCGCGATACCTCCACCGCGCCGTGACCGTAGGCGTTGGCTTTGACGGCAATCAGAATCTTGCATTGCTGCCCGATCGCATGGCGAATTCCTTCTATGTTGTGGCGGATATTCGCCAGGTGGATTTGCGCGTGAGTTTGGTAAAGCATGCACTTCTCTATCAGGAGGATATCCCGTTAATCATGGTTTTTCGAACATAAGGCGAGGTACTGGCAGCAAGCAGGGCGCCATACCCCGGGTAAAAGGCTACCTCATCACCCACAGCGAGCGGTTGTTGTGCGTCCTGCACATCTAATAGAAGATGGTCGCTGCTTCCGCCAAGAACGATGATGCCGGGATCCTCTGGAGTCAGGTTGTCAATCACTACATCCTGCCGGCCAATGTTGCAGATGGCGCGCAGACGCACCCCGCGGTCGACGAATTCAGGGGTTCCTCCAAAAGCATCCTGTCCTCGTTCACCGATGGGGACGGAAGGTTTTCTTTCCAGTTCGATGATCTCGGCGACCAAACGAGCGGTATCCTGCCGTGTTCCAGGAAAAGGAGAACGGTCGAGCACGTTGCGCCCAAGCAGGATGGTTTCGCCAATACGCAGCATATTGATCTGAAGTGGCATTTTATCAGCCAATAACAAAGGCAGGTTAGCGCTGTTGCCGGCGCATAACACCGGCAACCGTATACCCAGGCTGGTTTCAGACTGGTCGCGCAGATCAATAAGCTGCTGCATCTTTTCCGTGGTGGGAATGACACCGCCATAGCAGGCCAGGTTGCAGCCCAAACCGTTGACCTCGATGCCTGGAAGGCGAATGATAGCCCTTAAAACTTCATCCAGCCTTGAAGGCCAAATCCCTTCGCGCAGGTCACCCAGGTCGACCATCAGGATGACTTTATGCGTACTGTGAGCTGCCATTGCCGCCGCGGATATTTTTTTTATGGTTTCCAGGTCGGAGACAAGCGAGATGTCTGCTGCGTGGATAACCTCTTCCACCTGGCTGGGGGTTGGGATGCGCAGCAACATGAGTGGAAGAGTGGTACCGTTTTGCCGTAACGACCTAAGGTTTTCCAGGCGAGAATCGGCCAGCAGGTCAGCGCCGCTCTCTTCGAGCGCGCGCATAATCACTGGATGAGCGCAAACGACTTTGCCCACACAGGCAACCTGGATACCATGGTCATGGCATAAATGGATGATCGCGCGGGCGTTTTCAGCGATGCGTTCTGGGAAAAGTTCCAAACGAGGTGTGAACAACTTACTCAAATCTCCTTCCTGACCCAATCAACAAAAGTGGATTTCACTTCATCGGGGTATTTTTGCGCGATGGTACCCAGCGCTGAAAAACGGTAGGCGTCATCCAGCAGGATGGGTGTGCCGGGCTGGGGAAGCAGGTATTTGCCGGCGCCGGTGCAGACGCGTTGTAGAATCTCAACTCCCCCTGTGACCCTGGTAAGCGCTCCTCCGGTGCCAATCACCCTTTTCACCGCGGTCAGGTCTTTTCCTTTGACCACCTGTTTGCGACCAGATGGCGTATAAAGGTCAGTTACCTGGGCAGCGTGACGCCTGGCGCTGATTTCTACGGCTTTGGTGCATAACCAGTGCGTCAGTTCCAGCTGTTTATCGGTTACGGGGATGGCCTGCAAATCAGCCAGCCTATCTTCACTTTCCCAATCCTGGACAATTTCAATGATGTGTTTCGCGTTGACATAAACACCCAGGTCTCCTTCAACCGTCCTTTTTGCGCGGGGCTCTGGTTCCAGCAATTTCAACGACCATTCCTGACTGCCGTCAGTGACGCTATGCACATCGGTGGTTGCCCCACCGACATCGAATACCACGCAATCACCAACCTCTTCTGCGAAAAGCTCGCTGGCAAGCAGCACCGCGCCGGGAGTAGGCAGGATGCCATGGCGGGTCAATTCACCAAGGCGGGCCATCCCGGGAGCGTGGATAATATGTCGGTTAAACACTTCATGAATGATACGCCTCAAAGGTTCGATATTCAAGACGTCCACTTCTGGAAACACATTATCTGCGATGAGCAAGTCGATATCTTGCGTTTTGAATATTTCAGTAATTGGCT
>JAAZNW010000079.1 GCA_012798065.1 Chloroflexota bacterium
AATGGCAAGAACGGCTGGGCAATCGGTAAAGAAATCGAGTACACTGATTCTGAAGCACAGGATGCCGCGGACGCGCAGAGCCTTTATGAAACGCTTGAAAAACAGATCGTCCCGCTGTATTATGAGCGCGATGAGAACAAAATCCCACAAGAATGGTTAAAGATGGTCAAGGAGTGTTTACGCACGCTCGTACCGCATTTCAGCCTGCGCCGCATGTTAAAAGAATACACCACCGATTACTACCTGCCGGCGATGAAGCAGGAGAAAGCGGAATGGTAAGAGAGGAATAAAATGGCATACTTATCTGAACCTCACGCCTGGCTTTTTGCCTTGATGATCTTCGCGCTGCGCGTTGTGGATATGTCGTTGGATACCATCCGCGTGCTGTTCGTGGTGCGCGGGAAAAAGCTCATTGTTTGGGTGCTTGGTTTCTTTCAATCCCTGGTTTTCGTCGTCGCCATCAGTTCGGTGCTTACACAGTTAAACAATATCCTTAACGTCATCGGCTACGCCACCGGCTTCGCCACTGGCAACCTGGTTGGCATGCTCATCGAGCAGCGCCTGGCCATCGGCCACATCCTGATCACTATCATCAGCTCCAGCCGTGGTTCGTATATCGCTGAGCAGTTGCGCAGCAATGGCTATGCCGTCACCGAAATCGCCGGGCGCGGCAGAGACGGCACCGTCTTTGAGTTGCACGCCAGTGTATTGCGCCGCGATGTCCCTCAAGTAGAGACCATCGTACTCGAGGCTGACCCACAGGCCTTTATCACCGCCGAAGACGTGCGCCCGGTGCGGCGTGGGTTCTGGCGGGCTTGAGCGGTTTACCTTGTATCGCTTAATGAAAAAGACCCGGGGCTTACCATCCCGGGTCTTTGTGCATGCATCCGCCTATTCCAGGAAGTCCCAGGGGTTCACGGCGCCGTAGTTCTCGTGGCGCAGTTCAAAGTGCAGGTGTGGACCACTGGAGTTGCCGGTGGTGCCCAGTATGCCGATCTCCTGTCCGCGCACCACATTATCCCCGCAAAAGCTGAGGTAGTTATCGAGGTGAGCGTAGACCGATTGCCAGCCATTGCCATGGTCAATTACAATCAGGTTGCCATACCCGCTTTGGTTCCAGTTGGAGTAAACAACCACGCCGTCATCCACCGCGTAAACAGGGTTACCAATCTTACCGCCGATATCAATGGCGCGGTGATTGGTTTCGGGGCTGTATTGATACCCGGAGATGTACGTCTCTGAAGTTGGCCACATGAACGGCGGACCAGAACCAATGTAACCAGAGGTCTGTATGCCGCAGGCGCTGCCTGAGATGGAAGACTCGGCGGGTTTTTCTCGCGTGTAGCTGGGCAGCCAGTCGGTGAACTCACCCACTCCCCCAGGGACAAAGAGCAGAGTGCCTTCAGGGATGTTGGGCATGGCGAAATCGCCCAGCGTTTCGCGGTTAAGTTGGTTGGCCGGCCAATCGACGATAGCGTCAGGGGTGACGTGATAGAAACTGGCCACGCCGTTCAGGCCATCACCCGTGTTCCATTTATAAACAGCACCATCCATCACCGGAATGAGAATTTTCACCCCGGGGAAGATATTGTGCGGGTCATCACCCAGGATGTGGCGATTGCTCCATAATAAGGTTTGGGGTTGCAGGCCAAATCTTTCCGCAATGCCGAAAAGCGTATCACCCGCCACAATGGTGTACTCGATGATGCTGTTGCGCGGCTGCGCCGGGCGGTCTGTGTGGGTTATCGCCAGCCGGCTGATCCCAAACCCGCTGTAGAGCACTGGCTCGGCTTTCATAATCAAAGGTGTGGCTGGGGTTTGCAGGTTCAGTTCTTCAGCCCCCACTGGCTGGTCGGTTGGTTTGTTCTGGTTGTTAAGCACGAACCTGCCCATCACCCACACCACGAAGAGCACCAGTAAGAGGGAGACTACCGCGGTGCCCACGCGTAAAGTGGTTTCGCCCAGCCCGAGGTGCAGGATGCGATTCCATAACCTCTCGGCTGGCGAAAAAGCCTCGTCGGCGGGGTTTTCTGGTAATTGTTGAGCCTCGCCCGCAGTATTTTTATCTGAGTTGTCCATCATATTTACCTCGAAAAAAATCATAACATCGCGCATCAATATGGTCAAGTTTTGAAAAATCGAATGGGCCGAGGGTTTGGAGGTGAGATTAACTGCAAGGGCGGGTGCGCCCACGCCAGGTTTCGTGTTAGAATACCGCCATCAAGTAAGCGAGGTGAGCATGACGGAATTTATCCTTGTTGCAGCGGCGTGGCCTTACGCTAATGCTGAAATTCACGTGGGCAACTTGTGCGGTTCTTACCTGCCAGCAGATATCTTCGCGCGCTATCACCGCCTGCGCGGACGCCGGGTGAGTTTCGTCTCCGGAACGGATAGCCACGGCACACCCATCACCGTCCGCGCCGAAGCGGAAAAAAGCACCCCCTACCAGGTGTACCAGCGCTTCCACAGCGGGTTTCTCAACCTCTTTCAGCAGCTCGGCCTGACTTACGATCTGTTCACCAGTACGCATACCCAAAATCACATGCACGTGGCACGCCAGGTTTTCCTGGCATTAAAACACAACGGCTTCCTTTATAAAGAGAGTCAGGACCAGTGGTATTCCGTTAGCCAGCAGCGCTTTCTGCCTGATCGCTACGTGGAGGGTACCTGTTATATCTGCGGGTATGATGGCGCGCGCAGCGACCAATGCGACAAATGCGGCAACATGCTCGAAGCCTCGCAGCTGCTCAACCCTAAATCCAAGATCGACGGCAGCACCCCGGAGTTGAAGAGCACCGAGCATTACTTTCTGGATCTTTCCCGCCTGCAAGACCTGGTGGTGGAATTTCTTAAAGTACGTGAAAGTTACTGGCGCCCCAACGTGCTGCGCCAGTCGCTTGGACAGATACAGGCAAATGGTCTTCGCGGGCGTCCCATCACCCGCGACCTTGAATGGGGGATTAAGCTTCCCGCCGAAGCCCTCGGAGAGGGTCCGGAATGGGAGAACAAGTGCCTTTACGTATGGTTTGAAGCGGTGATTGGTTACCTGTCCGCTTCCATTGAGTTGAGCCAGCTCAGCGGAGAGAAAGACGCCTGGCGTAACTGGTGGCAGGATGCCGCGGCGCGCACTTATTATTTTATTGGTAAAGATAATATTCCATTTCATGCCATCATCTGGCCGGCGGAACTGCTCGGCGCCGGCGAACACCTGGATGAATTGTTAGGCAGCAGCGCACCCAGGCCGTTGGTGCTGCCTTATGATGTGCCAGCGAATGAATTTATGAACATTGAATCCCAGAAGATTTCCGGCAGCCACAACTGGGCTATCTGGGGGCTGGATTTCTTGACACGCTATGACCCTGACCCGCTGCGGTACTACCTGACGGTCAACATGCCTGAAAGTAAGGATACCGACTGGGATTGGGATGACTTCTATCACCGCAACAACGATGAGCTCGTGGCCACCTGGGGCAACCTGGTCAACCGCGTTCTCTCTTTCACCTTCAAACACTGGCAGGGGGTGGTACCCGACCCAGGTGAGCTGACTCCTCTGGACCTGGACCTACTGAGGAGTATGGAAGATGGCTTCACCACCGTCGCGGATGAACTGGAAGCAGTGCGATTGCGCGCCGCTCTGGCAGAAGCCATGCGCCTGGCTTCTGAGGTCAACAAGTACCTGGATGTGACCGCTCCCTGGCAAGCAGTCAAGACAGATAAAAACGCCGCGGGCAGGGCCATCTTCACAGCGTTAAAAGCTATCGATTCATTAAAAATCCTTTTGGCGCCCTTCCTGCCATTTACCAGTGAACAATTAAATGGCTTCATGGGCTACGAGGGCAGCCTGTTCGGCAGGCAGTACACGCAACCGGTCAGTGATGAAATGGGTGAACACCTCGTGCTGCGTTACGACCATAGCTGCGCCACTGGAAAGTGGGAGCCCAGCCAGTTGAGACCGGGACAGGAATTGCGCCAGCCATCTCCCCTGTTCCGCAAGCTGGAGGAGAAGATCGTGGCTGAAGAACGCGCCCGCCTGGGAAGACCTTCATAAACAAGTGAGTGAACCGGAGGAAACTCCGGTTTTTTTTTATCCGTTCTGAAAGGCGCAGCGAATCCAGCCCGGCAGCGCCTGCAGCAGCGGGCGCATGACCTGGGCGGCACGAGTGTTGAAATCTCCCCCATCATAGAGTTCGCCGCCGCTCTCGCTCACCAGGTCGCTCACAGCGCGCAGGATGAGCACCCTCACCCCGTTGCGCTGAGCCGTCCATGCGATGGCAGCGGATTCCCAATCAGCCACTACCGCGCCAAACTCCTGGCGCAGGCGGTTGATCTTGGCCGGGTCGATATCCTCATCCGCTGATACCAAACGCCCGATGCGCACAGCCTGCGGGTAAGGCCTGCGCAAGAAGGACAGGTCGATGCGCGTGGTATAGAACTGAAGCGCTTCAAACGGGTCATTCATCCGCTCGTGGATATCATAGACCATTGTCTCGTCTACCAGCACCACCTCGCCGACAGCGGTATGTCCTTCAAACCCGCCGCAGGTACCCAGGTTGACCAGTAATTTCGGCTGCCAGCGATCAATCACAAATTGAGTTGAAGCCGCGGCTGAAATCTTGCCCCAGCCTCCGTGGAAAAAGACACAGCGCTTTTCTGCAACGCAGGTTAAAAAATAATCGCCAAATGGTGAGTTTTCATTCCCGGTATCTGAGAAGAGAGACTGCGCGGTTTGCCACTCAGAGAGGGCCGAGAGGAGGATGGCGACCTCTACCTCACCATTCTCCTTCATTCGCTATCGCCCTCCAAGGGTCGCTCAGCAGGGCGGAAACCGCGCGCTCTGTAAGACGCTTTCGGAGGAGTGCTCGCCTTTCCGGCTTCATAAAGGATTTCCGCAACATCGCAGGCGGCCGCTGGTTTGCCAATGGTTCTGGCATTGTCAGCGTATTGCCGAAGCATTTTTTGATCATTCATCAGAAAATGATGCAGGGCTTCCATCATCATCAGGGGGGTTTCGGCCACCACGCCCGCCTGCAGCCTCTGGATAAGTTCAGCGTTGCCCGTTTCCTGGCCCGGGATAATATCTGTGAGTACCATCGGTAATCCACAGGCCAGCGCTTCTGTGACAATCAGTCCTCCCGCCTTGCAAATGACCAAATCAGATGCCTTCATCAAGAGCGGTACTTTGTCCACAAAATCAAACAGCTGTACCGGGATGTGCCAGCCGATCTGGTTGAGCTCCTGGTAGAGCTCTTCATTTTTCCCTGCGACCACCACCAGCTGTAATTCTGAGCCGTAGTGGTTGATCACGCTCGCCGCCTCCAGCAATTTTTCTGTGCGCGTACTGCCCACCGCCAGAATGGTGGTCAGCTCGGGGTGCCACCCAAGTTCAGCGCGGATTTTCTCTGCCGGTCTGGTTTCATAAAGGATATCTGGTGAAACCGGTATGCCAGTGATGTGCACTTTATCCTGAGGGACCCCATTCACTGCCGCCAGGTTGGCGACAATCTCATTAGGCACCAGGCAGCCGTCTACGTTGCGGTTAAACCACAATCGGTGAACGGTGGAAAGGTCAGTCACAACGGTAAAAAGCGGGATATGTATCTTTCTTAACCGGTAAAGCAGCATGATCGCGGATTGGTACATAGGGTAGGTGGTGAGCACAACATCAGGCAGTGGCCCAGAAAATGTGTCGCGAATCGCTTCAAACAGTAGAACGGCCAGAGAATCTTCAAGCAGTCGTGTTGGAATCGCTGCGTCACTCGCCTGGTAACCGAGTTTATAAAGCTCGGGAACCTGTTTTACCCAGCGGTCATAATCTGTTTGCGCTTCACGCAAGAAAAATGGCGCGCTCTCGAGGTCCAGCGGGTTTTCTACCCTCACTTCAACCGCGGATTGATACTTGAGCTTCAAGGCTTTGGCTACTGCGTTGGCAGCGCTGCGGTGACCAAAACCGGCATCCGCGGTTAAGATGAGTATCCTGATCAGTCGTTTAGCCATCGGACACCCTTAATGACGCTGTGATCTGGTTTCAGGCGGCAGGCTGCCCGCCAGGTAGGCAATCACCAATTTAAGCGCGGTGCGCGCGGCAGAGCGCTTGTTCTGCACACGATTGCCTTTGAACATGCAGCGCCAGGCCCAATCACCATCTGCTGTGCTCATGCCAAACCACACGGTACCCACCGGTTTATCGGGCAGTCCGCCGCCGGGTCCGGCGATACCGCTGATCGAGACCCCGATAATTGAATCCAGCGGAATGCCGCCCGCCAACGAGCGCCGTGCGCCGGCAGCCATTTCCAGCACCGTCTGGCGGCTGACCGCGCCATATTGCAGCAGCGTTTCGTGCCGTACGCCCAGCAGCGCTTCTTTCGCCTCGTAAGCGTAGGCGGTCACGCTGCCCAGGTAATAATCCGAGGAGCCCGCGATGTTGGTAATCAGGTTTCCCACCAGCCCGCCGGTGCAAGATTCCGCCAGCACCAGCTTCTTCTGTTTCTCTTTTAACAATTCACCCACTCGAATTTCGTAAGGTACACGTGTCACGGCTCCTCCATATATACATTAATTATACAGCCGCCCCCTGTGATTGACCGGTTGTTTGAAATGCCCCATCACCTGTTAAAAATCACTTGACCCTTCTTTGAATCACGGGTAGAATCCTTAGTAATCAATCTGACCTTTTTGGTGCCTAACCCGAACAGGGCGGCTCAAAGGCGAAACCGGTGCATATTCCGGTGCTGTCGCGCAACTGTGAATCAGGACCTCCTGATAAGCCAGGTCGACCGCCAAAAAGGGTGTTACCACGCTCTCGCTGAAAGGAGGTGGGCACTCGCAGCAATACACGCGAAACCCAACCCTAGCGGTTGGGTTTTTTTACTAAATCTAATCATAGTAGAGGTGAATGACCAAATGAAACACGCACGAATTATACGAATCGCTGTTTTTCTCTTGTTGCTGATGCTGGCTGCCTGTTCCGCCATACCCGCGGCAAAGGACGGCGGCAAGATCCAACTGCAAGATGGACTGGGGCGCGAGGTTCTCCTGGAAAAACCCGCCGCCCGTATCA
>JAAZNW010000080.1 GCA_012798065.1 Chloroflexota bacterium
AGCGCCCCGGCGGAAAGCCCGCCGAGACCCGCCCCGATGACAACGACATCATAATCTGCCATGGTTCCCTCCGTGGAATAGGCTTGAAGAATGAATGGGTGCGACATGATTATTATAGATATAATCGCGCAGATTGGTACGAAGAGTTGCAGCAGGGCTGTCTGACCGCGGGGTTTTTTCTCTCCCGCTGCTGCCCGTTCGCTGCAGACGGCTAACCTCGGTGGCAATTCCCCCGGGTGAGGTTTTGTTTTTACTATTCCCGATTGGGGGTTCACTTACACCAGGGCGATTATAATTACCACAAGGTCCGGAGGTCCATCTATGCTTGCTTTTCTTTCCGCTTTTCCGCCAGTGTTACAGGCGCTGTTCGCCACCCTGTTCACCTGGTCGGTCACCGCGCTGGGCGCGGCTTTCGTCTTCGTGAATAAGACCGTTTCGCGTCGCCTGCTGGTGCTGATGCTGGGCTTTGCTGCGGGAGTGATGATCGCGGCCTCGTTCTTCTCGCTGCTGCTGCCTGCCATCGATATGGCAGAAGCCGCGGGGGTGCCTGGCTGGATGCCGGCAGTGATAGGGTTCCTGGCGGGGGGGCTTTTCTTGCACCTGATCGATAAGTTGCTGCCGCACCTTCACCCCGGATTGGCCACGAGCGAAAGCGAAGGCATTAAGACCCACTGGCAGCGCTCGGTGCTGTTGGTGCTGGCCATCACCTTGCATAACTTCCCCGAGGGCCTGGCGGTGGGAGTGGCATTCGGCGCCGTGGCGGCGGGGGTGCCATCAGCCAACCTCGCTTCGGCACTGGCGCTGGCCATCGGCATTGGGCTGCAGAACTTCCCCGAAGGCATGGCCGTCTCCATGCCGCTGCGCGGCGAAGGAATTTCACAAATGAAAGCCTTCATGCTGGGGCAGGCCAGTGGGCTTGTTGAACCCGTCGCCGGCGTGCTGGGCGCACTGGCGGTTATCAGTATGCAGCGCATTTTGCCTTACGCGCTCAGTTTCGCTGCAGGCGCCATGATCTATGTGGTGGTCGAGGAGCTCATCCCTGAAAGCCAGCGCGGCGAAAGCACCGATGTTGCCACCCTGGGTGCCATGGTCGGCTTCGCGGTGATGACCTTTTTGGATGTAGCGCTGGGGTAGTTGGATTTTCATTAGCGATGGAGGACGAATGAAAGAAGAGATCATTGCCCAACTGGCGGCGCACATCACCCAGGACATACTGAGAGACCCCGGGAGGGCGCTGTCTGCGGATGAACCGCTCATTTCCAGCGGTATCATTGATTCTTTCAACCTGGTGGACCTGGCCGTGTACATTGAAGACACCTTCGGCGCGCACCTGGACGATATGGAGCTCAACGCCGACCATTTTGACACGCTTAACGAACTGGCAGACTTGATTGCCGGGCGCATGGGCTGAACCACGCTCCGCGAAAAACCTGTCATTTGACCGGCTTGTGTTGCTGGCGTACGCTGCTGAGGGCTCGACGCCTGCATCTGGCGTATAATGAATCCGCAGGAAAGCCAAACGAGGAGGAAAACCATGGATATTCGAGACCGTAAACTGGCGCAGCTCATCACGCAGTATTCCATCGGGGTCAAGCCAGGTGACAGGGTGGTCATACGGGCGGGAGTGCAGGCTGAGCCGTTGTTGAAAGAGCTTTACCGTTGTATTTTAGAGGTCGGCGCGCACCCCACTTTGTGGCCCGAGCTGGGCTGGCCGGAGGAATTGCTTTTCAACCTGGGCAGCGATGAACAGATCAGCTACATCCACAAGACCACGGCGTTGTATTACGAGGAGTACGACTGCCTGATCCGGGTGCTTTCTGAACAAAACACCAAACACCTCAACGGGGTGGAGCCGCGCAAGTTCGCGCTCTTTACCCAGTCGCGCGGCAAGCTGATGAATACCTACATGGATCGCGCCGCCAGTGGCGCGTTCCGCTGGGCGCTCACCCTTTACCCCACCAACGCTTACGCCCAGGATGCGGATATGTCATTGGACGACTACGCTGATTTTGTGTACCGCGCCTGCATGCCTGATATGGAAGACCCGGTGGGCTACTGGCGGGGTGTCTCCGCGCAACAGGCGCGCATTGTGGATTGGCTCAAAGGCAAGAAAAAAGTGCACCTGCTGGGTAAAGACACCGACCTGCGTTTGAGCATCGAAGGGCGCACTTTCATTAATTGTGATTGCCGCGTCAATATTCCTGATGGTGAAATCTTCACCGGGCCGGTGGAAGACAGCATGGAGGGACATGTGACCTTCTCTTATCCCACCATCTACAATGGGCGCGAGGTCACCGGTGTGTACCTGGAATTTGAGAAGGGGCGCGTGGTGAAAGCGTCCGCGCAGAAGAACGAAGAATTCCTGCTGAGCACGCTGGACACTGACGCCGGCGCCCGCGGGGTAGGTGAGTTCGCTATCGGCACCAACGAGGGCATCCAGCAGTTCACCCGCCAGATACTCTTTGATGAGAAGATTGGCGGCTCTTTCCACATGGCGCTGGGCAAAGGCTACCCCGAGTCGGGCAGCGTGGCGCAGTCGGCTATCCACTGGGATATGATCTGTGACCTGCGCGACGGCGGTCAGATCTGGGTGGATGACCAGTTGCTTTACGAGAACGGAAGATTTGTCATCGAAGGCTGAGGTTCATCCGCGCAAGCAGGCGCCTTTGCGGCTGGCATCAGCTCCTACCCCATGTTGGGTGGAGGGCTGAAAGACCCCAGAGGGGGCTTAAAAACTACGCCGCGAGCATGAACGCATCATCCAAAAGCCCCAGCGGGGCTTTTGATTTTAAATAGATGCAAACCATAAAGAGAGCGAGGTGTGCGCCCTCACTTGAAAACCAGGATTTTGAGGAGGGGAGATTTCGGCGGCAGAGCGCTGACGGTGGTATGGATTTCCTTATCACGGCATAATACTTGCACCCAAATTCCTCTGAACGTTGCGCGTGACGAGGTTATTGATGAAAAACACACCTGTGAAACTCACTTTTTTGCTCTCTTTGCTGCTGTCGCTGTTCATCGGCGGCTGCACGGTGCTGCCCGAAACAGCGGAGCCCGAAGAGGGGCAACTGCCTTTACCCAAGTCCCTTTCCAGCGCCGCCGAGATCATGCTCTCCAACCAGATCCAGGAGGAAGCAGCGGCGCGCGATGATGTATTGGCCTTCATCGTTTACCGCGTGGCAGTCGACAGCGTGGACTTTTCAAAAGACGGCAGGCTGGCGCTGGCCTGGCTGGCGCTGGTAGATAAAGAAACCGGTTATGTACAGCCCGGCGAGCCGGGGCTGGTGATCGCGCAGAAAACGGATGACCCGCAAAAGCCCTGGCACCTGACCTTTCAGGCGGACCAGAACTTCGCCGAAGTGTTGCTGGCGCTGCCGGATGAGTTGCTCTCCATGGAAAGCAAAGAACATTACCTCCCCGGCATGCAGAAAGAACAAAAAGCCGGCCAGGTCTTCACCGGTTACCGCCTACCCTGGCCCAAGGGGCAAAAGGTGCGCGTCAGCGGTAGCATCGGGCATGTGTACACTTACAAGTCTTGCCCGTCTTCATGCCTTTACGCTTTTGATTTCGCCAACGGCACCATGTTCGATATTGTGGCCGCCCGGCAGGGCACGGTGAAGTACGCGGTATGGAAGTATGAAAACGGCAACCCCAAAGACGCCAATTATATTGTGCTGGAAGATACCACCACCAACCCCACCACGTACCAGGTGTACCTGCACCTGGCGCAGAACAGCATCCCACCCGAATTACGCAAGGTGGGGGCGAAGGTGGTACAGGGGCAGTTCATCGGCAAGGCGGACGATACTGGTTACAGCACAGGCCACCACCTGCATTTTCATGTGCACACCAACCCCGAGAGCTGGTGGGGCAAGTCGGTGGATATCGTTTTTGAGGATGTGAGTATTAACGGTGGGCGCCCGCGCACGTGCGCCGAAGCCGCGGCTTTTCCCCAGTTTGGCAAAGAGTGCACATCAGGTAACTTCCTGGTTTCGAATAATGGTGATTCTGCTCCGCCAACCGGCGGCATCACCAGCCCGGAAGCCGGAACGAAACTGACGGCGCCCACGTTGAATGTGAGCGGCTGGATGAAAGATGATATCGCCGTGCAGAGCGGTCAGCTATTCTATAAAACGGTGGGAGATTGGAAACCGATCGGTCAGACCATCACCCAGCAGCCGTTTTCCACTACCATTGATCTGTGCGAGGCGCGCATTCCCAACGGGAATTTTTCCCTGGGGCTGGTCGTAACCGATCGGGCGGGTAATGTTTCCAAACTGCAGGGCAAGGTAGATTTAACCAAGAAGTACAGCTGCCCGCCGCTGCCGCCGGTGTGCACGCCCGCGGCAGACGAAGTGGCGCTGCATAACGACACCGAGTTCCAGGGGAAATGCCAGTTACTGAAAATGGGAGATTACGCTGACCTATCGGGGCTGGAACAGGTAAAGTCAGACCAGGCGCTCTCCATCCAGGTGGGGGCGGGGGTTTCGGCATTGGCCTATAGCGAACCCAACTTTGCCGGTACCATGGAACTCTTCCAGGATGGTGATGACAACCTGGCGAACAACCTGATTGGCGCGGGCAGCATTTCTTCTATCAAGGTGGTCAAGCGCATTGTTATGCCCACACCTGTAAACATTACCCTGCCGGAAGTCATCACCGACGACACCTTCCTCGTCCTCTTATGGACGGTGGAAGAGGGCACGGAATCAAGCGCGCGGCTGAGCGGAGCCAAGGGCTTTCTCAGAACGGTGGACTGGCAGAACACCGGCGAATGGCAGGTAGGCACGCTGCCGGCGGGAGATTATAAAATCACCGTGGAAGCGCGCAATCTGCTGGGCAGCGCCACCACCACCCAGGAGTTCAGCGTGGTACCCGCCCAGGCGCCCCCAACCACGCGCATGAACGCCTTGCCGCAAACTTCCGCTTCGACCGCCATCAGGCTTGGCTGGACGGTCGAGAGCCCCGCTGACGAAGTAGAACGGTTTGAGTTGCAGGTGCGCGAGGGGCAGGGCGATTGGAAAGATTACCCGGAAGCCATCGGTGCCGACGCACGCAGCCTGGTGTACTGGGGTAAACAGGGGCAGGTGTACGAGTTCCGCATGCGCGCGCTGAACAAACTTGGCGCGGCTGAGGCTTACCCCGAGCAGGCTGAGGTGTATACCCTGGTGCTGGCTGACTGCGCAGGCGACGAGGGCGAAGGAACCGGGGATAACCTGCGCGAAAACGCGCCACTGGTGAGAAGTAACGCGACGGTGACCCATAACTGGTGCCCGGCGGGAGATGTGGACTGGGTACGTTTTGATGCCAAAGAGGGCGACAGCTTTGTATTGCGCGCAGAACCGCGGGCCGCGGCTGCGGGGGCAGTCATCCAGTTATACGCCGCAGGCAGCCAGGCGCTGCTGGGCGAAGCCCGCCCCTTCACTGTGGATGGACCCAGCACCCTCAACTGGGTGGCGCCGCACACTGGCGTTTATGTGGTGAGGTTAAGCCCGGCCGACGCGCGGATCGCTGGCGTGGAAGCAGTATACGCCTTCACCGTGGAGAAAAAGAGCAGCGTTAAACCCCTGTGGTTCATCATTTTGTCGGCGATTATTTCACTCTTGTTTGGCGGTGGTTACGCGACAGCCAAAAAGGTGCAGAAAACGCTCAAACAAAAGAAAAACCGCCGCGTGGGTTGGTAATGCAGGCTGGTCAAAACCGAGGTTGGGGCGGTGTTTTCAAATCGCCCCACTTATTATTTAAGCCTTCTCCTTGACGTCTGGGAATGCGGATGCTACAGTTAATTAACTTTTACCCCATAGATTGAGGTGCACTCTTGCCAGTGATCACCCTGACGACAGATTTTGGTGATAAAGATGGCTTTGTGGGCGCGATGAAGGGTGTCATCTGGGGCATCTGCCCCGAGGCGCGCATCGCCGACATCAGCCATCAGGTCTCGCCGCAGAATGTTTTAGAAGCGGCCATTGTGCTACAGCGGGCAGCGCCTTACTTTCCACCTGGAACCGTGCACATTGCTGTGGTGGATCCTGGCGTGGGCACACAGCGGCGCGCGCTGGCAGCGCGTATCGGCGCGCAGTACTTTATTGGTCCGGATAATGGTCTGTTCACACCGCTCATCGCCGACGCGCGCGACGCGGGGTTGGAGACCATCTTTGTGTCTCTTGAGCAGCCGCGTTACTGGCTGCCGCGGGTGAGCCGCACCTTTCACGGTCGTGATATTTTCGCGCCGTCGGGCGCCCATCTGGCAGCCGGGGTGAGGTTGGAAGAACTGGGCAGGCTTATCACTGACCCGGTGCTGTTGCCGCTGGCGCAGCCCGAAAAGATCACTGGCGGTTACCGGGCGCAAATCTCCGCTATTGACACTTTCGGCAACCTCGCCACCAACCTGGCCTGGTCGTGGGTGGCTGGCAAAGCGCTGCTGGTTTCACTCAAGGGCAGGCTCATTCATGGGATTTCCAGCGCGTATGGGCAGCACCCTCCTGGAGAGCTCATCGCGCTGGTGGACAGTGAAGATTTCATTGAAGTGGCAGTGGTGAACGGCAGCGCGGCGGCGCTGCTGGGTGCGCAGGTGGGAGATACGCTGGAGGTGCTCTTTACCGACGCGGAATAAGCCCTGAAGAGGTGAAACTGCGGAAGCTTTGGGGTGTTTAAGCCCGTGAGTCATGAATAAGTTCAGATACATATGAGACAAAAAGGCTAGACAAAAAAGAGCATCGAGGTCATCCTTAAGGGTGACAAACCAAACAAAAGGAGAGAAGCCTCGATGCGCATACATTGTATCCCAAAAGAAT
>JAAZNW010000081.1 GCA_012798065.1 Chloroflexota bacterium
CCACCATTGAGCTACCTCGCCAGCGCTGGTTATCTTACTATAATCAACCCTGTTTGTCAAACAAAACCCCTTAAAAATTTACCCTTACTCAAATCCCAGTCCTTTTTCTTTCATCGAAACAAAGCTTCCCTGACCGATCACCAGGTGGTCGAGCACCTCGATATCCAGCAGCTTACCGGCCTGCACCACCGAGCGCGTTAAAACCGTGTCTTCGGGGCTGGGTGAAGGGTCCCCGCTAGGGTGATTGTGCACCAAAATGATCGAAGCCGCGCTGCGCTGAATGGCCTCACGGAACAGCTCGCCCACCCGCACCATCGACGAATTGAGCGACCCGGTATAAACTTTTTTCACGTCAATCTTGCGATTGCGCGTGTCCAATAAAATCACGCGCAGTTCTTCCTGCAGCAATGCCTGCATTTCATAGCGCACCAGTTCCGCCGCATCTGCCGGAGAGCTGATGCCCGCGGCAAGCTGCGGCGCTTCCAGGGTCAACCTCCGACCCAGCTCAATTGCCGCCTTGATCTGCGCTGCCTTGGCCGGTCCAAGCCCCCGGATGCGGCACATCTCCGCGAGGCTTGCCCTTTGAATGCCACGCAGATCGCCCAATTCCTTTAAAATCTGTGAGCCCAGTTCCACCGCGCTCGTTCCTTCTGTGCCTACACGCAGTAATATCGCCAGCAGCTCGGCTTTGCTCAAAAATTCGGCTCCAATGCTTGCCAGGCGTTCACGCGGTCTTTCATCTTCCGCCAGGTCTTTAATGCGGTAAGTCGCTCCGTTTTCACGCGTCATTTCTTCCTCCTAGCTGCATTTGGAACTGCTTGTTTTATATAACAACACCCCCTTTCACGCAAGCGCTTTCACCTTCGTTTCTCAACCATGCTATAATTTCCCACAGGAGCCCCGTATGAGTCTTGATCCCTCCTTCCTTAAGCAGTTAACTCTGGTTGCCATTGGTTTCGCGGCGGCTTTCCTGGCTGCCTTATGGCTCAGTCTTATCTTCTGGGCAAGCCGTGACATACGCCAGCGCAGCCGCGACCGCTTTTTGCGCATACTGGCAGTGGTGATCGTTGCGCTGCTTTCCATCCCCGGTTTCCTCATTTACCTCATCCTGCGCCCTGCGCGCACGCTTGAAGAAGAATACCAAAGCGCATTGGAAGAAGAAGCGTTGCTGCAAGCCATTGAAGAATCCGCGCTCTGCCCGGGCTGCAATCGCCGTATCCATGCGGATTGGCTCGTCTGCCCCAGCTGCAACACGGTGCTTAAAAAGACCTGCAAAAAATGCGGTAAACTGCTTGAGCTGCCCTGGAACATTTGCCCCTGGTGCGCCTCCGCCATCCCGGGTACGCGCAAGCCCACCGATAAGAAGAAAGAGGAACCGGAACTGGACGAGGGTTTTCAGCCGTTACTGGATGAGCCACTCGACACCCACCCCTAGACCGGTACAAAGCCATCAATGCCAGATCTCGCAACCATTGAACCTGTCGATTACCTCATTATTGGTCATATCACGCAAGATGTCACCCCCGCAGGGCTCTCGCTTGGAGGTACAGCCTCCTACGCCGCGCTGACCGCGCGCGCCTTTGGCTTGCGCGTGGGCATCGTCACTTCCTGCTCCCCTGACCTTCAGCCGCCAGAACTGAACGGGATCGCCATTGCGCGTAAACCATCCCCTTTCACCTCTACTTTTCGAAACACCTATACTCCCACAGGGAGAATCCAGCACATTCTGCATGTGGCTGACCTGCTTTCACTGGAGGATGTTCCGCCCGCCTGGCGTTCCGCGCCTATTGTTCACCTTGGCCCGCTCGCTAATGAAATACCCGCGAATCTGGTGCGTGCGTTTCCCCGTTCATTGGTGGGCGTAACCCCTCAAGGCTGGATGCGTGCCTGGGATGGCGATCACATCGTTTCTTATCGTTACTGGGTAGAATCAGACCAGGTGTTGCCCCATGTTCAGTCCTGCGTAATGAGCGTTGAAGACGTGCGCGGGGATGAAGAAGCAATCAGCCATTTCGCCGCGCTCGCGCCAATCCTGGTGGTTACCGAAGGCGCAGCCGGTTCGCGCGTGTATTGGAATGGAGACGTGCGTTTTTTCCGCCCTCCGCTCACGCAAGAAGTGGACCCTGTCGGCGCCGGTGATGTTTTTGCTGCGTCTTTCTTCATTAAACTATTACAAACTCGTGATCCCTGGGAGGCTGCCAGGTTTGCTACCTTGGTAGGGGCGAATTCTGTCACCCGCGTTGGCATACTGGGAGTTCCAACCCCATCTGAGCTCCGCGCTTATTCCACCCAGATTATCGCCCATCCAAAGCAATGACACGCGTGCTTACCCTTGTCAACCAGAAAGGTGGTGTCGGCAAGACCACCACTGCAATCAATCTCAGCGCGTACCTGGGGCTCTTCAGTAAGCGCGTGCTGCTGATTGACCTTGACCCGCAGGCCAACGCCACCTCTTCGCTGGGCATCAATAAATACGAAGTAAAGAACGGCACTTACGAGGTGCTTATTGGAGAGCAACCCATCTTGCCTAACATCCTCTTAAACCCCAGGCTAAAAATTGCCCTGCTGCCATCCTCTCCAGCGTTGGCAGACTCAGAGGTGGAACTGATCGGCATGGAAGGGCGTGAATTCAGGATGCGCGAAGCGCTTAAACCAGCGCTCGATCGTTATGATTACATCATCATTGACTGCCCTCCTTCTCTCAGCCTGCTCACGGTGAACGGATTGATTGCCGCCCGTGATGGCGTGCTTATCCCGGTACAGTGTGAATATCTGGCGCTGGAAGGCATTGGTCAACTCACCCAAACCCTCAACCTGGTGCGCTCCTCTCTCTTCCCTGAAATGCGCATCCGCGGCGTGATCCTTACCATGTTCGATATCCGCACCAACCTTTCAACCGATGTGGTCAACGAGGTGCGTAAGTTCTTCCCCAATCTGGTGTATGATACAGTCATACCTCGCTCGGTACGGTTGGCTGAGGCACCTTCTTACGGGTTGCCCATTTCGCATTACGCGCCAAGTTCAAGCGCTGCCAGCGCTTACGCGGCGTTGACACGCGAAATTCTCGCTCAGGATGGAGAACCCTCTCCGCCCTTCAAGGAACAGGTGGCATAAATGGCACAAAAAACAGGATTAGGTAAAGGTCTTGACGCGTTAATTCCCGCAGGGTTAAACACCACCCCAACCCGGGCAGATTCCTACGCGCCGGTTTCGATGATCATCCCCAACCCTCAACAGCCGCGCGACACTATCTCGCCAGAAAGCCTGGCAGAATTGTCCTCCTCCATTCGCGAACACGGCGTCCTGCAGCCATTGGTCGTTTCACACGACCCTGTAACGGGAATGTACACGCTCATCGCCGGCGAGCGCCGTCTGCGCGCTGCCAAAATCGCCGGCTTGGAAAAGGTGCCTATCATCATCCGCACGGTTAGCGAACAACAGCGTCTGACCCAGGCACTTATCGAAAATATCCAGCGAGCGGACCTATCACCGCTCGAAACCGCTCGCGGCTTCAGGCGCCTGATTGACGAGTTCAACCTCACTCACGAAACCCTGGCTGACCAGGTCGGGAAAAGTCGTGTCACTGTGACAAATACTTTGCGCCTGCTCAACCTTCCCGCCGAAGCACAAGAAGCGCTTGCTGCAAGCCGCATCAGTGAAGGGCACGCGCGCGCGCTCCTCGGGTTGCCTACTCCCCAGGCACAGCTCTCGGCCTTGCACACCGTCCTCTCACAGCAGCTCAACGTCCGCCAAACAGAAGAGCTGGTGCGCAAGTTAACTGGGATCAAACCTCGCTCCCTTCCACCAGTGGAAGTTGACCCGCACTTCCAAGAACTCGAAGAACGATTACGAGTTAAACTGGGCACCCGTGTTACGCTGCGCAGCGGAAAAAAGGGCGGCACCATCACCATTCACTATTATTCGGATGAAGAACTGAACGGGCTCATTGAAAAACTAACCTGATCAATCAAGACCTTCTCACCCAGCGTTGCCTATAACGATAACAGAGTTGCTTTCATTACAAGGCAGAACTTTAAAGGCAAGAACGCGCCCTCTTTCGGCAACAGAACACCACCCCAGTTTTCTCGAAGCGCAATGATGTCCCCTAAAACGCGAGAGTGTTTCAATCCATCTTTTAAGCCACACACGCGGTTCTCATCCTCGCTGTAGCTAAAGAAGAAAGGTTTTCCAGTGGTTTTCCACCCTGGCGGGGGAATTTCACGCGCTACACGCATTTAAAAGCGAAGGTTTACGTAAAAACCGGGCATTCAGCGAGAAAATTGAGAACCAGTTGGCACGAATATTGTATAATGGTTAATCATGTCTAATGAATTTCTTCTCGATGAAATCGATAAAGAAAAACTCTTGCAGTTTTGCCATTTTGTCTCTTCATCTGACGACTGGAAAGCAACACTCGACAAGATGGTCACCTACATCCGCGAGTTTTTCATATTCGACAACCTGGTCGTTTACCTGGGTGATAGCACCATCAAGCGGATGGATGTGCTGTACGCTCGGGCCATGGGGCGCGGCAGATCCAAAGAAGCCGACGTTTCCTGGGGGGAAGACATCGCCTCCAGGGTTGTTGCGGAAAAGAAAGCCTTCATCATTCAACCTGAGAATAAAACCGCTTCTGACCGCTTACAGTCTCCTTTTCTGCTCGGCGTGCCTCTGAGCATTTCAAAAGAAATCACCGGCGTGCTTATTTTCATCCGTTTTGGCGGTCCTGATTTCGAACCGGGTAGCAAGGAATTCGCTGAATTAATGGGCACGCTTTTTGCCAGTGTCATCCGTCAAAAAACAATAAATGACTATGAGAAAGAACTAAGCGGGCTGCGTCGTTCCTCGAACCTGCAAGATGATTTTATCAGCACCATCACCCATGAGCTGCGCAACCCCCTGGGATTCATCCGCGGTTATACCACAACCTTGCTGCGTGAAGATGCAGACTGGGATGAAAAAACCAAGCATGATTTCCTGGAAATTATCGACCGTGAGACAGGGCATCTGGGCGAATTGATTGATGATTTGCTCGATTCTTCACGCTTGCAGAGCGGCAACATGCGTTTCGACTTTCAAAGCCTGCATATTGACGCCATCATCCGCGACCAGGTCAAGCGCGCTGAATACACCAACCCATCGCAGGTGATTAAACTGGAATTAGAACAGCAACTGCCAACGGTTGTCGGCGACCCCCGTCGCCTGGCGCAAGTCATTGACAACCTGATTGAAAATTCAAAAAAGTACGCTCCGGGCTCAGTGATTACCATCAAGGTTTTTCAAAAAGAGGCCAACCTGGTTATTGAATTTTCCGACACCGGCCCAGGGATCCCCGAAAAATATCTACCCAACATGTTCTCCCGTTTTTTCCGCGTTCCTGAGCTGGAAAAATCCGTATATGGTACCGGTTTAGGTTTATCTATCTGTAAACAAATCATCAACAACCACAACGGAGAGATTAGCGTCTCTTCTTCTCAGGGAGAAGGCATAAAATTCACCATCACACTTCCTTTGAACCACGATGTGAGTCTATAAGGATTGATTATGAATGCCAGGATACTGATTGTTGACGATGAACCCCTCTATTTACGGCTGATTAAAGTGAACCTTGAGCAAGAAGGTTACCTGATTGCAACCGCCAAGAATGGTCAGGAAGCGCTTGACCTGGTCTCACACGAGATGCCTGACCTGATCATTTTGGATGTGATGATGCCAAAACTTGACGGTATAACCACAGCAACCCGCATCCGGCAGTTCTCTAACGTGCCTATCATCATGCTCACCGCCCTGGGAGAAGAACGCGACCGTGTACGCGGGTTGAACCTCGGCGCTGATGATTACGTCGTGAAGCCCTTTTCAGCTACTGAACTGGTGGCAAGGGTCAAAGCCGTTTTACGGCGCAGCCAATTAAAAGAAAACGCTGGTAGGTCAAGGATATTGACGCATGGTGACCTGAAGATTGACATCGCCAAGGCTGAGGTTTTCAAAGGCGACCACCCGGTGTACCTTTCTGCCACGGAATACAAGCTGTTGATCCATTTCGCCCATAACCTGGGGAAGGTACTCAGCGCAGAAGAATTGCTCACCACTACTTGGGGTCCTGGCTATAAAGATGAAAAAGAGATCCTATGGGTGAGTATCGCCCGGCTGCGCCAAAAGCTGGAAGACGACCCCCACGAACCTGTTCACATAGTCACCCGCACCGGTATGGGTTACCAGATGCCCGCGCTTGATGAGCAAGCAAAGAAATGAAAAAGGCCAGATGCGATAATCAAGCCTGGTTTTCATAGTTCCTTGAGATTGGAGTAGTCAACATGGAAGTGAGCCCGCTGGAAGAACAAAGTCAACTAATCAGCGCCCGGTTATTGGCCGCAAGGGAGGTGAGCGAAAAAACCCTCGCCAGAGTCGCTGAGCAATTGGGTGTTTCCGTGAAAATGGTCAAGAATTACGAAAGCGGTCAATCTACTCCCAGCCTGCCGCAACTGGAGGTATTGTCTGAGCTGTATCGAATACCAATTGAAAATCTTCTCAGCGGGAACCCAGATTTACTCAAGAAGACAATCCTGCCGCGTGAAAAGGTCAACAACTTCCTTGAAATCAGAAATAGGGTCATCGCCGCAACCCTCAAACAACAGCGCCTGGCTCAAAACTGGACAATAAAAAAGCTGGCCGCTGCAGTAGGTATCAGCGCAGCGATTCTCCCCAGGTATGAATCGGGCGAAACAGCGATTCCCGCACCTATACTTGAACACCTTTGTTCTCAATTAGGCATCCCACTGAAATCCTTATATTCTTCAATCACCCTCCAAAACAGCGAACCGCCCCCCATTGCGTCACCAAGCCAGGATTCATCTCAATTACCTGAAGAAGTACAATCCTTCATTCAAAACCCGGCAAACCTGCCCTACCTTGAACTGGCGAAAAGGCTAAGCGGGATGGATGCCACGAAACTGCGCGCTATCGCAGAAAACCTGCTGGAGATCACATTCTGACCAATGACTGCAGAAATTGAAAAACTTAAACAACAGGCGATTAAAGACTACAATCGCCGAAAATATGATGCCGCAATTGCCGGGTTTCAATCCTGCCTTGAGTTCTATGAAAAACAGAACGATGAACTGCTTGTCGCAGAAATGCGCAATAATATCAGTGTTGCCTTGCTGGGAAAGAACGCCGCCCAAGAAGCTTATGATATCGTCAAAGGCACAGATGAGACATTCCAAAAGGTCGGCGATTTGAAAGGCCAGGGGATGGCGCTGGCGAATACCGCCGCTGCCCTTGAAGCGCTGGATAAAAAGGAAGAAGCACTGGCTCTTTACGAACACACACTGGATATTTTCAAAGAAGCCGGCGAGAAAGAGCTGCGAATCAATATTCTGCGCCGGGTATCTGATTTACAACTGAAGACCAAACGAGGCTTCCAGGCCCTTGCTTCCATGGAAGCGGCATATAACCAGAGAGAAAAACCTACCATCAAGGACTCCGTGTTCAAAACAACGCTGGCAGCCATTCGCAACAAATTATTCAAGTAAATGCTACAGGCACCCTCGAATACTGAAATCCGCCAGGCTGTCAGCCAAGATATCACGGCAATCACTGATTTTGTCGATAAAGCTTCCCTGACTCATCGCCACCTGGATTGGCGCCCGCTGGTGGAGTGGGTTTCACAGCCCCCTTTTTTACTGCGCTTCGCAAATCAACAGCTAACCGCCCTGTTATCCTGCGCTCCAGATCCTGAAGGCGTTGCCTGGATTCACGCTTTTATCATGGACCATTGGTCCAACCAGGTGAACGCTGTCTGGCACTCGCTGTTTGAACCCGCCTTGATCGAACTGGCTGTAACCCGTTGCCAGGTTTTTTCATTGTCCCTGTCCGATTGGTACACTAGGCTGCTGCGATCCTCTGGCTTTACGCCTTTTGAGAACATCGTCGTTCTTCACTGGGGTAGAGAGGTACCTCCAGTGAAAAACATGCCCCCTGAAGTACTGATTCGTCCAATGGAACCCGCTGACCTCAACCAGGTAGCAGAAGTGGACAGGCAGACCTTTGAAGCCGCCTGGGTCATTTCGCGGGCTTCACTGGAGCGTGCGTACCTGCAATCAGCGCACGCCAGTGTCGCTGAGGTAAATGAGCAGATAATCGGTTACGAGCTCTCGACCGCCAGCTCTCTCTCCTCCCATCTCGCCCGGCTGGCAGTGCTGCCAGAATTCAGGCACCTGAATATCGGCTATTCGCTTGTCGCTCAACTGTTGGAATATTTCACACAGCGGGGAATATGGCAAATCACCGTGAATACCCAGGATAATAACCAGGCTTCTTTATCTCTCTATAAAAAGCTGGGCTTTTTCCAGACCTCTGAATCCTTCCCGGTTTTCACGAAATCCGGCTGAACAAAGCAATTGTTGACCGGGATATTTATGGACAATTCCAGTCTTATATGAGATAATGCGAGGACTTTTATGGAGGAAAGATGACAAAACGAGATGTTGTGCAACAACGAAGAAAACAAAACCGCTCCAAAAATTCTCTCACAACTATTTTAATTATTGCCGCCTTTGTTTTTGTGGTCGTTGGCATGGTGATTTTAACCCAGTACAAACCAGTCGGCCAAATAGCCACGATCACGCGAACCACCACCGCTCAAAAAGACGGTCTATCATTGGGCAACCCGGATGCGCCAGTTCAGGTGATTGAATTCGCTGATTTTCAATGTCCCGCGTGTGCCAACTATTGGTCCGTTTTAGAGCCCCAAATCATAAAAGATTACGTCGAAACAGGCAAAGCGCGTTTCACCTATTCCCCCTTCTCCTTCCTTGGTCAGGGGCAAGCATGGGATGAATCAATTAAGGCCGCTGAAGCAGCCTACTGCGCCAACGACCAGCAGAAGTTTTGGGAATACCGCGATATGGTCTTCGCCAATCATAATGGTGAAAACCGCGGAGCCTACTCAAAAGAACGGCTGGTGGCATTCGCCAAGCAACTTGATTTGGATATGAAAGCATTCAATGCCTGTTTTAATTCAGGAAAATACAGTCAGCAGGTTATAAACGATAATAAGTTCGCCACAGAACAGGGCGCAACTTACACCCCGTCCTTCCTCATTAATGGCAAGATAGTCAACGCAGCTGAATTGGTTCAAGCAATCGAAACCAGTCTGACAAATTAGCCGAAGCAAATGACCAGAATGACAAACCCCGGTTGTAAACCGGGGTTTATTTGAACAGGGATAGAAAAAATACGAGTAGTGGGGCAACCAGAAGAGCGGGAAGGAAATTCCCTGTGCGGATTTTCTTTATTTCCATAATATTGCTGATCGCCAGTCCCGCCAGGATCACCCCACCAGTAGCGCTGAGCTCATTCAGCATTTCAGGGGTCGCCACACGCTGTACCTGTTGCGCCAACAGGGTGATAGAACCCTGGTAAAGCAATACAGGGACAGAAGAAAAAAGCACTCCCGCGCCCAAACTGGAAGCAAAGGCTAACGCGGCAAAAGCGTCCAGGATGGACTTGATAATGAGCGTGTAAGAACCTCCGCTCAATCCATCCTGTAGAGAGCCCAAAACCGCCATTGGCCCGATACAGAACAACAGTGTTGACGAAAGAAAGCCCTGTATAAACCGGCTGGAGCCTTCTCCCCGCCCGGAATGGTTTAAACGACCTTCCAGCTTCTCCCCCAGCGCCATCAACCCCTCTTCGATTCGCCACCATTCTCCCAGCAAAATCCCGATAAGCAGGCTTCCCAGCACAATGAGCGCGTTTTGCGTTTCAAGAAAAAGCGATATCGCGTACAGGAGTGTGAAGAGACCCAGCGCGCTGATGATGGTCTGCTTCAATTTCTCTTTCAGCCTGGATCCAAGTAAAAGGCCTGTCAATCCTCCCACGAGAATGCCAGCATAGTTGATTAATGTTCCAGTCAAGTTGACGATTCCCTGGCCATGGTTGGTTTGTGAGAGGTCTCACGCTGTATCAGGTCCAGTTCCATTGCAAAAAAGAGCGACGAAAGACGATTAAGGTAAATCAAGACATACGCGTTTGTCAGGTCTCCACGGCTGGTAAGTTCTGCAACACGCCGTTCTGCTCTTCTGGTAATGGTACGCGCCAGGGCGATATACGCGCTGGTTGGTGTTTCTCCGGGCAATATGAATCCTGCGGGTGTATCCACTCTCATCGAAATACGGTCAATTTCAGCTTCAAGAGAGTTCACCGACTGCTCATTAATTTTGGCAAATTTTTCCCTGTTCTCTGGCGAAGCTGCCACTTCGGCCATTAATTGGTATAACTTGCGTTGGTACAGAATGATCTTCTGGCGGTCTTGCGGGTCGGTGAGCATGCTGCGGGCAATTCCCAGCACCGCTGATAGCTCATCCAGCGTCCCCAGCGCCTCCATACGCAAATCAAATTTGTCCACTCTCTGTTCGCCAAGCAAACCGGTTGAGCCCTTATCACCTGTTCCTGTATAAAATTTTTTCATGATAGTTCACTTTTTCCTGACATAAAGATAGGCATAGATTGATTTGGGGAAACCCGTTTCCAGCTCTGGTTCCCAAATAAAATCACCTTCAGGCAACAACGCGCCAAGTTGACGATCCAGTTCTTGCGCTTTACGTTGCTCTACATATGGTTCTGCCGCCAGGCTTCGAAAAAGCAAATCTAGCTTTACCCGGGTGCTGATATTGCTGCGGTAACTTGCGTCGATTGCTCCTTGCTCAAGGTATTCATCGACCAGTTCGCGATATTGGTTCAAGCGCAAAGGGATCTCCTGACGCGCACGATTTTCCCACGCCTGCCGTCGGGTGTCAATCAGTTTTTCAACCTTATTCATTTCATCATGCTGCACCGCAATTTCATTAACTGTTTTTAGCCGGGTAATAGCCAGAAGCAGGTTACCAGGCGAAAGAGGTTGGTTGCAGTGTTTCACCCTCCAGAGAATGATGGGGGAAGACAGATATTGCGCCAGTTCTTCTCCAGCAGCAAGGATTAGCCGTATGTCGTCCTCCATGCCCTGGTACGACATTTCAGTTCCCTGTATCTGTTTCTGCTGTATCCGTGGTTTTTTGGTTGCGGCTGGTAGTGAGATACCAGGTGGTGATCGTTCCCAGCCGGTCGCTGGTATCAAAGAGCGGACCCATCGTCACGCCCAGTATCTGCTCTGAAACCGCGTAGTTGTATACCGGGTAATAGAGCGGTAGAGCCGGTAATTCTTCCGCGAAGATCGCCTGGAAATTATGGTAGAGACGGGTTCGCTCACCCAGGTCAGTGGTCACGCGCGCCTGCTCGATCGTATCGCTTGCCAGGCGATTGTTCCACTGGGAGTAATTCTGCCCATTTTCCGCCTGCCCCAAGTCCCAAAACGGGTAGGGGTCAGGGTCAGGCGTGCGGCTTAAGTTCAAGTCGACCAGAGCTGCCTGGTAAGACCTCGGTTCTAGTTTTTCAGCAACGAACACATCTGGGGGTACGCCCTCCAGTGTAACGTTCACCCCCAAGGCTTGCCAGTTGTTGGCGATTAACTGTGCTATTCCAAGGTGCAGGTCATCATCTGGATAAGACAGCACAAAAGATAGCGGAACCTCTTCTTTTGCCCTGGTGGTATTGTTTTCACCAGCGATCACGTAACCCGCGTTCTTGAGGGTTTCGGCTGCCAATTGCGGGTCATAACCGATTTCAGCAATACTCTCGTTGTGAGCCCAAGTTCCAGGGAGGATAACGCTATTCGCCACAATCGCCTGCCCGTTGAACATCTGCGAGATGATCGCCTGGCGATTCAAACCCAGCATCAACGCTTTGCGCACCTCTATCTCCTTGAAAAACGGGACGCCTGGGTCATTTAGATTCAATAACACCAAGCTGATGCGCGGTAAGCGTCCTGTATAAATACGAAGATCCTCGTTCGCAAGCGCTTGCGGCAACAGGCCTGTGGGAACTTCACTGATGCCCTGCACGGCACCCTGAACGTATGCCTGATAGGCGCTTGATGCGTCAGGATAATAACGGAAAACGATCTCTTGCAAATAGGGTCGTCCACCGGCATAGTCTTCATTTGCCAGAAGTCGAATGCCGCTCACTGTTGACCCCTCCATCAGCAGTTCACCAAAGCGGTACGGGCCGCTGCCTACCGGTTGAAGGTTGATGGCGGATGCGGCAATTTCGTTGATATCCATGCCAGCAAAAAGGTGCTGTGGCAACACGCCAAAGGTCAGATAGTCCATAAAAGGCGCGTAGGCTTCCGGAAGTTTTAATTGCATATGCTGGTCATCGAAGAGATACACTTCTATCGAATCCCATAATTTGCGTATATCTTCCGGAATATAGACACCTCCTGTTCTGAGCAATTCGATGGTGAACAAAACATCTTTGGTGGTCAGCTTCTCGCCGTCATGCCAAACCAGCCCTGGTTTTAGCGAGATGTTATACAGTATCCCATCCTGAGAAATCCCGATCGTTTCGGCCAGGTCAGGAGCGGGAATACCTCTTGAGTCAAATTTCACCAGGCCAGAGAAAATCAGTTTATCTACATCTCTATCCACACTATTGGTACTATCCAGCAGCGGGTTCATGCGCTGGGGGTATCCAATCAGGGCCTCAGTGTAAACCCCTCCTTGCGCCGGTTGTGGAGTGTTCACTTCTCCCAGCCCGCCACGCTTTTCTAAAAGCAAGAGAGTTCCAACTACCAAACCAGTCAGAAAGAGAACGAGTAATTGCCAGCGATATTTTTTCATAAGGTTTATAGAAAATGGCGACTACCCTGTTTCAAGGTTAGTCGCCTCGAATGATTGGTTTCAGGCTGTTCCTTGAATGACCCGGTCTACCCCTGGATAAGGACCGCGGCAAAGGTAAGAATAAAAAATAAACCACTGAGTACGATCGTCACCCAAAACAGCGTTTTTTCGATTCCCCTGCGGGCAGTGAAGACACCGCCAGAATCCTGACCGGTCAATCCTCCAAGCCCTACCCCTTTATTTTGCAGGATTACGCTCGCGATAAGAGCTATCGAAGTTATAATTAGCGCGATGTCAATGTAAAGTTCCACCAGAAACCTCCTGAAATTTCAAACACCGCAGATTATACCGTTCATAACCGAAAATCGTCAACCTAATGGAAGATATCAAATGTAACCTGCATATTCACACGATCTACTCCGACGGGAGTGGTGATTACACCCAGGTGGCTTCAGAAGCGCTGGATGCTGGGGTAGATGTGGTGATTATTACAGACCACAATGTTCTAATAAAAGGGATGGAGAGGTATGTATCGAAGAACGGGAAGCGAGTGTTGGTGCTCACCGGCGAAGAAGTCCACGACCAGAATCGAATTCCGCAGAAAAACCACTTGCTGGTGCTCGGCTGCCGGCGCGAGATGGCGCAACACGCATACGACCCTCAGTGCTTGATTGACCAGGTGAAGCGCGATGGTGGCTTGTCGTTCCTGGCTCATCCTTACGAATACGACCTTCCATTATTCAATGAAACGGATATCTCTTGGGAATCCTGGGAGGTTGAAGGGTTTACCGGCTTAGAATTATGGAACGGCTTTAGTGAGCTTAAAACAGTTGCGCGCAGCCTGCCAGATGTGATCTTTCACGCCTTCTTTCCTGACCTCATCCCGCACCAACCCTTGCCGCAGGCCCTCGCCAAATGGGATCAACTCCTCGCTGCCGGAAAAAAAGTAGTGGCAGTATCAGGATCTGATGCTCATGCGCTGCACTATCGTTACAAATTCATCCGAAAGGTGATATTTCCTTACCGTTATCACTTTTCATCGATCAACAATCACCTCCTTCTTCCTTCACCGTTGAGCGGCGATTTAAAAAAGGACAAACAGGCCATCTACCAGTCGCTTAAGAAAGGCGCCTGCTACATATGTCTGGATCGCGCCGCTGAACCGCGGGGCTTTAGCTTCACCATCGAAAACGGGGAAACCAAGGCGCATATGGGAGAGTACCTCTTCCTTGACCCTGGGGCAACCATCCGGGTCAGTTCGCCGCGAAAAGCCCGGCTGCGGTTGATTTGTAATGGTGAACTGCTCACAGAAGAAGATAACCAGGACCTCCTGGTAAAGACAATCGAAAAGCCCGGGGCTTATCGTGTTGAAGCGTACCTGGACCATTTAGGAGAACAACGCGGTTGGATTTTCAGCAATCCAATTTATGTGATGAAAAAGCCAAAATCCATCGCGGTTTACACTTCTGATGCCATTGACAAGCCAAACGCATCCTCCTTCAACCAGACCGCGCAGTGAGGTTGGTTAAACTCGGCTGTCGTGGTTATAATCAATATCAATGAGTCAACTGGATAAAATCGAGAAACACATTCGCAATATATTCGAAAGCGGAGCTGCCATTCTGCCCTGGGTGGGAACCGACGATCAGCTGCTGAAGCACCTCAGTGGAGCAATTCACGAGCTCTTTATGCACGAACCACCACGGCGTTATTTAAAACCCGCCGTGAGCATTTTGTTAAATCCCCGCACGGCTTCCTTATGGCAATCACAAGCAGATTGGGAGTGTAAACTGGCGGAGCTGCTCACATCATCAGCGCTTGAGTTCGGTTTTCGCTTTCACATCGCCCCCAAGGTTACGCTTGTTCCAGACCCCGGAATCGACATTGATGAAACCAGGATCACCCTGATTGACCAGTATCAGAGTGAGAGAGGGGAAACAGGGGTAATCTCCTTGGAAGCCCCCACTGGTTTCAATGAGCCGTTAATGAATAACCCCACGCTCATTCTCCAGGGAAACAGAACCATCGAGTTATCTCAACCGGTGATCAATATCGGCCGGAGAAGCAGCAATCAGATCGTGATTAATGACCTGCGGGTTTCTCGTATGCACGCTCAGCTGCGAAAAGTCAAGGATGATTACATGATTTTTGATGTCGGCTCAACAGGCGGCACATTCATCAATTCAAACCGTATCGACAGTCACCTTCTGCGCCCAGGGGATGTAATTTCTTTGTCCGGCTTCATCATGATTTACACGCACGACCAGAGCCCAACCGAAGAACCCCAAAAGAGTATCACTTCAAAAATTCAGAACATTGAAGAGACTGAGGAGGATTAATGCTGGCAGTCACCATTCTCGTCCTGCGGGTTTGCCTCCTCCTCGCTCTGCTTTCCTTCCTGGGCTGGTCGGTTTACACCTTATGGTGGGAATTAAAATTTCAGAGCGAGAGCCTGGCTGCGCAAAAAATCCCCTGGATTTCTGTGTTTAACGATCAGGAAGCGGCCGACCAAAAACAGGTGTTTACCAAACCCGAATTACAGATTGGGCGTGATGCATCTTGTGATATCCGTATCAATGATGAGACAGTTTCCAATCAACACGCACGGTTATCCTATCGAAATAAACAATGGTGGATAGAGGACCTTTTATCCACAAACGGAACTTTTTTGAATGACGAACGGGTCGAAACTCCGACGATCTTGATTAATGAAGACGAGATAAGAGTCGGGAAAGTACTGTTGACCATTGAAATTCAACCTCTCGCATAAGGCAGAAGGAGCCATGATGAATTTAAAACCTGTATTAGCAGTAATTGGAGGATCTGGTCTTTATGATTTTCCAAGTTTGGAAGAAACCCAACAAGTCAACCCCACTACTCCCTTTGGTTCTCCCAGCGCCCCCATCGTCTTGGGTAACCTGCACGGTAAACCAGTAGCTTTTCTGGCGCGGCACGGGATTGGCCATACTATCCCCCCTTCGCAGGTAAATTACCGCGCCAATATTTATGCCTTGAAGATGCTGGGCGTGGAACGGATTATCGGTGTAAGCGCCTGTGGCTCCCTTCGCGAAGATTTCGCTCCGGGGAGTATCGTCATTCCGCATCAACTGTTTGATTTCACTCATAAGCGCGCCCGCTCCTTTTTCGATGAAGAACTCGTGGTGCACGTCAGCAGCGCGGACCCATTTTGCCCCGAACTTTCCACATTGCTGCACCAGGCGATATCTACCACTGATGGCCAGGTATACCAAGGCGGGGCAATGATCACAATCGAAGGTCCGCGTTTCTCAACAAAAGCGGAATCCAATATTTACCGCTCATGGGGGTTGTCTCTCATCGGAATGACCACCTCTCCAGAAGCGTTCCTTGCCCGTGAAGCCGAAATTTGTTATTCGGTGATGGCCCATGTAACTGATTATGATGTATGGCACACCACCGAAGAAGCCGTCAGTGTTGAGATGGTGGTCAAGACACTGCAACGCAATACGGAAATTGCCCAACGTAGTATATCCACGCTTGTGACCATGCTGCCTGAGGTCGTCGATTGCAGTTGTTCACGGGCACTTGAGAACGCAATCATCACCAACCGTTCCTTCGTTTCACCAAAGACCGCCGAAAAGTTGGATCTATTGATTGGCAAATATATCAAGTGAGACTATCGTTTTCAAATAACCGCCCATCGCAGAGTCACGTTCAGACCAGGCTCATGTTGCTGGTGCTGGTTTTTATGTTTTTAAACAGCCTGGTGTTGACCTTTGCCCCAGCGGTAAGGCTACACACCCTTCAGGCAGAGCTTCGCTGGCAGCATTGGGTGGGTTTTGCTACCTGGCTGGCTGGGTACGCGGTGCTTTACCGCCAACTGAACAAATTATTGCCTGAGCGTGACCCATACCTGCTGCCAATCATTGCCCTGCTAAACGGCTGGGGTCTCTTAATGATCTACCGTCTATCCACCAACTTTGGTATTCGGCAAACGATCTGGACTGCGCTTGCGATTATCGGTTTCCTGGTTGCGCTTAAATACAAAAACCTTCTTCCCGTTTTGCGGCGCTACAAGTATGTTTGGCTCATCAGCGGGCTGTTGCTCACCTTGCTCACATTTGTGATCGGTACTTACCCCGGTGGAAGTGGTCCTGGGTTATGGTTGAACCTTGGAAGCGTCTACATTCAACCTTCAGAAATCTTGAAGCTCCTGTTAATTATTTACCTGGCAGCATACCTTGCTGATACATTGAAGGCGCGCTTGCGCTTGGCCCAATTACTGGCGCCCTCATTGATCCTCATCGCCATCGCGGTGCTGATTTTAGTCGCCCAGCGTGACCTGGGAACCGCAACCCTTTTTATCATTCTTTACACGATTGTGGTTTATCTCGCTTCTGGCAAACGGCGCGTCCTCCTCATTAGCTTTATCATCGTCATTCTCGCGCTTATAGCGGGATACCTGGTTTTTAACGTGATCCAATTACGCATTGAAGCCTGGCTTAACCCGTGGCAAGACGCACGCAACAATTCATACCAGATCGTCCAATCTCTTATCGCTGTCGCCAATGGTGGGTTACTTGGCCGCGGATTAGGACTGGGCAGCCCGGCCGTCATCCCCGTGGCACATTCCGACTTCATTTTTACCGCCATCCTGGAAGAGTTTGGTGTAGCAGGGGGATTGGCATTGGTGATGGTTCTCGCCTTATTTACCACTCGCGGGTTAACCATCGCGCTGTGCGCGCCCAATCAGTTTCAACGCTTTCTGGCTGCCGGTCTCACATCTTATATCGCCACACAATCCATTCTCATTATGGGTGGAACCATTCGCCTGCTCCCGCTTACAGGCGTCACGCTGCCATTCATCTCCTACGGGGGAACTTCACTGGTCGTCTCCGCAGCATCTGCCCTTTTATTGATGATTATTAGCAACCAGCCCAAAGACCAGGCGGCTCCAATTGATAGAACCCGTCCTTACAAGCTCGTTGGAGGTGTTTTTCTGGCTGGTTTTGCAGCGATCACGATGCTTGGAATTTACTGGGGCTTTTTCCGCGCGGACGCCTTGCTGGCGCGTGGAGACAACCCTCGTCGCGCCATTTCAGACATGTACGTATACCGCGGTACCCTCCTGGATCGTAACAATCACCCGCTCACCGCTAACAGTGGGCTTGCCGGTAAATATAAAAGAGATTATCTCTATCCACCATTGAGCGCAGTGATCGGATATAGCGACCCGAATTATGGTCAAACGGGGATAGAGTTCAGGATGGATGACTACCTGCGCGGTCTTGCTGAAAACTCCCGTTTTCATGTGGATTCTGTGCGGTTACTCTATGGGCAAGAC
>JAAZNW010000112.1 GCA_012798065.1 Chloroflexota bacterium
ATTTTCTGAAGCGAATGCTTCTGAACTGCTGCGCGCTCCTGGTCAGGCGGAATTGATCTTTGGGGATATCCTGGAATATCTGCAAAGCGTTCCGGCGCAGGAATTCAAGAAGAATGAGCGTATCTCAGCACTCCAAATCACCAGCAGCGCCAGGACGATCGACCGGGCGTTTTCAAAACTCAATAATGATCCGCGGATCAGAGTTACAAAACGAGGATCTTTCAACACCTATCAGTGGGAAGAGGATACGCCAGCCATGCCATTTCCTTAAGGGGTTGGCATGGCTGGCGTATGTTTGTTTCATGCAAAGTCTAAAAAATAACAAAGGAGAAGAATGTCAGAAAACCAAAATACTTCAAATTGCCGGATTTCCAGGAATGTCTTGATCAAAGCACCTGGTTTGCTGCCCATGCTCTACACACCGCGGGAAATCGCTGAAGACCTGGACGTTCCTGAAACCACCTTGCGGGATTGGCTCAATCATGGCGCGCCACACAGCCGGGATGAATCCAACCATATCTGGATCGACGGCAAGCAATTTGCCGCCTGGGTTGATAACCAACGGAACTCCAGAAAGAAGCCCGCCCATCAGCTTCAAGCAGGGGAAGGTTTTTGCATGCGCTGTAATACGATCGTCAAAATTCAAAATGGGGAAATTCGCCCTGTCAAAGGCCATCTGAGTCATTTGAAAGGCAAATGTCCCATCTGCGGCGGGATTGTCAATCGCGGGATTTGGAATGCTGGATCGTCAGAATTATCTCAAGGTTAAGTTGTTCCTGAAATTTTCACGGGAAGTTCATGGCCGTTCATCGCTTCAGATCTCTACCGATTTCGAGCATCTAAAAGTGCTGCTTTTCTGGGCTGGATCACAATCGTTTGGATTGGTGCCAACTATCAACACCAGTCTCCCTGATTTCCTTTTTCAGAAATTCGAAAACGGATTGGATCAGGCAGTATTACAGAGCATCATGAATACCAACCAGCGCTTCCTCTTGTGGGTAAAAGCCATGTTCCCTATTGAGTTTCAGAATGTCCGGCTGAGCTGGATTATGAAAATTTCAGCAATCTCGAAAGGAAAGGAGGTGATTATTTGAAAAAACGACCAATTATCATTACCACGACCAATGCCATCACGATCCCCAAAAAGGTTCGTAACCTGTTGGATTTACAACCTGGTGACTGCCTGGATTATGAAGTCATGGCAAATGGTTCAATTATTTTGGTGCGCAAGGAATGCTGCGATTCGCCATCGCTCCGTCCAACATGCAAACTTCCCTGCCAAGCCCAAAAAACGGAAATAACCTGAATGGCTGGAGGATGGGATTCAATAAACCCTTCCTCCAGCTCTGGCATAAAGAGAAAATGATCGTTTTTAGAACCTCAAGTTATCAACTGGGCTGGCTTTTCGATGCACTCGTTCAATGTCCATCTCAGCGATTTGAGCATAATGACGAACCATGTCCAACGAGCTATGACCTAACAGGGCTTGCAGGGTAAAAACATCCCCGCCTGAACGGAGGTAAGTGATTGCAAAAGTGTGTCGGAATTTATGTGGATGAGCCCCTTTGACGCCCGCTTTATCAGCCAGGCGCACGATCAAATGACGTAGGCTGTTGGAGTTAAACGGATGATTGCCACGATTGATAAATACTGGCGATTCTGGGTCCTCGCGATCTTCGCGGTCAGCCAGATAGCACCATACAGCCCGGCGAGTGCTCTTTCCGATGAACACCGTGCGCCCTTTGCCGCCTTTTGCCCCACCTTCATCCCCGTGCTTGATGACAACTTTGCCGGTGCGCAAATCCAGTTCGCCGATTTTCAAACTGCAAAGCTCGGAAGCGCGCAAACCGGTATCCAACATGAGCATGATCATGGCTTCATCTCTTTTGGCGGATGGTCGTCGGGTGACAAAATTATGGCGATTGATTGGATTGTACTCACGCGAGTAGACGCAGGCTTTAAGCAGTGCCGCAAGATCTTCCTGAGTAAATGCGGCTACCGGTGCTTCTTTATAACGTGGTCCCGGGATGCCTTCCATGGGGTTCTTGATTTTGAACTCTGCAACCGCCCAACCGAAGAAAGCTTTGAACGTGATCCAATGGTTTCGCAGTGTTTTGGGGGAGAGTTTCCGCGTTGGCGCCTCATGCGCAGGATTCGGTTTGGCGAAAGTGTGGGGAACATACTCGGTACGCAGATAGGTCATGTAATCGAGTACGTCGGCAGAAGTGATCTTACCGACCGGTTGATCGCCTATCTTTTCCATCCACTTACGCAGCACCCACTCATACGAATCGACCGTCCGTTGGCTTAAGCCTTCGGCGGTTTTGTATTTGACGAAGCCGTCAATACAAAGAGAAAATAACAGG
>JAAZNW010000082.1 GCA_012798065.1 Chloroflexota bacterium
ATTATGAGTGATACCCAGGATGTATCTCAAACGAAAATTCTTATCTCTCGCCTGGAACATCTGGACAGCGGTTCCAGGGCAAGGCTCAAGCGTAGTGCCGGTAAGGAGCTGGCTGCAGCAGGCGATGCATTGGGTTTATTTTACAGCCTGCTGCCTTATGGCGTGCCGCAATACCAGGAGGAAACCTATTTTCTCATTGCCACTCTTTACCCTCTGGCTGAAGGCACGACCAAGGGGAATTTTGGTGACCACCTGAGAACGGCGCAATCTGCAAAGAACAGCAAGGGGCTGGACAGGCGGGTTGAGAACCTGCTGGATGCAGATCTTGTTCAGCTGCATTTCAGGCTGCGCCAGGCGGCAAAATTCCTTCAATCCTGCCGCGTGCGGGTGAACTGGCTGCAGTTATTGGAGGATGTGCTCCAATGGGAGCACCCGGACCGCTTTATTCAGCAGCGTTGGGCTCGTTCGTATTTTGGTCAATAAGTGAAAAAAGGAGACAATCATGTTAATTCAATTTCATATCTTGCAGAACTATGCGCCATCTAATTTAAACCGTGATGACACTGGCGCTCCGAAAGACGCTGTTTTTGGTGGTGTAAGGCGCGGGCGCATTTCCAGTCAGTGCATCAAACGCAGTATCCGCCGGTCAACAGCATTCGCAGAAAATTTTTCGCAAGACGACCTGCTGGGCATCCGTACCAGAAAACTGCCCTTTTTAATAAAAGAAGAGCTGAAGCGGCAGGGGGTAGATGAGCCAGACCTGTCACTCATTGTTGATAAGTTATCTGGTGTGGGTCGGAAAATTGAGAAGAAGAACCAGGATGTTGAAGGGGAAATCGAAGGCGATGCTGAGGTTGCTGAGAAGGAGGATATGGTAAAACAATTGATGTTCCTGGGAAAGAACGAAATCAGACCCATGGCTTCTGCGTTGCTCGAGACCTATAAAAAAATGGGGGCGAAAGAATGGGGAAAGGCGGATATTGAGAAGATCACGAAGGGATTGAAGACAAGCCTGCCCCGATCAGTGGATATTGCCATGTTCGGGCGAATGACCACGTCGGACGCATTTGAAGATGTGAGCGCGGCGGTACAGGTTGCGCATGCGATTTCGACCAACGCACTCAACCAGGAATTCGATTACTTCACGGCAGTGGACGACCTGGCGGATGAACCGGGTGCCGGGATGATCGGGGATATTGAGTTTAACAGCTCGACATACTACAAGTATGTGAACGTGCACTGGGAGGAACTGTTGGCCAACCTGGGAGATGATAGGGCAGTAGCAGAACAAGGTGTGCTGGCTTTACTGGACGCGGTGGTGAAAGCTCATCCAACCGGTAAACAGAACACCTTTGCGGCTTTCAACCTGCCCGACCTCGTACTTGTTGAAGTCACTGATGCCAATTTGCCGGTCAGTTACGCCAATGCCTTCCTTAAACCTGCAAAAGCCAGCCATGATGCAACGTTGATGCAAAATTCCATCGCCCAACTGGAAAAATACATTGAAAAAGTAGCAGCAGCCTACAATCTTCATCCAAAACGCGCCTGCCTGAACCTGGATGGGGAGGACTTTCCGATGTCGGAACGAGTTAAGTCGCTGGATGAGTTGAAAAACTGGCTGAAGGCTTGCCTGCCGCAGGAGGTATGAAATGGCCAATACCCTGTTCTTGAGGCTTGAAGGACCTCTTCAAGCCTGGGGTGAACGGGCGCGCTGGAGTGTACGGGATACCTCCACTGAACCCACCAAATCCGGGGTTGTGGGGATGCTGGGATGCGCGCTCGGTATTTCAGCAGATCAAGACCTCGCGGATTTGAGCAGAGCGTTGCGCATGGGTGTGCGTTGTGAACGCGAAGGAGATTTCCTGACGGATTTTCATACGGTCATTGGCGGCGTGATCTCCGCAGAGGGAAAGGTGAAGAAAGATACGGTTCTCTCGCGGCGAACCTACCTGTGTGATGCCTCGTACCTGGTAGCGTTGCAAGGCAAAACTGAGCTGATTGAGAGACTTTCTAAAGCGGTGCAAAAACCGGTATGGCCTGTCTACCTGGGAAGACGCTCGTGTGTTCCAGCGAAAGTTTTATATGAAGGGGAAGGGGATTTTGATGGCCTTCTTGACGCGCTTCAGCGCTGGCCATATCAAGGAAAACTGGTTGATGAGGATGATCGTTTGCGGGTGGTGGTGGATGTAGATGCCGGGCAGGGAACCCAGAGAAGGGACGAAATCTTATCTAATTCACACCGCGTTTTTCTGCCGCGTTACACCCGCGAACACAGGATCAGACCGGTCACCCTGCAGGAGGTGGATTAATGTACCTCGCGCTGTACGAGATCATGAACTCAAAAGTTGCCCTGGGATGGGTCGCCAACCGTTACCGTGTGCACCAGAGACTGCGTATGGCATACCGCGACGAACCGCGCCTGCTTTTTCGCATTGAAGAGCATGATGGAAACTTTCGTATCCTGGCACAATCAACTTGCCAGCCTGATTGGCAGGATGCCTTCGGGAATTTTGATGTGCTGGTTGGAACCCCTGCTGTCAAAGAACTCCGCTTAGGGAACCTGATGCCGGGAGGTTATTATCATTTCAGGCTTGTTGCCAACCCGGTGGTCACCAGGAACAGAAAGCGCCTGGGTTTGTTTAAAGAGGAGGCTCAGGTGGAGTGGTTGAAGCGGCAGTTGGAACGATCTGGGTCAGTGGTGATGCAGTCGCAGGCCCGCCAGCTGGGGTTGATGCGGTCTGCAAAGAACCCGGCAAAGGATGAAAACCGCCAGACACACTACGCTGTTGAATTCAATGGGGTACTCCAGGTCTTAAACGTTAAGTTGCTTTCGGAAAGGATGATTGAGGGTATTGGGCCTGCGAAGGCATATGGGTTTGGCTTATTAACGCTGGCAAGGTTCACCGCGTGAGTACGATTGGGTTTTTTTTACCATGCAGAATTTACGAGTACTTCCAAAATTACGGGATAGCCTGACTTATTTGTATATTGAGCATGCCGTGATTGATCAGAAATATCAGGCAATCGAATATGTGAACAAAGAGGGTCGGGTGATGGTTCCAGTGGCGAATTTATGTTTGCTGTTATTAGGCCCCGGCACGAGTATTACTCATGCTGCCATCCGTACGTTGATGGAAAACGGGTGCGCGGTCAACTGGGTGGGTGAAGATGGCATGAAGTTTTATGCACAGGGAGGATGTGAAACTCGCAAAGGTTACCATCTGCTTCACCAGGCGAAAATGGCATCCGATCCTCAAAAACATATGGAAGTCGTTGCCAGGATGTATCGGTTCCGTTTCAAGCAATCGCTTGGGACAGATCTAACTTTGCCCCAATTACGAGGAATGGAAGGTGTGCGTGTTAGAGAAGCCTATGCCGAAGCCAGCCAAAAGTACGGGGTGAAGTGGAGTGGCAGGCGATATGAGCGGAGTAACTGGATGGGAAGTGACCCTGTAAATCGGGCGTTATCAGCCGCGAATGCGCTCATGAATGGTTTGTGCCAATCCGCGATCGTTTCGGGCGGCTACTCCACAGCAATTGGGTTTATTCACACCGGCAAACAATTATCCTTTGTTTTTGACATCGCAGACCTTTATAAGGTCGATTATTGCGTTCCGATTTCTTTTGAGATTGTTAGTCAATCCACCACGGAGGTCGAAAAACGCGTCAGACAGGCTTGTCGGGAAAAATTCCGAGAGGTTAGATTACTGGAAAGGATTCTTCCGGATATTGACGAATTGCTTCAAGTCCCCGATCAATTTGAAGGTGAATTCCCTGCGGATGAGGACAAAGCCCTGCCAGAACCATTGTGGGGTATATACCAGGAGGAATAAATGGTGGTGATGATTCTGGAAAAGGTTCCTGTTTCATTACGGGGCAAATTGACCCGCTGGCTGATTGAACCTCATACAGGGCTCTTTATTGGGCACGTGTCAGCGCTGGTGCGTGACCAGTTGTGGGAAAACTGTGTCAACGCAAAGGGAACTGGAGGTGTAGTGCAGATATGGTCGACCAACAACGAGCAACACTTCGCCATGCGTATGTCTGGCGACACGAAACGAGGAATTGAAGAAAGCGAGGGATTACAATTGATCCGAATACGTGGCTAAAAATTTTAACCGAAGGGTATTCCCCACACGCGTGGGGATGGACCGTGGAGGCGGTATGGAGCAGGGTGGAGGTAATCGTATTCCCCACACGCGTGGGGATGGACCGTTAGTCAACTTTCTTGATTTCCAGTTCAGGGAAGTATTCCCCACACGCGTGGGGATGGACCGCGGAGTCGCGTTTATCAAGAGCGTCCATAAACGTATTCCCCACACGCGTGGGGATGGACCGTTTTTCATTCGATCGTATGCTGCATCGTACAACGTATTCCCCACACGCGTGGGGATGGACCACTACAGGTAACGGTGTGAGGGTCGTTATCAATGTATTCCCCACACGCGTGGGGATGGACCTGGAAAT